>JBIIOK010000168.1:0-4604 GCA_044336985.1 Pirellulales bacterium | reverse complement strand
CCGCACGGGGATGCACGGCGTTTTGGCGGACCGCTTCCGGACGGCCGAAGCACCCAATCTCGCTGCTCAACGGCAGTCCGTCAGCCGGAAGAACGTCGCGGACGTGCCATTGGCCGGGCTATCCTTCAACCGGCAACAGAATGACGCGGCTTTACGCGCGCCGCCTGGCCGCAACATGGGAACGACGCTTACGACTGCCCCCGGCTCCGGTCGGCGGAACCCTCGTGAAGACCAATCGCCCCGTTGTGGATTTGCCGGCCGCATCCGACACGATGACGCGGACATCCTGACCGAGCTTCGTCAGAAACGTGAGCATTTTTTCCGTCGAGAAACCGTCGGCGTAACCGCGAAGGAGCCGCGACGCCTTGGGCTGCGGGATTCCTAGCCGCAGCGCCGCCTGCGTCACGTTGAGCCCCAGCGCTTTCACGCGGTCGTGAATCTGCAGGGCAAGCCCGGCCTTGGTCAGTTCTTCCTCGGGCGAATCAAGCCCGAGATCCCGAAACACGTTGCCTGAACCAATCGCAAACTCTGCGTTGTCGTGTCTTGTCTTCGTCATCGCTTCTGTTTCCCGCTGGCCCGTTGCGCGTGAAGTTGACGTGCCGCCTTGAGCCGGCTTTCGATCACATCCAGCTCATGCTGAGGCGTCGCGATCCCTTTCTTTGACTTTTTTTGAAACGTATGCAGGACGTACACCTCGTCTCCGATCCGCGTCGTGTACATCGCCCGAAAAGCATCTCCGTCGTAGTCGGAAACGATCTCAGTCACCTCTCGCAGATTGCCCTTCATTGGCTTGGCGGCCCTGCCATAACAAATATACCCGTTTAGATATACCTCGTCCACTCATAGCATGCTATCCGGAAAAGCCGGACATCGCCGAACAGTTTCGATCCTACGCCAGTGTCATGGCATTGGTCTGTCACCGTCGGGCTGCGGCCCGCCCGCAGGATCACCTGACCGAAATCAGGATGCTGAAACAGACGCACGCGACCTCTCCAGTCGAGCCTGCCATTCAGCTGCATGCTTCAGGGCGGCCAGCTTTCCGAAATCAAATTTCGACAACGCGTTCAGGGTACTTCGCAGCCGCGTGAGCTCCCGGGGCGACCGCCTCAACTGCTGCCCTATCGCACCCAGCATGGCGCGCACCCTCGGCGGCTCGGACGCCGCCACGCGGCACAGCCTGACGAACCGACCTGGTTTGTTGACGACCGCCAACAGGCGCCTGACGGTTTCATCGGCCGAAAGCTCGCTGGTCGAGCCGCATGGTTCCTGATCGACGACCTCTCCCGGATGAGCCGCAACACGATCGAGTCGCTGCGGCTCGGGGAACTGGCGGAGGCGACTGGCGTCCGTGTCGTCGGCGCCAGCGACGGCTACGACAGCGCGAATCCCCAGTCCTCGCTCCTGCTTCCCGTGCTCGGCTCGATGAACGAGGCATTCATCACGCAGTTGCGGTCCAAGGTGAAGCGGGGCATGGATGATGCCTTTCGCCGCGGTGACAACGTCTCGCCGCCCGGCGTCGGCTACCGGCTTGTCGACGTGAAGGATGCCAACGGCAACCTTGTGATCACCCACAAGGGCACGATCGAGAAACGTGTCGAGATCGATCCCGAGGCCGCGGCATGGATCGTGCGGGGAGCCGAGATGATTGCCCGCGAGGGGAAGAGCCCGATCGAGCTGGCCCGGCTTTTCAACGAGCAGAAGGTCGGCGGCCGACAGACGTGGTCGGACAACATGATCCGCAAGCTGTATTCCCGCGAGCGGCTCGTCGGACGCGAGGTGTTTCGAACGACGCGACAGGAAAAGAACCGGCACACCGGCAAGGTTCGCTATGTGAAACTGCCGCAGGACCAGTGGCTCGTTCGGGAATCGCCGCACCTGCGAATTCTACCCGACGAGTTGGCGGATGCCGTTCGCGCGAAGCTCAACCTTGCGGCTCAGTCGTTCGGCAGGACAGCGAAGGACCGCACCAAGAAGGCACATCGCGCCGACCTCTATCCGAAGGTGCTCGCCAAGGCCGAGGAGATGGGTCGGCAGCTCGCGGCCAAGCGGGAGCAGCTCAAGGAGCTCCTGCGAGCTGGCCGCCGGCCGAAGGTGAAGAGCGTCAAGGAGAAGGACGTCGTCGCCGCGCTCGGGAAGCTTCGCGACCTGCTGCAGGGTGACGTGGGCGTGGCGGCTCAGGTGCTCAGGGCCCTCGTGGGCGACGTCGTCATCCAAAAGCAACACGTCGATGGATACGAAAACCCACAGATGGTTGCCCGCTTCACGATCAACGCCGTGCCGGCTTTGGCGGTGCTCGATCGTGGGGGGCCGACGGATCGCGACGGTGCTCCCGTCCCGGTCTGGGATTCGATTCACGCGAGTCCGAACCCGGGAGCAGCGACGACGGCTGGCCCCGCCGAGGCTATCGTCCCCCTCATCTACGACCGCAGGGCGGCCGCACGCAAAGCAGCCAAAAAACGCGATGGAACCGCATGAGCGGTGCAGGTGAAATCTTGAGCGCGAGATGCCACAGCCGTCTCGGCCGTGGCATCCCGGCCATGGTTCGCTGCTCCGCACGTTCAGCGACGGGCTCGATCGAAGTCTGAGGTACCGGCCAAATGGTTACCGACGTCAAGAAACTACCAATCCAGTTCGACCGTGACCGCGTGGTGGCTTTCTGCCGCGACCGTGGCATCGTTCGCCTGAGCGTGTTCGGTTCCGTGCTCCGCGATGACTTCGATCCGGCTCGCAGCGACGTCGATGTCCTCGCCGATTTCAAGCCGGAGGCAACCCGAGGCATCGGATTTCGCTTCTTCGGCTACGGCGACGAACTGGCAGGAATCCTTGGGCGGAAAGTCGACTTCTGCTCACGACTGGACCCACGTCTCGAGCCGACCGTGCGCCGCGAAGCCGTCACAATCTACGAAGATTCATGAGCCGTCGGGCGACTACCAAACGAACTCAAGCAGCGCCGTGTTGATATCCCCTGGAAGGATATCGCGGGCACGCGAGATCACCTCATCCACGGCTACGACCTGGTCGACCATCGCGTCCTGTGGGATGCGGTGCACATCGACATTCCTCGACTGATCGAGGCGATTGACGAATTGCTCGGCTGAGCAGGTACCCGCTGCCCGAGGTGTGGTCAGAGACGCCTGGGCTCTTGTCAAGCGTCAGCCGCACGGCGCCGCTCCGCACGATACGCCTTGATCTCGGCCTCGATCTCTTCGGCCGTCATGGGAGGTGATCCGCTTGGAGAGAACTTGAACCGCATCGCCTGCATCTTGGCTACGCGGGCTGCCGCGAGTCTTTCTCGCAGGATCGCTTCGATCAAGCCGGGCTCGAGCAAGCCTTCGGCAGCGGCCTCCTTGGCGAGGGCATCGGGAATCGTGATCTGGACGGTGGCCATGAGTTGTGTCCCCTGAGGGCAGCGATGATCATACGCAGGGATCGGGGCGAAAGGCCTACGGCGGCGCGTCAGCAGCCCCCGCCGGCGATGATCCAACCATCGGGCTTTGGGAGTTCCTGAATACCGACCGTTGGATAATGCTCGGAAAGGCGCCTCGCTGCCGCCGAGGGATAGAGGGATAGCCCGGTCAATGGCACTTCCGCAACGGTCTTCCGGCCGATGAGCGACTCGTGAGCCTCGGGAGGAGCGGCCCGGGCGTCCGGAGCGGGTTTCTCGAAACGCCCCGCACCTCCTTCGGTGGCGTTTTTCTCGCGTCTGCGCAGACCGCGTCGCAGTTCGTAGTTTCCCGACATGCGTGGGTCGCGTCCGGCACCGCTCAGAGGCTGTGAATTTCGATCACGGGCAGCTCGTCTATCCGTCGCTTGAAAGACGTCGCGATCGTCATGGATCTGCACGAGCTCGCCCCAGTCGGTGGGCGGGCCACGAGCGGGAGAGACGGGAGGTGGCTCGAGCGGTTCGCCCAAGTGCGTGAGGATTTTCCGGATCGGCCCCGGATCGCGGACAGGATGTCCGCAGCAACCGGAGGTTGCCAACAGTGCGAAGGCCAGGGATGGTTTCGCACTCGTAGAACAGTCTGAACGCGATGTGCCGGATGTCACCCCCGCAATTCGGGCACTCAAGCGGAAACTCCTCCCCCACCCTCGCCATGAGTTTCGCCCACGCAATCCGTGAGTTGTCGTGCGAGCGGGGCTTTTGATTCGGATTCGCGTCACAACAGCCCCCTCCCGGCCGCGTGGACTTCCGCCCACGACCCCGCCCGACCCAGTTGGCCGCCCAAATGGTGACGCAGTGCCGCGGGAGCACGTAGCGCACTTGGGTGATGCGGCCGGCTGGGCCGCGGATCACGGACAGTCGCTCCAATGCAAAGGGGGGTCGGGCGCAATACCGCAGCAGGTGTTCCAAGCTCTGAAAGTAGCTCGGCACGTCGCGGTCTATTGAGCGCGATCCGGACACTGGCGTCGATGGAAAACCCGCTGTTCTCCCAGGCGAGCATGTCGGCTGCCGCAGCGGCGTCGAGCAGACGAGCGAGCCTGAACCAGCGGATCAACAGCCGGCATGAAGACGCCGTCGGTTGCACACACATGCAGATGCACGTGGTGGTTCAGCGCCGAGCCGAAGCGGTGCAAGAATGAGATGGCGCCGAGCCGCGGACGGG
>JBIIOK010000058.1:0-15255 GCA_044336985.1 Pirellulales bacterium | reverse complement strand
AGCACGTGATCGACCGCTACGGGCCCGACGTGAAGACGAAGGGCACGTTTGCATACAACTGCTTGATCGCGCGGCGGCTCTTGGAGCGGGGCACGCGGTTCGTGCAGCTCATGCACGCCGGCTGGGATCAACACAACAATCTTTTCACACAGCTTGCGGAGCAGTGCAAAGACACCGATGCCCCGACGGCGGCGCTCGTTCAGGATCTCAAGGATCGAGGCCTCCTCGATGACACGCTCGTCATCTTTGGTGGCGAATTCGGCCGCACGCCATTTGGCCAGGGTGATCCGAACAATCCGAAGGGCCGCGACCACTTCGGCAGGGCGTTTTCCTGGCTCCTGGCCGGCGGCGGCGTGAAGCCGGGCCATGTCTACGGCTCGACCGACGACTACGCCTGGAACATCACGGCCGATCCTGTCCACGTGCACGACATGCAGGCCACGATCATGCACCTCGTGGGCATCGACCACACGAAGCTCACGTTCCGCTACCAGGGCCGCCAGTTCCGCCTGACCGACGTCCACGGCCACGTGGTGAAGGGGATCCTGTCGTGACTCCCCCCAAGTAGGACAGGCTTCAGCCTGTCAAAAGTAGACCGCTTCGTCCCGAAGCGGATCTTCACTTTACCCGTTTTGCAGTCGCACCGGCTTGCGGGCGGCAGAAGTCGCCTTCGCGCTGCAATTTCTCCGCCGACGACTTACGTCGATACCGATCCCAGAAGGTCGAAATTGCATACGCTCAGCGAGCTTCAGCCGACCCGCTCGCCTCCAACAATTTTGCCCACCGGAGGCCGCTCCCCGCTGCCCCTGTGTGCATCCAGGCAATCCTGGGGGCGTTGGGCGGCGGCGGAAACTCGTCACGTCGTAGCGGTCGTGCGGGCCAGACCCCCGAAAAATGGCTTCAAAACCCATGAAAAATCGTTGAACGGGCCTTGGGCGTTGGTATCGTCGGTCTTCGGAAGCACGCGGAGCCGACGTGGGTTGGCGGTGTGCGACCGAGGAACCGCTGGAAACCGCACCGCATGGCCCTGGCACACCATCCCGACCCGGAAGAAGTCGCATGCCTGCTCCGCAACGCCGAGTTGCGCGACGCGATCGAGCCCTATCTCGACGAGGCGATCTTCGAGATCGATTTCCGCTTCCTGCCGACGGAGTCGGAAAACCGATTCCTCGAGTCGATGCTCGCCTGGGAACAGGCCCCGCTGGTGCCGATCGCTCGCTGGTTCGAGCCGGCGCTGGCGATGCAACCCGCCTGCACGCTCGACGATGAGCAGGTGCACGAGCGGCTCTGGCAGGTGATCGACAAGCTGTTCGCCAAGCGGGTGGTCCTCGAGTACACCGACCACCTTTCGGACCGCGAACTCTACGCGCTGATCCGTCGCGACATCCTGCCGGCGGCCGTAAAGCGGGTCGACATGCCCGACAACTTCTTCCACTGGGACTGCAGCGCCAGCGAAGCCGAGGACGCGACGGTATGGCTGACGTTCTACGCTTCGGAGCAGGAGCGGGAGCAGTGGCGGCTCGAGGAAGGCCGCGACCCGCCCTCGGCGCAGGTGCCCGCTTATCCGCGGGCCCTGCCCACGGCGCCTGTCTGAACCGCCGGCGTTGTCGTTCGCCCGGCGGAGCTGGTCGTGGGCTTGGTTCCCAAGCGGCACTGCCGATCGCATCACCGCCGACACGCCGCGACCGCTTGCCAATTTGGGGCTGGCCAGCGGATGATTGCCGGCTTGGCCGCAGCGACGCGCGGCCGACTGCGGATCCCGGCCCCATGGTGCGGCCGACCGCATGACCACACGTCGCACCCACGAGGAATTTTTCCATGGCGAAGTCATCCAGCGTCCCCGGCCTCGATCGCATCCGCCACCTCTTCACATCCGCCGAGTTGGACGTGCTGGAGTCGTCCGCCGGGAAACAGCTCCTCGCCGCGTCGCAGAAGCAACTCGACAGTGCGCTCGCCCTCGCCCGCGGCCTCCGCGACAAGTGGCGCGGTCTCCACACCACGCAGGCCCGCACGACGAAGCGTTCGGTCGCCGCCGGCACCGCCGCCGCCAACGCACGGAGCCGGGAAAAGTCGGACGCCTTTGCCGCTGCGATCGAGCGGATCCAGGCCCGCCTTGCCGGTGGTAATCTCTCGTCTGTCGCCGCCAAGCCGGCGGCCGCGAAGCAGGTGACGAAAGCCGCACGCACGGCGGGCCATCGCGCCACGCGGGCCGGCATGAGGGAAAAGCTGGCCGCGGCCAAGGCTGAAATCAACCGCAACCGCTCACCGAAGCCCAAAGGCAAACCTACAGCCAAGCCCGGCGCCGCCGTTGCGAAGCCCGCCCCGGCCGTTGCCCACGAGGCGGCCAAGGCGCCGGCGGCGAAGCTGAAGCGTGGCAAGAAGCGGCGGCCGGTCGCCGCTCCCGCGGCGCTCACGGCGAAGGCCGCCAACCAGCCGCTCCGATTCGATGCCGCCAAGCAGCGTTCGGCGAAGGCGTCGGCCTCCGCGGCCCGGTTCATGATTGACGGCAAACTGACCCGTCGCAGCAGCCATACGCGGGCCGCCGGGAAGCGTCGCCAGTCCGCCCGCGACAGTCGGGGGAAGTAGCGGTTCCCGGTGATTTTTTCGCCGGCCGGGTGAACTTTTCGTCAACTGCCTGCGGCGTGACTTTTCCCGTGCTGGGAAAATGCCCCGTTGTGCGTTGGCCGTGCCATGCTCGGCGGTTTGGCACGGCATATGCACGTCATGTCCGCCATGATGAGCACCGCAGGTTTTCGGCGTCGATCTTCCCGTCCGTCTGTTCGTTCCAGAGCCTTTACGCTCGTGGAGTTGTTGGTCGTGATCGCGATCATCGGCACGCTCATTGGCCTGCTTCTGCCCGCTGTCCAGAGTGCCCGCGAGTCAGCACGACGGTCGTCGTGCACCAACAATCTGCGGCAGCTCCCGCTCGCTTTCCACAACTACGAGAGCGCCCGAAAGATGCTGCCGCCGCTGATGCGCCGGTACGGGTCCGACACCATCACGCCCGAGGCGGCCGGCTGCGAGCCGGGCATGGCTTTTCGGAGTTGGGCGGCCGATGTGCTGCCCTACCTCGAGGAGACAGCGGTCATCAGTGCCTACGATCTGTCGAAAAATTGGTGGGTCAACGCGGACAATACCGTCCCCCCCGGAGGCACGGCAAATGTGCTGGATACTCCTGTCACGGGCAACCGGGGCCTGGTGCGTACGCAATTTCCCGTCATGCAGTGCCCGTCGTCTTCCTTTCCCAATCGAATCCAGGACAAAATTGAATCCTCCGCCACCAAGCCGCGGAAGACCGGCGCCTGCAGTGACTACTTCCTGGTGGCCGGGACGGGCACGAATTTCAAGACGTTGTCGTCGCTTCCCGACTGGCCTGCGGCTGCGATGCCGGGAGCAACCGAGCAGTGGAGCGGTTGCGTCAATTCCAAGGTGAACTCAGCCGTCAACCGTCCCCGCAGCACGTTTGCAAAGATCACCGACGGCCTCTCGCAGACGATTCTGCTCGCGGAATGTGCCGGTCGAGAGGACGTGTGGCGGGCCGGGCAGCGGACCCCGGCGAACGCGGATAACAACGCGGGCAATACCGCCTGCGCCAGGGCACAGGGGGGCGCCTGGGCGACGAACGACAATCCCCACGGCTTTGGCGAAAAGAAAGACGCATGGTGTCCGGCTGGCACGAGTACTTTGTCCGGGTCGATTCCGCCGGAACTCTTCCGCGTCAACGGCTCCAACGAGTCGGGCTGGCTCATCTACGCCTTCCACGCCGGCGGGGCGAATATCGCCATGGCCGATGGCTCGGTGCAGTTCATGTCGGAAGACACATCGGTTCAAATTCTTGGACAACTCGCCACCCGGGCCGGCGGCGAATCGGCTTCGCTTCCTTAGAGCGGCTTCCCTGCCCTTGAGCGGCTTCCCTGCCCTTGAGCGGCTTCCCTGCCTTGATCGCCCCAGCCCCGTATACTTCTCGCCGGAGGTGCCCCATGCGTTCGCTGCGTCGTTCGTTCATTTGTTCCGCTACGGTGATCGTCCTCGCCTGCCTCGTGACCGTCGCCCGGGCCGCCGAGCCGGCGGCGATCAAGGCGTCGATCGAAAAGGCGTCGAAATACCTGGTCGAGCAGGGGCAGGCGCAGGACGGCAGCTTCTCAGCCCAGGCCGGACCGGCGATCACGGCGCTGGCCGTGGCGGCGCTTGTGAAGAGCGGCACGCCCGCCGATGCGCCGGCCGTGAAGAACGCGATCGCCTACCTGATGAAGTTCAAGAACGCCGACGGCGGCATCCATCCCCCCGAGTCACCCGTCGCCAACTACGAGACGTCGATCGCGATGCTGGCGCTGGCCGCCTGCAACAAGGACGGCCGCTACGACAAGGAGATCAAGGCGGCCGAGGCATTCGTGAAGGGGTTGCAGTGGGACGACGGCGAGGGCCCCGGCCCGTCCGATCCGGCCTACGGCGGCGCCGGCTACGGCAAGAAGAACCGCCCCGACCTCTCGAACACGTCGTTTCTGATCGAGGCTTTGCGGAGCGTGGGCGCGGGCGCCGACGACCCGGCGATCCAGCGGGCGCTCGTCTTCGTGTCGCGGACGCAAAACCTCGAGGGGCCGAATAACACGCTCCCCTTCCCGGCCAAGAACCCCGACGGCGGCTTCTACTACACGCCCGCCGCCGGCGGTGAGAGCCAGGCCGGACAGACGCCCAATGGTGGCCTGCGGAGCTACGCCTCGATGACCTACGCGGGCCTGAAGAGCATGATCTTCGCCGGCCTCACCAAGGACGATCCGCGGGTGAAGGCGGCGCTCTCGTGGCTGGCGAAGCACTACACGTTTGCCGAGAACCCAGGCATGGGCACCGCCGGGCTCTTCTACTACTACCACACGGCGGCGAAGGCGCTCGACGTGCTCGGTGAGGAGACGTTCACCGACGCGGCGGGCAAGCGGCACACCTGGCGCAGTGAACTCTCCGATGAGATCCTGGCCCGCCAGCAGCCGGATGGGTCGTGGGTGAACGAGAACCCGCGGTGGATGGAGGGCGACCCGAACCTCGTCACGAGCTACGCCCTGCTCGCGCTCTCCTATTGCACGAAGTAGGACAGGCTTCAGCCTGTCGAAAGCGAGCGTAGACCGCTTCCTCCGGAAGCGGATTTAGGCAGTTCCGCTTGAGGATCAAGCGGACTACATGGGATCAAGCGGACTTCATGACAGGCTGAAGCCTGTCCTACTCCTTCAAATCGAAGAGTCGCTTGAGGGCGTCGAGGAGCCCGTGGGGCGGGCCGGAGTGGCTTTCGTTGCGGAGCGACGTGAGCGGCGGATGGAGCATCTTCGCCGCATACCGCTCGAAGGATTGCCGGATCTCGGCCCGTGCCGCTTCGTCGAGCGCAGGTAGCCGCTTGAAGAGCCGTTCGAGTTCCGCCTCGCCCGTCTCCGTCCAGCCGGCCCGCAATTGCTCGATCACCGGCGCCGTCGAGCGGTGGTGCAGGTCGCCCATGAACCGGTGGGTTTCCTCGTCGATGATCGCCAAGGCCGCGGGCATCTCCCGCTGGCGGCTTTTGCGGTTGGCCTCGCAGGCGGCGCCGAGGTCGTCGATCGAATAGAGCCAGACGCCGGGCCGGCCACCGATCCGCGGGTCGAAATCGCGGGGCATCGCCAGATCGAGCACCACGAGCGGCCGCCCCTCGCGGCGTCGCTCGGCGGCCCCGAACATCTCGAGGGTCACGACGGGCTCGCTCGCACCCGTCGTGCTCACGATGAGATCGGCCGCGGCGAGTTCCGCGGCGAGCTCCGCGAATGCGCCGGGGCGGCCACCGAGCCGCTCGGCGAGTCGGCCGGCGCGTTCGGCCGTGCGGTTCAAGACGACGATGTCGCGGGCGCCGGCCTCGCGGAGGTAGCGGAGTGTCTCGTGGGCCATCTTGCCGGCGCCAAGGAGCAGCACCCGCTTGTCGTCGAACCGCTCGAACACGCCCCGGGCGAAGTCGGCCACCGCCACGCTTGGGATCGAGAGCCGCTCGCGGCCGAGCGCCGTCTCGCTGGCCACTCGCTTCGCGGTGCGGAGGGCCGCCTGAAACATGCCGGCCGTGAGCGGGCCGGCCGTCTCGCTCTCCTGCGCGAGCGCCCAGGCCTGTTTCACCTGCGCGACGATCTGCGGCTCGCCGAGCACCATGCTGTCGAGGCCGGAGGCCACGCTGAAGAGGTGCCGCACGACCGCCTCGTCGCTCTCGCCCGAAAGCACCGGGCCGAGGAGGCTCGCATCGATCCCGCGGCACTCCGCCAGAAAGGAGACGAGCTGCTCGCGGGGTGGCGGCGCCGCGTCGCTCTCGCCGGCGGCATAAAACTCCACGCGGTTGCACGTCGAGAGGAGCACGCACTCGCGGCCCGGGAAGCGGTCGCGAAACCGCCTGAGCGCCTCGGCTGCCTGCTCCGCCGAGAAGGCGAGTCGCTCCCGCAGAGGCAAGGGCACGGTGCGATGGGTGCCACCCACGAAGGCGATCGTCATGGCGCGGTCTCGCTGGTGGCCGAAGCCGGTGCGACCGGGGGCACGCCGTGCCGAGTCGAGCCCAAAACGCCCCAGAGGATCGAGCCCGTGAGCACCGCGAAGCTCACGAGCGAAAGCCAGGCCGTGGTGCGGGCGCCATCGGGCCGCCGCGCCACTCCCCGCGACACGACCGCCGCCGCCACGAGCCAAGCGACGAGCCCGCCCATGCGGAGCACCACCGGATCATTCCAGGGAACCGTCTCGAGCAGGCCACGGCGGAGATTGACGGCGTTAAGGACGAGGCCAGAGATGAACCCGGCCGACGCCGTCCAGGCGGCGATCGCACCGGCGCGGCGGGCCGTCAGCGAGAGTTTTTCGAGGCTCGGCATGCGAAAGCCCTGCGCGGGCGACTGCTTCCGGGCGAGCCGGCCCGCCTGGATGAGCCACATCAGCGCCGCGATCGCACCGATCGCCACGGCCACACTCGCCGCGAGATTGAAGCTGCCGTGAATCGTGCCCCAGATCTGTGTCGCCGGGCTCTGCGGAAAAGGCACGCGGCTCGAGAGCTGGGCCGCGCCGATGAGCCCGAGCACGATGGGCAGCATGAAGAGCCCGAACGGCGTCTTCGGGTTCAACGCCATGAGCCAGAGATAGCCGCCGGCCAGTACCCAGGCCGCGAGCAGATACCAGTCATAGGCGCTCGAAAGCGGCACGGCCGGCGTGTTCACCGCGCGACAGAGCAGGAAGAGCGTGTGGGCGAAGAGCCCAGCGGAGGCGAAGGCGACCATCACCGCCCCGCGCACGCCCGAGCGAAAGACCAGCCGCGACGCCTCGCAGGCCAGCGCTACGAGATAACTCGCGGCGAAGCAGACGACGGAGATGCGAGAGACGAATTCAAGCATTGTAAATCACGAGGGTCCGATGACCCGTCTCCGGCCCAGAATCAGCTCATTCTAGTTCGCATTTCAAAAGGCTGTAGAGAAGGCTCACTAAATGCGAGCGGGAAGGCGAAGGGATCGGCGGAAGCTCGACGAGCGTTAGGAACTTTCGACCTTCTGGGGAATGCAGCTCCGTAGGTCGTCAGCGGAGACTGGCCAAGCCGGCCCGAGGCCGGAAGTTCTCCGCGAGGATCCGAAGGAGTCGCGAAGCGACCGACTTCTGCCGATCCCTTCGCCGGCGCACCATCCAAACGGGACTGGATCCCGGGGTATACTCTGTAAAATGCCCCCCGCGTCATCCACCCTCGACACCGCCTCGCCCGCCGAACGCCGTCGGCAGTCATTGATGATGCGGGCCTGCCGGCTCGAGCCGGTCGAGCGGACGCCCGTCTGGCTGATGCGGCAGGCCGGCCGCTACCTGCCCGAGTATCGCAGCGTGCGGGAGAAGCTGGGCTTTCTCGATCTCTGCAAGAACCCGCGGCTCTCGGCCGAGGTGATGATCGCCACCGTGAACCGGCTCGGCGTCGATGCCGCGATCATCTTCAGCGACCTCCTGCCGATTCTCGAGCCGATGGGAATGGATCTGGAGTTCGCGGTCGGCGAAGGGCCGGTGATCCATAATCCGATCCGCGAGGCGGCCGAGGTGGCGAGGCTCAAGGAACTCGACGACCTCGACCAGCTGTCGTTCGTGATGGACGTCGTGCAGGCCACCCGCGCCGGCCTCGACGATTCGATCCCCGTCATCGGCTTTGCGGGCGCGCCCTTCACGCTCGCCAGTTACTGTGTCGAGGGGGGCGGCAGTCGCGCCTGGCTGCACACGAAGACGCTCATGTATCGCCACGAATCAGCGTGGCACGATCTCATGGGCCGGCTCGCCCGCGCCATCAGCCGCTATCTCGTCGCCCAGATCGACGCCGGCGCGCAGATCGTGCAGCTCTTCGACAGCTGGGTGGGCTGCCTCTCGCCCGCCGACTACCGCCGCTACGTCCTGCCGCACAGCCGCGCGGCGCTCGCCGAGGCGGCGAAGCGGGCGCCCGCGATCCACTTCGCCACCGGCAACCCGGCGCTCTTGCCACTGCTGCGCGAGGCGGGCGGCTCGGTCATCGGCATCGACTGGCGGATCGACCTCGACGAGGCCTGGAAGATCGTCGGCCACGATCGCGCGGTGCAGGGCAACCTTGATCCGGCGGTGCTGCTCTCCGACCGCGACACGGTCCGCCGCCGCACGCTCGAGATCCTCGCCCAGGCCGCGGGCAGGCCCGGCCACATCTTCAATCTGGGGCATGGCGTCTTGCCGCAGACGCCCGTCGAGAATGTCCTCGAGCTGATCGCCACCGTGAAAGGCGCCTGACGCGGCGAGCCCCTCGCCAACGCGGCACCCGGCGGGGTATGCTCGCGTGTTGCGCGCCGGGCGACTATCCGTGTCGTTTCGTCGCGCGCTAACCTGATCACCCACTGGGCGCCGGCAGCATGACGAGTCTCGAAAAGCGGCTGTTTCACCTCTTCGACAAGGCCGACATCGCCAAGGGCAAAACGCTCGGCCCGGTGCGGATTTCGTGCCCGCGGGTGGGGCAGGTGCGGGCGACCGTCGCCGACGAATCGGGGGAGTCGCAGGATGTGCTGCTCGAGCTCTCGGCCGGTCGCCGCGGCGGGATGACGCTCGAAACCACGAGCACGTCGGAGAAGGGGCGGCATGGCAAGCCGTGCGCGACGCTGGCCGCCGTCCTGCTCGAGGTCGATCGCCGCGGCATCTTCTCGAGCATTCACGATCACACGCCCGTCGCGCTCCAGGTCGTCCCGGCGGACGACGTCGTCGATGAAGACGAGGCCTTCGAGGCGGAGGAGGAGCCGGTCGAAGAGGGCACGCCGCCAAGCAAAGCCTCTGCAGCGACCCCGCGGTCGACCGTGGGCATGACGGCCGCCGTCGCCCGGCCTGTCGTGAAGCCCGGCGCCCGACAGCCCGCCTGGGCTATGGATCTCGAAGAGCGCCGCCGGCTCGTCGAACCGGCGATGAGGGCCCCGGGGCTCGCGATTGCCGACGGCCGGCGGTCGGCGGGCGCCCTGGTCTTCCTGCTCGATATCGGCGCATCGAGCGACAGCCATGCGGCCGTCCTGGTTCCCAGCCGGATGCAGCTCGACGTCGCCGGCAACGCCTCCGGGCGGCCGCGGCCGATCGTGATCGGCCCGGGACAGGATGCCGAGTATGAGTCGCTCGACTCGCAGGAGCGTTCGATCCTCTCGCAGCTCGTCGGCACCGCTGCGGTTGGCGAGGTGGGATCGGCTGAGTCGCTCGAGCGCCGGACGATCGCCCGGATCGCCGTGAGCCCGCAGGCCGCCCCCGCACAGCTCGCGCTCCTCTGCGAGACGGGCCGGCTCGTGATCCAGCCCGAGCCACGCCGATCCCCCGAGACCGTGATCCCGATGACTTGGGACGGTGGTCGGCCGTGGGAGTTTGCGCTCGTGCTCGAGCCCGAAGACGTGGTGAGCTACAAGGCGGAGAGCGTGGCCGATCTCGCCGATGGGGAGCCGCGACTGCCGCGGCCCGGCAAGGCCACGCTCCGCGGCATGCTCGTTCGCGGCAGCCAGCGGAAGGATCTCAAGGAGCCGCGGGCGATACTGCGGTCAGGGCTTGTGATCTTTTCGGACCGGATCTCGCGGCTGGCCATCGGCGAGTCGGGCGGCTGGAGCACCGCGACCGGCTGGATGGAGCAATTCGAGCGGCGCGGGCCGATCGAGCTGGCGGGGTCGCAGACCGACGGGCTCATCGAACGGCTTGCCGGCCTCGCCGAGGTGCCGCGGCTCGAACTGCCCGCCTGGACGGGCTGGCGGATCGAGTCTGGCGTGCCGCGGCCGAAGCTCGTCCTCGACGATTCGCCGACTGTCTCCGCCGACGAAGAGCCGGGCGAAACCGCCCCGCGCCGCGGCCGCCGCCGCGCGACGCCGCGGGTGCAACTGGCCGGCCGCGTCTGGTTCGACTATGGCGGCATGCAGATCGCCGCCGACGACCCGGCGGGCGGCGCCGCCGATACCGCGCGGCGAATCTTCGTCCGCCGCGACCGTGCGGCCGAGCGAGAGGCGCTTGGGCTACTGCCCCGGTATGGCGCGGTGGCGCCCCGACGGAGCGATGACGACGAGGTCATCACGCATCATGTCGAGATCCCGCGGGCCCGGCTCGATGCGTCGGTGCCCGCTTTGGCGGCGGCCGGCTGGGTCGTCGAGGTGGCGGGCCGCCGTTATCGGCCGGCGGGCAGCGTCGCCTGGAACGTGACCAGCGGCATCGACTGGTTCGAACTGTCGGGCGCGATCGATTTTGGCGGCGTGACCGCCGAGATGCCGGCCCTGCTCGAGGCGCTTGCCCGCGGCGAGCGGTCGGTGGAATTATCCGACGGCTCCGTGGGCATCCTGCCCGAGGGCTTCGCTGCGCAGTTCGAGCCGATGGCGGCCCTCGCCACGAAGCACGACGGCCGGTTGCGGTATGGACGCATCCAGGTGGCCCTGCTCGATGCGCTGCTCGCGGGTCAGCCGCGGTCGCAGGTGGACGAGGCCTTCGAAAAGATCCGCGAGGAGCTCGCCCGCGGCGAGCGGCCAGAGGCGGAGGACGAGCCGGAGGGATTCCACGGCACGCTCCGGCATTACCAGCGGGAGGGACTCGGCTGGCTCTCGTTCCTCGAGCGCATGGGGCTCGGCGGCTGCCTCGCCGACGACATGGGCCTCGGTAAGACGATCCAAGTGCTCGGCATGCTCGTCCGCCGACAGGCCACGATCCGGGACGGCGGCATCAGCCATCGGCCGACGCTCGTGATCGTGCCGAAGAGCCTCGTCTTCAACTGGATCGAGGAGGCGCGGAAGTTCGCGCCCGGCCTGCGCGTGCTCAACCACACCGGCAACACAAGGCTCGACGAATCGGGGTCGCTCGCCGACTGGGATCTGATTCTCACCACCTATGGCACGCTGCGCCGCGACATCGTCCGCCACCGCGAGACGGAGTTCGACTACGTCGTGCTCGACGAGGCGCAGTCGATCAAGAACGCCGGCAGCCAGGCGGCGAAGGCCTGCCGGCTGCTGAGGGCCCGCCACCGGCTGGCGCTCACCGGCACGCCCGTCGAAAATCACATCGGCGAGCTCTGGAGCATCTTCGAGTTTCTCAATCCCGGGCAGCTCGGCAGCGCCTCGCGGCTCAAACAGTTCCTCGCCGGTGGTCATGGTCGCGGCGCCGCGGAGGTGGTGGCGCGGGCGGTGCGGCCCTTCCTGCTCCGCCGCACGAAGGCGCAGGTGCTCTCCGACCTGCCGGAGAAGACCGAGCAGACGATCTTCTGCGAGCTTGGCGAGGGGCAGCGCAAGGCCTACGACGAGCTTCGCGAGCACTACCGGCTCGAACTCTCGGGCCGCATCGGCCGGATGGGGATGGGTAAATCGCGGATCGCAGTGCTCGAGGCCCTCCTGCGGCTGCGGCAGACGGCGTGCCACCCGGGGCTCGTGGATCCTGCGCTCATCGACGAGCCGGGGGCGAAACTCGAGACGCTCCTCGAGCAGCTCGACGAGGTGCTCGCCGAGGGGCACAAGGTGCTCGTGTTCAGCCAGTTCACGAGCTTCCTGGCGATCCTCCGGCGGCAGCTCGACGCCCGCTCGATCGCGTACGAATACCTCGACGGCAAGACGACCGATCGTCAGGCCCGCGTGGCCCACTTCCAAGAGGATCCCGACTGCCGCCTGTTTCTCGTGAGCCTGAAGGCGGGCGGGCAGGGCCTCAACCTCACGGCCGCCGACTACATCTACATCCTCGACCCTTGGTGGAATCCCGCCGTCGAGGCGCAGGCCGTCGACCGGGCCCACCGCATCGGCCAGACCCGGCGCGTCTTCGCCTACCGGCTCATCGCCCGCGACACCGTCGAGGAGAAGATCGTGGCGCTCCAGGATCGCAAGCGCGAGCTCGCCGAGTCGATCGTGCGAGCCGACGAGAGCCTGATCACGAGCCTCACCGCGGAGGACGTCGAGCTGTTGCTCTCCTGACTCATGAAAAACTAACGCTTCCGCAGGGGCCACAAGGCTCCCTACACTGCCATCCGTAGGGCACTTTATCTCCACCGGGTGTTTCGTGAATCCACTTTCCCGATCGAAGCCAACCAGCGAGCAGACCGTCGGGCACCAGATCCTCGTCGTCGACGACGAGGAAGACCTGCTCGAGCTTGTGCGCTACAACCTCACCCGCGAAGGCTACCGCGTGAGCTGCGTGGCCACGGGCGAGGAGGCGCTCAAGGCGGCGCGCAAGCAGCCTCCCGACCTGATCGTGCTCGACCTCATGCTGCCGGCCGTCGATGGCCTCGAGGTCTGCCGGCGGCTGAAGGGCGACTCGAAGACCCGCGACGTCCCGATCATCATGCTCACCGCCAAGAGCGAGGAGAGCGACATGGTGCTCGGCCTCGAGCGCGGCGCCGACGACTACATCGCCAAGCCCTTCAGTCCGCGGGTGCTCTCGGCTCGCGTGAAGGCGCTGTTGCGCCGCAAAGAGGCGGAGCGGCAGGCCGAGCTCGAAACGACGATCGATGTCCGCGAGGTCTCGATCCACCCCGGTCGCCACGAGGTGACGCTCGCCGGCAAGCCGCTCGAGCTGACCTACACGGAGTTTGCGCTCCTGCAATTTCTCGCAAAACGGCCCGGTTGGGCCTACACGCGGACGCAGATCGTCGACGCCGTGAAGGGAGAGGATTATCCTGTCACGGAACGCTCGGTGGACGTGCAGGTCGCCGGCCTGCGCAAGAAACTGGGCGATTTCGGTTCCTATATCGAAACCGTCCGGGGCGTGGGTTACCGGTTCCGGGCGTGACCCATCCCGAACCACAGCCCCACGCATGCCTCGCCCCCGGTTCTTCTGGCACCTCTTCGTCGGCTGGGGCGCCCTGCTGGTGGCGGTGGTCGCGTCCTGCTTCTGGCTCGCGTCGCTTCAGCTGGCGCGGCTGGCCGACGAGGCGCAGCTGCGCCGGATGACCGACGCGGCCGCGGGGCTGGCTGCCCGGCTGCCCGCGGACCCTGCTGCCGTGACGACCGACTCCTTCGCGGCCGCCACGGAGGAGATTTCCCGTACGGCCCGCGTGGCGATGGACCTGCTTTCTTCCGACGGTCGCGTTTTTGTCACGGGCACGGCCGCCGCGGGCTCCGGCTCGCGCGGCGCCGATCTCGGCTGGCCGTCGGGCATGCCCGCGCTCCTCGCGGAGGCGAGCCACGGTCGCGTGGCCCATGCGAGCCGCTACGACGCCACGACCGGCCGGCGGCTCCTGGCTGCCGCGGTGCCGGTCGGACCGGCGGGCAATCCCACGGCGATCATCCGTGTCGCTGCCGACACGGCGGCCGCCGATCGCGAACTCGCGATCGCGCAGCGTCGGCTCCTGGCAGGCTCGCTGCCGGCGGCGCTCGTGGCGCTGGCGGCGGCCTACGCGATGGCGCGGCGGGCGGCGCGGCCACTGCGCGAACTTTCGCAGGCGGCGGCCCGCGTCGCCGGCGGCGAGTTCGAGGCGCGGCTGCCCGTGCCGGAGGCGGCCGAGCTTTCCGATCTGGCCGGCGTGATCGACACGCTGCGCGAGCAGCTCGTGGAGCGCGGGCTCACGATCGGCCGTCAGGGCACGCAGCAGCAGGCGGTGCTCGGCAGCATGATCGAGGGAGTGCTGGCGATCGATGCGCGGCAGCGGATCGTGAGCATCAACCAGGGGGCCGCCGACCTGCTCGGCCTCGATGTGGATAGCGTGCTGCTCAAGCCTCTTCAGGAAGTGGTGCGCAACCCCGACCTGCGGCGGTTCGCCCTGCTGGCCATCGACTGCCGCGAGCCGGTGGAGGACGACATCATCCTGCGTGGCGTTCGCGATCGCACGATCCGCGTCCGCGGCACGGCGCTGCGAGACGTCTCGGGGGAGGGGGGCGCGGTGATCGTGCTCAACGACGTCACCGATCTGCAGCGGCTGGAAAACGTCCGCCGCGACTTCGTGGCCAACGTGTCGCACGAACTCAAGACGCCGATCGCGTCGATCAAGGGCTTCGTGGAGACGCTCCTCGACGGGGCCGCCGAAGACCCGACCGACAGCCGCCGCTTCCTCGAGATCATCGCGCGGCAGGCCGATCGGCTCGAATCGATCATCGAGGATCTCCTCGCGCTCTCGCGGATCGAGCAGGCCGAAGGGGCGGGCAACCTGCCGGTGGAGCGTGTGCCGCTGGCCGCAGTGCTCGACGAGGCCGTCGCCGACTGCCGACCCCGGGCCGCCGACCGTGAGGTGCACCTCGAAAGCGACTGCGACGGCGGGCTCGCCGCCGACGTCAATGCGGCGCTGATCGAGCAGGCGGTGATCAACCTTGTCGACAACGCGATCAAGTCGAGCGAGCCCGGCCGGATCGTGCGGATCTCGGCGGTGGCCGACGCCGCCGTGCCGGGGGGCGTGACGATCGCCGTGCGCGACCAGGGCTGCGGCATCGCCGCCGAGCACCTGCCGCGGCTCTTCGAGCGTTTTTACCGGGTCGACAAGGCGCGGAGCCGCAAGGCCGGTGGCACGGGACTCGGCCTCTCGATCGTGAAGCACATCGTGCAGGCCCACGGTGGCACGGTGGCGGTCGAAAGCGAGCCCGGCGTCGGCAGCACGTTCACGATCCGGTTGCCCGCCGCCGCTGCTCGAAAACCCTGAAAGCCGAACAGCCAAGCCACGGAAGCCCGACGCGCGAGCGAGGAGAGTTCGGGCTTGTCTCGTGGGTCGGGTGGGAGCTTCGTTGGTAGGAGTGGAGGGCGGATGGACCTTGCTTGCGCTGCGGGCTTTCGTGCGCTTTGCGCTACCGGCTCACGCGATCGTGCGGCCGCCGTCGACCGGCAGGCAGA
>JBIIOK010000167.1:0-4632 GCA_044336985.1 Pirellulales bacterium | reverse complement strand
GCAGGCTGCTGGATTCCGCACCAGCCAGATGGATCAGGCGATCGGTTTGACAAAGGAAGTCCAGGTAGCCCTTGGCTCCGACGCTAGACTCGTGCTCCCGGGCCACTCGAAGGCGGGGGCCCAATCCACGGCCGCTTCCTTTGCGACGGGTGTACCGGCCATCGTGTTCAATCCTTCCTCGCTGAGTTCCGTATACCGTCAAGGTACTCCCGGCGAGATTCGGTCGCACGTCACAATTGGCGATCCGCTCAGTCTGTTGCGCACGATTGGCGCGAATCCCGAGCAGCCCATGTCGCCATCCAACCGCGCCCCAGCCGGAGTCATCATCGTGCATCCGCCCCGCGCGCTGAATCCGTTTGAGTGGCACTCGCTGCCAAACTTCCCCGATTGAGGAACTGCGGACGTGCATTGCCGACTGAATTCCGCGATCCTGCCCTGGCTCCTGGTTGCTTGGCTTATCGGATGCAGGCCGATCGGCGAATTGTTTTTCGGGGTCCGTCCGGACTTGATCGGGCCGAACGAGTTCACGGCTGATCCGCTGGTGCAGCGGCTGGCAGTCGCCATCGACCGGGGAAACGACGGGGAGGTCACCAAAGCCGTCCAAGACGGAGCGAGTGTCAACGCCACCGGCAAGGACGGTTTCTGTCTACTGTACTGGGCCATGGCCAGGAACAATGCCAAGGGATTTGAAGCGCTTCTCAGTCACGGTGCGGACCTGGAAGCCGATTACCGGGATCCGGAGTTCCTTCCCGAGATGTCGTACCGCCGTGCGGTGCTTCTCATCATGCTCGGGCTGGACAACCAGGCGTTCTTGAAGGCGGCGCTGCGGCAGGGGCTCGACCCGAACTTCGTGGTGAATCCAAAAAACGGCATGACACTGCTGGCGTGGGCGGGCCATGAGCACTCGACGGCAGCGATCGAGACACTGCTGGCGGCAGGCGCCGACATCAATCGCCAGGATGCTTCGGGATACACGCCGGTTATCGATGCCCAACTAGTATGCGACTACAACACGGCATGGTTCCTCTTACAGAAAGGAGCCGATCCGACGATCAAGGACGAAAGGGGGCATGATTTCGCGTGGGGCCTCAAGCAATACGGCTCCCGCGGCGTTCGGCCCGATCAGCGCGAATCCTTCGAAAAAGTCGTTGATGAGCTGGTTAAGCGTGGACTGCTGACGCACCAGGACATCATCGAGGCCGACAAGCCGAAGCCTGTTCCGCCCGGCTTTGAAGGCAGCCCACCCGGAATCACTGTCATCGAACACGCCCCCGATTCCGAGGCCGGCCAGGCGATCCTCGAACTCGATCGGGCCGAACGGGAGGCCAACCGCCGCGACGGTCGCTGACATGTAGCCGCCGCCCGTTCACAGTCGCATCGTGCCCGGGACTCCCCGATGTGACGATCTGCAGCCGGATTAAAACCGACAACTCCAAGCTTTCTCAGATCCTGCCAGCGGCCTCGGCGTCCGCACCTCCTTCACGCTCGACGCGCTCAACCGCGTGACCCGCTACCAGCAGGCCGCCACGGGCCAAGTGACCAAGCGTGCCGACTACGCCCAGCGGGGCAGAAATGGACAGGCATAATCCTTGACGAACGGCCGCGTGGGCTTGGATACGGGCGTTCATTACCTCCGAATACTGCAGGAGCACCTGCGATGACGATGCCCAGCCGGCAGATCGCAGAACGGCAAAGAGGACAGGCCTCATTCGCTCCGACGCCACCTCTGCCACCCCGGTGACGACCTCTGCCTACGACGTCACCGGCAGCCTCGTGCAGTCAACCGACGCACTCGGCCGCACCACCTCGCGGCAATACGACGCCCTCGGCCGGCTCACGGCCGAGACGAGCCCCCTTGGGGCGGCTTCGCCGGCGCCCCCCCGGCGCCCCCCGGCGCCCCCCGGCCACCCCCGCCGCCGCGATGCGGGGATTCGCGCACCGGCAATCAGCCGCAAGACAACTTGACTGATGCGTCAAGCAAGGCTATTATGTCAAGCAATGCGACTTGGGCATTCAAACGAGGGTTATTGTGCCTCCGATTCCTCCGTTTGGTCCCGATGGGCTTTTGGAGCCAGGCGACCATGAGGCCTCGTTCGACGAACTTCGGCAGTCGATTCTGGTCACGGGGCCGGAGGGGCCATCCGCTTCCCCGACATGGGATGCCGCATGGCGTGGACAACTCGTCGACAATCTCGAACGGCTGACGCAACAGCTCTGGCAGGTGGGAATCCGCGAAGTCTATGCCGATGGATCATTTGCGGAGGACAAGGACCACCCGAACGACGTCGATGGCTATTTCGTCTGCGAACTCGATCTGCTTGCGTCGGGCCGACTCGAGCGAGAGCTGAACCTGATCGACCCCGACAAGGTTTGGACCTGGTCGCCGGCATCGCGGCGGCCGTACCGCGGGTATCCCAAGCTCCAGCTCCCCATGTGGCATCGGTATCGCGTGGAGTTGTATCCGCATGTACCGGCGTTGGAGGGCGGTTGTGGCATCCGCGACCGGCACGGAAATGAACTTGAGTTTCCTGCGGCATTCCGCCAATCGCGGCGTGACGGTTCGCCGAGAGGGATCGTGAAGCTGCTCACAGGAGGCAATCCATGATTCACAACGAGAAGGAATATACAGAGGCCGTCAACCGTCTTGCGGAGGAGCACGCCCGCCTCTCGCTGTATCGGAAGCGGCTGAAGGAGGAAGGACTTTCGGCGGAGGCGGTCCAGCGCGTGATCGATCCGATGGAGTCGTTCCATCTTCAATTGAAGGAAGAGGTCGAGAGTTACGAAAGACTCAAGCGCCGCGAGTTTGATGAGCTCGACAACTTTCGTGGCTTCGGGCACATGCTGATTTCGCTGCGCATCGCGCAGGGAATCACGCAGCGGGAATTGGCAAAACGGCTCGGCGTACACGAATCGCAGGTCTCGCGGGACGAACGCAACGAATATTTCGGCATCACGCTCGAGCGAGCGATGAAGGTGCTCGCGGCGTTGCATGTGCGCCTGCGGACGACCGTGGAGATCGAGGCGCCACCCCGCGAAATGGCCGCGGTGTGAGGTCGTGACCGACTCCGCGCTGCCCCGGCACCAGGCGGCCAACTGAGTCGGCCCGCAACGCGGGCGAAAGTCCGCGTGGCCGGAGGCCAACGGCGTCTTCGATCTCTTGCCGTTTGCGTTCCACAATCGGCTCGTGGCGGTGGATCTGACCGCTTCCTCGGCGACGACGCCCGGCTTGCTTGGTGTGGCAAATTGACGTACGATACGAGGGGTTGAAGCCGTTGCCAGGAGCCTCGTTCCATGTCGTCAGCGAAAAACACTGCGCGGATCAACTTTCGTCTGCGTGGCGATCTCAAAAAGACGATCGAAGACGCAGCCGCGGAGATGGGGCAGTCGATCAGTGATTTTGCCGTCGCCACACTCGTGCAAAAGGCCCGACGGATCCTTCGCGATCAGCAGATCACGCGGTTGAGCGATCGGGACAGAAAACGGTTCGTGGCGATGCTCGACGATTCTTCGAGCATGCCCAACGAGGCCTTGGTCAAGGCGGTGAAGCGATACAGAAAACAGGTCGGCTGATGGCCGCCTGGTCGATCCATCGCTTGGAGCGGCGGCACGATCGCTCGGCCTTCGCCTGCGGCCGGCCGATGCTCGATGACTGGCTCAAGGATCGTGCCGGTCAGTTCGATCGTCGAGATCTCTCACGCACGTTCGTGGCTACCCGACCCGGTGAAGCGCGGGTTTTCGGCTACTACTCCCTTTCGACGCATCGAGTGGTCTACGAGGCACTTCCCGACGTCGAGGCCAAGGCACTGCCGCGAATCGATGTTCCGGTGGTGCTGCTTGGTCGGCTCGCCGTCGATCAAAGCATTCAGAAGCAGGGTCTTGGATCGCTGTTGCTGGTGGATGCCCTGCGTCGCTCTCTGGATATCTCGGCCCAGGTCGGCATGCGGGCCGTCGAGGTCGATGCTCTCGATGAGACCGCCAAAAAGTTCTATCTCGCATTCGGATTTCGCCCACTGATTGATGACCCACGGCATCTATTCCTGCCGATGCACGAGATTCGCGCCCTGAAACTCGATGCTCTGCGGCGAGGATAGGGCCGCATGGCCCCCCGGCCGGGTTCGCCGCCGCATGTGCGGCGGCCGCCAGACGGCCACGGTGGACGCCCTCGGCCCCGACTGGCCCGTCACGGGCACCCCAGAGTCGCTCCCCGGCACGGTCACGACGAACGTCACCCGCACCAGCTATGACGCGCGTGGACGCATCGCCTCCACCACCGACGCCCTCGGCCAGACGACCGACTACGGCTACGACAACCTGGGCCGCAGCACATTCGAGACCGCGGCCGACCCGGACGGCACCGGCCCGCTCCCCCGCCCCGTCACCCGCTTCACCTACGACGCCGTCGGCAATCGCACGAGCGTCATCGACCCCCTCGGCAACACCACCGCCTACGCCTACGACGCCCTCGACCGCCGCACGACCGTCACCGACGCCCGGGGTTTCGCCACCGTCACCACGTTCGTGTTCGACGCCGCCGACCGGCTGGTCGAGGAGCGCTGGCAGCCGTCGGCCACGGCCGCCATCTCGCACACGATCAAGCGGATCTACGACGCCGCCGGCCAGCTCGTGGGTGTC
>JBIIOK010000166.1:0-4634 GCA_044336985.1 Pirellulales bacterium | reverse complement strand
GTCCAGAAGCGGCCGGTCCAGCGGTTGCCGCGGACCGTCGATACGGGAGCATCGGCGGCCTGGCCCGCGGCGCGAACCTCCACGCTGCCCGCCATCCGCACGAGCATGCTGCGAGGACGGGGCCCGGCGGGGGCATCTTGGCCGTCGGCCTCCGGATCGGGCTGGCCGGCATCCTGCTCGATCCACACGACGGCCTCGTGGGCCGACGCCTCGACCGCGCCCTGCGTGATCCGCACGCCACCCGTCAGGTGCCAGACGTCGTAGGAGCCCTCCGTCCACCGGGATGCCTGCGCCGCGCGCACCGCAAGTGCTTCGGTGGGATCCACGGCCGGCACCTCGATGCGGCCCGCCTCGGCGATCGCCGCCGCGAGCCCGCGGGCAGGAAGCGCCGCCAGCGCGCCGGCCGAGGCCTGATCACCGATGGGCGGCTTCGGCTGCGCAACCGCCGCGCGGCCGCCAAAGGCTGCGGCGATGCCGACGACGAACATCAGCGCGGCGCGCAAAAATCCACGCGTCGATGGACGGAGAGCCCATCGCCTCGAAGGCGCGGAAATCGTGCTCTGGGTTTGCACGCGCAAGGTGAAGTTGATGCTTGAAAAACCGATGTTTGCGGGCCGGTGGACAAAAGCGCGGGACTATAGGAGCGGCCGTTTTGGCCCGTCAAGGCATCGCGGCCCGCCCTCGAAGGCCGCAAAACCCTTGCGGCCACGGGTTTAGCGCCGGTTTCCCGACCCGCCTGCCAAGGAGCGGTTTTGCTTCAATCCCGGTAAGATGGCGACTCCACGGTCACACCCCATCCCACCCCGCCCCTCCAGCCAACGAAAGACGCCACATGCGCCCCGTCTGCGACCGGGTCGCGAACTGGTTGATTTCACACCGCAACCTGCTCGCCCTCGGGGCCGTCGCGCTGGCGATCGTGTCGGTGGAGCGGTCGCGTCAGCTCGAATTCGCCCGGTCGATCGACACGATGTTCGACCGCTCCGACCCGGCGCTCGTGCCCTACCGCCGCCTCGGCCGAGCCTTCGGCTCGAGCGAGGTGGTGCTGGCCGCCTATGACGCGCCCGATCTGTTCACGCCCGCCGGCATCGGCCGGCTCGAGAGGCTCACGGACGAACTGTCCGCCGTGCCCGGGGTGGCCTCGGCAACGAGCCTCGCCTCGACGCCACTGGGCAGCCGCATCATCGAACTGGACGAAAGCCCCACGGCTCGCAAGCTCGTGAAGCTCATGGAGGGCTACACGATCGGCGCCGACCACCGCACCGCCGCGATCGCCTGCGTGCTCGCCGCGCCGCAGACGCCGCCGGCGGCCGGCTCGCAACGCGCAGCCGCGCGGGCGCAGGCCGTCTCGCGGGCCGAGGCGATCGACCGGATCCGCGCGGTCATGGCCCCGCTGCCTGGCGGCACCGTGGCGGGCGAGCCCGTCATGCTCCGCGATGGTTTCGCGATGCTCGAGCGCGACGGCAACCTGCTCGGAACCTCCGCGGGGCTCTTGGCGGGCGCGGTGCTGCTCGTGTCGTTCCGCAGCCTGCGATGGCTCGTCGTGCCGCTGGCCGTCGTGCTGCTCGCCCTCTGGAGCACGCGGGGCGTGCTGGCCGTCATCGGCCTCAAGCTCACGATGGTCTCGACGATGCTCTCGGCGATGGTCACCGTGGTGGCGATCGCCACGGTCGTGCACGTGATCGTTGAATTCCGGCGACAGCGGGAGCTTGGACTGCCGCCGTCCGCCGCGCTCGAGCGGGCCATCGGCCTGCTCTTCTGGCCCGTCGTGGGCGCGATTGCCACCGACATCATCGGCTTCGGCTCGCTCATCTTCAGCCAGGTGGGGCCGGTGCACGACTTCGGGATCATGACGGCCATCGGCGCGCTCATGGTGCTCGTCGCCGCCGCCCTCACCGTGCCGTTCCTCGCCCTCACCGGCCGATTCGACGCCGACCCCAAGCGTGCCTGGGGCGAGGCCGCGCTCGATCTCGGCCTCGATGGCCTGGTGAAGCGGATCGTGCGGCAGCCGGGGCGGATCCTCGGCCTCTCGGCGGCGCTCACCGCCTTGGCCGTGGCCGGCATGGCCTGGCTCGAGGTCGAGACCGATTTCACCCGCAACTTCCGTCGGTCGAGCGCGATCGTGCAGTCATACGACATGGTCGAATCGCGGCTCGGCGGCGCCGGCGTCTGGGACGTGCTCGTTCCGGTGGGCGACACGATCGACGGGGCGTCGCTCTCCCGCCTCGCTCGGCTCGAGCACCGCCTGCGCGAGGAGGTCATGACGCCGGGTCGTGACGGCCGGCAGGCTCCGGCCCTCACGAAGGTGATGAGCGTCGCCGACGTGCTCGCAGCGATCTCGCCGATCTCGCTCGAGCGGCTGGATCGCACGCGGCTCGGCAACTGGCTGGTGGCAGGGGCGATCAGGCTGCTCGAGGACCAATTGCCGCAGTTGGGCCGCACGCTCATCGGCCGCGATCCCGACGATGGCTCCACCTGGCTGCGGATCATGCTCCGCGCCCGCGAGCGGCAGCCGGCCCCCGAGAAGCGCGCGATCATCGACGCAGTGCGGCGGATCGTGGCGGAGGATTTTCCCGCCCGGGCCGGCGCGGCCGGCGGCGAGGTGACGGGCTTCTTCGTGCTTTTGGCGCAGCTCGTCGACCGGATGCTCGCCGACCAGTGGTTCACGTTCCTGCTCGCGGCCGCCGGCATCTTCACGCTCCTGGCCATCGCCTTCCGGAGCGTCGTGATCGCGGCGGTGGCGCTCGTGCCCAACGCCCTGCCGATCTTCGTGGTGCTCGGCCTCCTCGGCTGGGCGGGGGAGCGGATGAACATGGGCACGGCGATGATCGCCGCCGTCTCGATGGGACTCTCCGTCGACAGCTCCATCCATTACATCGCCGCCTTCCGTCGCCGCCTCACCGACGGCCATGCCGTCGAGGCCGCCCTCGAGACGGCCCACCAGACGGCCGGCCGGGCGATGGTCTTCTCGACGCTGGCGCTGGTGGTGGGATTCCTCGCGCTGACGACCAGCGGCTTCATTCCGACGGTTTCGTTCGGAGCCCTGTCCTGCCTCACGCTCGTCGGCGGGCTTGTCGGCAACCTCGTCATCCTGCCGGTGCTCCTCACGCTCGTCACCCGCCCCGTCGGCCCGGGCTGCCTTCGGGAAGAAAAACCGCTACAACTCGCCCCCGGGCCGTGATGCCGTCGCAGCACGCCCCCTCCCCCGCCCCGTCCGAGGAGCCCTGCATGACCACCGAATTTTCACTCGTCCGCGGCGCCCGTGACATCGTCGCCGACCCGTCCGCCCGCCCCGAGACAATTGCCGCCGACGCCGTCGTCGTGTTCCTGACGGAAGGGGGCGTCGGCTCCGGCGCCATCGCCGACCTCGACCGCGCGCTCGGCGGGCTCGTCGCGCGGCTCGTCGCCGCGGGTGAGATCACCGGCAAGCGGTTTGAATGCGTGCCGATCCTCGCTCCGACCGGCCTGCAGGCGGGTCAGGTCGTCGTCGTCGGCCTCGGCAAGCGGGAGGGGGTCGATGCCGGCACGCTCTTCAAGGCGGCCGCGACAGCCGCGCGGCAGCTCTCCGGCCGTCCCCGCTCTGCCGTCGCGTTCGTGGCCGACGGCTTCTGGACGACGCGGCAGATCGAGCAGGCCGTCGCCGGCGCTGCGATGGGAATGGTCGGTCAGGATCTCTATCGCAGCGACAAGAAGCGGACCCGCTTCGGCCGGACCATCTGGCTGGGCGCTCCCGTGGAGGCGGTCGATCGCGGCGCGATCATCGCCGATGGCGTGAACCTCGCCCGCCGGCTCGTCAACATGCCCCCCGACGACCTCTACCCGCAGACGTTCGCGGAGGAGGCGGCTGCCGTCGCTGGTCGCACTGGCATGGAGATCGACATCTGGGACGAGGAGCATCTCGCCCGCGAACGGTGCAACGCCATCCTCGCCGTCGGCCGGGGCAGCACGCGTCCCCCGCGGCTCGTCATCCTCCGCTACCGTGGCCCGGGCGGCAGCGACGCCGCACCCGATCTCGCGCTCGTGGGCAAGGGCGTGACCTTCGACTCCGGCGGTCTCTCGCTGAAGCCCTCCGATTCGATGCTCACGATGAAGTGCGACATGGCCGGCGGTGCGGCGATGCTGGCCGCCGCCGCCACGATCGCGGCGCTCAAGCTCCCGGTGAACCTCGTCGCCGCCGTCGGCCTCGTGGAAAACATGACCGGGCCGGCCGCCTACAAACTCGGCGACGTGATCACGGCCCGCAGCGGCACGACGATCGAGGTGCACAACACCGACGCCGAAGGCCGCATCGTGCTGGCCGACGTGCTCGACGTGGTGCGCGGCCTCGCTCCGCGCCGCATTGTCGATGCCGCCACGCTCACCGGCGCCTGCATGGTGGCGCTCGGCTACGACGTGGCCGGTCTCTTTTCCAACGACCAGCCTTGGTGCGACGCCGTCGCGGCCGCCGCGCGGTCGGTCGGCGAGCCGGTCTGGCAGCTGCCGATGTATCCCGACTACGACGAGCAGATCAAAAGCGAGGTCGCCGACATCAAGAACGTGGGCGAGGGCCGCTGGGGCGGCGCCATCACGGCCGCGAAGTTCCTCGAGCGGTTCGTGGGGGGCATCCCCTGGACCCACATCGACATCGCGGGCCCGTC
>JBIIOK010000057.1:0-15481 GCA_044336985.1 Pirellulales bacterium | reverse complement strand
TGGCAAAAGGCGATCCGGCGGCGTAGTCTCGGACGGCGTGGACGCCTCTCACGAGCCGGAGTGGCGAAATGGCAGACGCGACGGACTCAAAATCCGTTGCCCGCAAGGGCGTGTGGGTTCAAGTCCCTCCTCCGGTATTGGTTTCTCGCAGCGGGAAAAAGGCAGAGTTGTGACCCCGTGTTCGTGGTCGCGGCGAAGGGTTGGGGGCTGTTGTTGGGTAATCTGTTGCGTAGCGGCGACAAAATCGGCTGCGATCAACGGGGTTTTGAAGTTCGGGGGTTGGTGGCCCCCTCCGGTAGCAGTTCCCGCAGTCTCTGGATCGCCCGTTGTCGAACAATCAAAGTGCGACTCAACCAACGGCTCGGCTATACGCGTTTCAACCTCAGACAGGCTAACTTCTCGCCGTCTTCGGAGGCTTCGGGTGACGTCTCGGCACCTTCGGCTAGAAAGCCAGAACAGGTATCCGGTCGCAGACTGGTTGCCATCAAATTTCGCCACCCCGCCGCTCGGCAGCCTGAGTAAGTGGCCCATCACCAGTGAAATAGCCTCGTCGGCTGCAGAGGGGTCGCGGATACCCTGTCGGCACAGGGTTTTACGGACCGTGCTTTCGACCATCGACTTGATGCCTTTCCAGAGCTGGTGAAAGTCATCGGGGGCGCCGCCAGCCTGCCATGCCTGAAGAAGGCTGCAGGTATTTTTCTCGTCGGGAAATATTGCTTCGCGCATTCCTTCGCTCCACCCAGGGGGGTAATCACCCCAAGAGCGCAGGAATGGCAAGAGCAACTTTATTTCCTCAAGCCAGTGGCAATCGTGGCCGCCAATGAAGGCACGCGGGTTCAGTCTTCCTCGATATGCAGTTTGTGCATGATGCGGTGCACGAAGGGGGTCAGCACGAGAGATGCGGCCCCGATGAACAGCAGCCCGGAAAAAAGCGCGTAGGCCGAGGCGAACAGTTTGCCGGCATGACTCTTGATCGGATCGACCGGCCCCATTCCGCCGAGGATCATCGAGGCGTTTACGAGCGCGTCGATCCACGGCAGGCCGCCAAGGTAGTGGTAGCCGAACACACCGATGCCAAGAGCTAATGCGATCACTGCGGCCGAGAGCCCCAGGAAACCGACGGCACGCCAGAAGAACCTGTGGGCCGGCAAAAGCGGCTCGGTGCGATGTTCAAACATGGTGGCAATCCTAATCGCTTGGGCTTCACGATGAGCCGGGATCGGGGGCGTTTAGCGGGTTCCAGCTGGAGCCTATAATGGTCGCCGCTGTAGTTAACTCTCGGTGGTTCAAGACGCCCGGTCGGTCTCCCCCTACCCACCCCGGTCGATCGATGCCCCCCCTGCTCACCCGCACCGTCGCCCTCGGCCTGGCTTGGCTCGCCGCTGGCAGCGGCTTTGCAGCCGATGCCGCTGGGTCGCTTGAGATCGTCAAGGCCAACTGCCTCGACTGCCACTCGGGCGAGCAACCCCAGGCGGCCGTGGCCCTCGACCGGCTCGTCGCCGCGCCCGATCTGAACCGCGACTTCCGCTCCTGGCAGGCCGTTCGCGAGCAGATCGAGTCGGGACGGATGCCGCCGCGGGAGGCCGGCGAGCTTGCGGCCTCTGATCGCGAGGGAGTCCTCGCCTGGCTGGTTCCAGGCCTGCGGGCGGCCGTCGAGGCCAACGCCGGCGATCCCGGGAACGTGACACTGCGGCGACTCACCAACGCCGAATACGATGCCACCATCCGCGACCTTACGGGAATTGACTACGGCCTCGCGGATGAGTTCGAGCCCGACGGCGGCGGCGGCGAGGGCTTCGCCAACACCGGCGATGTGCTCTTCGTAAACCCCGCCCAGTTCGACCGCTACTTGGGCGCCGCCCGCCGCATCGCAGATCACGCCTCGATCCTGCCCGGTAAGGGGATCTTGTTTCAGCGGGAGCGGGTAGGCGGTCGTGGTCCAGAGTTGCTACGGGATCAGGCCGAGCAGGCGCTCTACGTCTGGTACCAGAAGGCGGCGGCGCCGCACTTGCCGGCAGACGGAGCCGACCTTCGGGAGGCCGACTACATGCTGGCCTGTTGGAAATATGCGCACCGCAGCATCACCGGCGCCGGCTCACTCGACGAACTGGCCGACAAGGCCGGTCTGGCCAGGCATTTCCTCGCCAACTGGTGGGCCCTTCTTCAGGCCGATGAGCCGGTCTCCCGCTACCTCGACCTCACCCGACTTGCCTGGCGACGGCTACCCCCGCCCGATCCCGCGGCGCCGCACGAGGTGCCTGCCATCGTGACGGCGGGCCTGCAGGCGATCCAGGCCGAGCGGCGGTCGTGGTATACCCGTAATCCCGATCTCAATGCCTGGGGCACGCCGCAGCGGAAGCAGCAGGATGCCGATAGCCTGCGGGATGATTATCCCGTGGCCACGGCCACCGGTGGGGCCGATCGGGTGCACCTCGTCGTGGGCGATGTAGCAGACGGCGCCGACGGCGACATCGTCCGCCTCCTCGACCTGCAGATTCAAGTCAGCGGCAGTTGGAAGCCGTATCGCGCCTGGCTCGCGGAACAGCGGCGCGCGGTCGAGGACCGACTCGCGAAGCTGCAGCAGGGTGATGCCGCCGAGCAGGCTCCCGAAGATGCCGTCGCGAGCCGCCGCGAGTTGGAGCCGCTCGTCGCCGCGGAGGGCCGGTTTGGCAAGCATCCGGCGGGGCGAGCGGCCGGGCCCGCGGAGATCGTCGTCGCCGCGCCGGCCGTGATCACGTTGCCCTTGCCCCGCGAGGCAACCAAGTTCAAGGGCAAAGGCCGCCTCGACGCTGATGCCCCGGCGGCCGACCGGGCCAGTGCCCAGTGGCTGGCGACCGTCGGCGATCCGCCCGACCCTGCCGGTGTCCTTCCCGGCGTGGTCACCGTATGGAAACGGGGAACCGACACGCACAAGAGCCTGATGCGGGAGTTCGAACTGATGAAGAAGGTCTTCCCGGAGACCTTCAACCATCGACTCTCCGGGATCACGGAAAACTTCCGCAACCCTCCGACGACCCCGCGCGTCTACTGGCTTTCCGACAAGCAACTGCTCGGGCTCGCGAGCGACCGCGATCGGGCCATGCACGCTGCGCTCAGCGGTGACTGGCTTCTCGCCCGCGGCCTGACGTTCTCGGCGAAGCAGGCGTCCGATTGGGATGCGCGGGTGCTCGCCCACATCGACGCGTGCGCCGAGCGGGCCTGGCGAGGCCCGCTCGCGGCCGAGGAGCGGGAGCGGCTGCACGGCATCTATCGCGCCACGGTGGCCGCCGGCGACGAAGCCGCCGCCGGCGGGCTCCGCGAGCAGGCCGCCCGCGAGGCGATCGTGGCGGTGCTGGCGGCGCCGCGGTTCCTGTTTCGCATCGAGGAGCAGCACGAGGCGGAGCAGCCGGTGAGTTCCTGGGAACTCGCCACGCGGCTGAGCTACTTCCTCTGGTCGTCGCTGCCCGACGAGCCGCTGCGGCAGGCTGCAGCCGACGGCAGCCTCGTCAAACCTGAGCGGCTGGCGGCCGAGGTGCGGCGGATGCTCGCCGATCCGAAGTCGGAGGCGCTCGCCCGCGAGTTTGCCGCGCGGTGGCTGCGGTTTCGCGGCTTCGCGCAGCGGGCGCAAGTAGACCGCGACGCGTTTCCCGAATTCACGCCCGAGCTTCAGGCCGACATGGAGGCCGAGGCGACGGCCTTCCTCGCCGACATGATCCGGCACGACAGGCCACTGTGCGATCTTTTTGGCGCCGGCCACACCTTCTTGAACGAGCGACTTGCCGCTCATTACTCCGTGCCGGGAGTGACCGGTCCTGAGCTGCGCCGCGTCGAGGTGGCTGAACATGGCCGCGGCGGCCTCTTGGGGATGGCCGCGATTCACGCGAGCACGTCGTATCCGCGCCGCACAAGCCCGGTGCTCCGCGGTAACTGGGTGCTCACCGCGGTGCTCGGCACCCCCACGCCGCCGCCGCCGGCCGACGTGCCACCGCTCGAGGAATCAGCCGCCGATGGGGCCGGCATCCGCGACCGGCTCAAGATCCACCGGGAGGCGGCGGCCTGCGCCGCCTGCCACGACCGGATCGACCCACTCGGTTTCGCGCTCGAGGGCTTCGACGTGCTCGGCCGCCGTCGCGACCGCGACGACGCCTCCGCCCCGCTCGATCTTTCGGCTGAGTTCGTCGATGGGACGAAGTTTACCGGTCTGGAGGGACTGCGAGGCTTTCTCGCCGACCGCCGTGACATCGTCATGCTGCAATTCTGCCGCAAGCTGCTCGGCTACGCGCTGGGCCGCGCCGTGCTGCCCACCGACCTGCCGCTCGTGGAGAGCCTTCGCGACCGCATCCTGGAAGAGGACGCTGGGATCTCGGCGGCGGTGCTGGGCATCGTCCAGAGCAGGCAGTTCCTCAATCGCCGCGGCGCGTCGGCCGATGAACTGTCGAAGGCATCGCTCCCACCCAACCAGGAGGCCGGCCGATGACCGTCCCCGCCCGCCAGTTGCCGATCCTCTCCCGCCGCCGGTTTCTCCGAGGAGCCGGCGTCGCCCTGGGGCTTCCTTGGCTTGAGTCGCTGGCCCCGGCCGCCGAACTCACCGGCCCGCCGGTGCGGTTCGCCGCGCTCTTCATGGGCAACGGCGTCAACAAGCATCACTGGGGCGCGACGATGGGCCCCGGCGGGATCGAGTTCGCCAAATCGCTCTCGCCGCTGGCCCCGCATGCCGCGAAGGTGAACGTCTTTCAAGGCCTCTGGAATCCGAACGCGACTGACGACAACGGCCACTTCCCGAAGATGAACGTCCTCTCCGGGCTCAAGGTCAAGCGAACCACGACGGACGTGGAGGTGGGGACATCGGTGGATCAGCTCATGGCCGGGGCGGTGGGTAAGGCGACGCCGCTGCCGAGCATCGTGCTGGGCACCGAGCCGCCGGGCTACAGCACCGATGCGGGCTATACGTCGATCTACTCCGCGTATGTCTCGTGGAGCAGCCCCACTACGCCGGCGCCCAAGGAGATCGTGCCCCGGCAGGCCTTCGACCAGCTCTTCGACGACGGCAGCCGGCGGCGGGCCGACGCCAGCGTGCTCGACCTCGTCGCGGCCGAGGCGGCATCGCTCCGCGGACGGCTCGGCGGACGCGACCGCGCAAAGCTCGACGAATATTTCACGAGCGTCCGCGAACTCGAGCGGCGAATCGAGCGGTCGGCGGCAGAGAGCCGACGGGAGACCGACGGGCACGGCTGGCGGCCGACGGTCACGAAGCCCTCGTTCGAGCGGCCCGGCCCGGGCATTCCGACGGAGCCCCGCGAGCACCTGGAGCTCATGAGTGACATCCTCCTGCTGGCCTTCCAGATGGACCGCACGCGGGTGGCCACGCTGATGCTCAACAACGACCTCTCGAACATGAACTTCGGCTTCCTGGGGGACATTCACGGTGGCCAGCACGAGCTCAGTCACCATGCCAACAACGCCAAGCGGCTCGATCAGTATCAGCGCGTGAACGAGTATCACGTCGCCCTGCTGGCCCGGCTGCTCGAGAAGATGGACGCGACGATCGAGGGGGAACGGACGCTGCTCGACAACTCGATGGTGCTCTTCTGCTCGAGCCTGATGGACGGCAATTCCCACGACTCGAAGGAACTGCCGATCGTGCTGGCCGGTGGCGGCGGAGGCACGATCCAAGGCGGCCGGGTGCACGACTTCCGCAGCCAGGAGAACCGCCGGCTCTGCCGACTCCATCTGGCACTCATGCAGCGGATGGGCCTCGCGGTGGACCGCTTCGGCGACGCCGACTCGCCGCTCGATCTGGCTTAGGTCGCCGATGGCTTCTTGTATTCCGAGGGCATCGCGCCGGCCCGCGTTGTGCTCGCCGGCACCCGGAGAGAGAGTCAATCGCCCGGCCTGACGTAGATTTTCCCCTTGCTCGTGGACTTCAGGAGTTCCGGCAAGCTCGCGGCGAGGTCCATGAGTCTGACATGAGCCTGCGCCGTGGATTGCAAGTCTGACGTGAGCAACTGGCTGGCCTTCCGGAGAAGCCGCGCAGCCCGCCAGAGTCCAAGCGGGCTCCGATCTTTGAACTCACTCGTCAGCCAGTAGCCGGTGACGGTTTGTCCGCGAAAAATCAGGTCGGCTGGATTGACCACGGATTCAACTCCGGAAAGCACGCCATAGACCGCGATGGTGCTGCCCTGGGGCATGCACGAAGCCAGGATGCCGGTCATGCTCCCGGCGACGGCATCTGCGGCCCACGTTGCCCGCAATTCCCGGGCCAGAGCCGTGAGGGATTCTTTGAAGCCGGCCTGGCTGCTGTCGAGGACATGAGCGGCGCCCGCCGCCTTCAATTCCGCGACGAGAGCCTCACGATGGACGATGTTGATCAACGGGAAGCCATAGCGCCGCGATAAACGGATCAGCATCCGGCCAAGCTGGGAGGCCCCTGCGCTGTGAATCATCGCCTGGTGCGCGCCGTTCATCACTGGCCGGGCAAGGGCCAGAGCCGTCAGCGGATTGACGAATGCAGACGCGGCCGAGTCATCACTGACGTGACCGGGCACGGGCAACGCTTCCGCAGCCTTCAAAATGACGTATTCAGCCCAGAAGCCTTGTCCGGATTGCACTGCCCCGGCCACGCGTTTGCCGACGAGGCGATTTGCCATCAAGCCCCCACCCGACTTGACGACGATGCCGCAGCCTTCAAAACCTGGAACCACCGGCAACTGTGGTGGAGAACCGTATGTTCCGGAGCAATACAGGACGTCGGAAGGGTTCACCGGGGAACAAATCACTTTGACCAGAATCTCGCCGCGCCGGGGCTCCGGGACGGGCAGTGCGACGATACGGACTCCCGCGGGGCCGGAAAAAGTCTCCAACAAGGCTGCACGCATCTTCATGTCATCAACCTCCTTTGGGGCTCCGCAACACCGTGGCGACCTGCCGGCGATCATCGGCCAGCACGGCATGTCGCGTAGTGGAAATAAGCCGCCTCGTCCGGCCGTCGGCTGCTCGCCTCTTTCTCGGTCGTCACGTTGATCTGGTCAAACCCCGCCGTTTCGATCTGCTTCACAAGCTCATCCGCCGTGAAGTGGTGGGTCATGTACAGCACCTCGCCCTGTTCATTCCGCGAGAGGTAGCTGTGCCGTTCGCCGGTGAGGTGGATGTCCTCGGCATACAGCCGGGCATACCCCGCGTTGATCGCATCCGACACACCCGAGGCCGACAGGTAGAGCCATCCGCCGGGCCGGAGTTGTTCGCGCACGTGACGCAGAAGGTTCGTCCGCTGAGGGGCGTCGCCGATGATCGAGAGCACCAGTTGGCAGACGACGACGTCGAACGGGCCGCCGTCGAGCCGGGGGCGTTCGTCTGACGCAAAGTCGGCCTCCTCGAACCGCAGCCAGCGGCCCGGGGCATCGGCCGGAACGGCAAGCTTCTGGGCAGCGCGAACGGCATCCGGATTGACGTCGACGCCCAGCACGGAGAATCCCCGGTCGTATAGCCGCCTGCCGAGCCGCCCGGTGCCACATCCCACATCGAGGAGCGCCAGCGGCGGGTTTTCCGCCGCGGTCTCTTGCACCGCCGCCAGGAACATGTCGAGTTGCGGCGTCGAAGCCTTGCTCGGAATCTTCTCGGCGTCGAACCGCCGCCAGTCTTCGCAGGCATCGCGCATCGCCATGTGTGCTCCGGGATTGTCGAAGTGCGCCTGTGACAGCAGCAAGAGACCTCAGACAGGGACCGCTTCCACATCAGGGGAGTAGGTCACAGATTCGGTTGCGACCGCTCCTCTTGGAGCGGTACATCGCCGCGTCGGCCGCGTCCAACAGCACCGCCGGACTGTCGCCATCCGCGGGAAACTCCGCCACCCCGATCGATGCGCTCACCGGCTGGAGCAGGCGACCCTCGTGGAGGATGTCGGTCTCCGCCAGCCGGTGGCGGAGCGGCTCGAGCCGCGCGATGGCCTGGGCAGCCGTGGCAGCGGGCATGATGAGCACGAACTCCTCGCCCCCATACCGGCAGGGCACATCCCCCTCCTGCCGGAATCCCTGGAGAAGAATCGCGAGCGATTGGAGTGCGAGATCCCCCGCGAGGTGGCCATGCCGCTCGTTGTATTGCCGGAAGTGATCGAGATCGAGCATCGCCACGGCCAGCGGCTGCCCCAGCTGCCGCACGTGGCTGAGTTGACGCCCAAGTTCCTCCTCCATGAACCGCCGGTTATAGAGGCCGGTGAGCGGATCGCGGATCGCGAGGCTCTTGAGTTGCTCGCGCTCGCGCAGGCTTTCGAGCGCCGGCGCCACTGTTTCGGTAACCGCCTGCGCGAGCGTCGGCGAGCGGCCACGCGTTTCCGCCATGGCGCCGGCCGCGATCGCTTCGGCCTCGGCCAGGGTCGCGCACGCCTGCAGCTGCCGGGCCAGTTGCCAGAGCATGGCGAGTTCCGCCGCGGCGAGCCTGCAATCGTCCTGGGATCGCATCGATTCCTCGTGCATGGGCTTCAGTCTAGCAGGCGCGGTTTTGTGCCCAGCGCTGACTGTTGTGAAGCGAGGGGATCCGCTTCCGGAGGAAGCGGTCTACGGGAAGCGTTTTGCGGGAAGCGGGCTACGAGTGAATCCCGTAGAGGGCGGCGACGAGCTTCCGGGTGCGCGGGCCCGGCAGGGCGCCCGGATGCATGGCGCTGGGAATGAACGCGAAGCCGAGGCCCAGCGATGGATCGGCGAAGGCGAGCGAGCCGCCCGCGCCCGGATGCCCGAAGGCGGTGGGGGCGGGCCCGTAGACACCATGATCATTGGTCATGAATCCGGCCGAGAAGGAGGTGCTTTCCACGAGGACGCGGTCAGGGCCGCTGCAGAGCGTCGTGCGCATCGCGGCGAGCGTGTCTGCGTGGAAGAGCGATCCGCCGCCGCTGGCCAGCAGCGAATAGAAGCGGGCGAGGGCGTCGGCGGTGGCGATCGCGCCGAGCGACGGGAGAGAGACGCCGCGCATGGCGGGCGTGTTCATCACCGCCGGAGTGAGAATGCCGCCTGGTTCGCTCAACGCCCGGCGCGTGAGCGAGGCCGGGTCGCCGAAGGCCCGCGAGAATGGGCCGGGGGGCGGAGGCACCTTCGGGGCGATGACAGTGGCCGCCGTGTCGGTCAGATCTGTGGGGAGGCCGAACCAGAGATCGAGGCCGAGCGGACCGCGGAATACCCGCTCCCAGTAGGAGGCGAGCGGCTCGCCCGCCGCGCGGCGGACGACCTCGTCGAGCAGGAAGCCGAATGTGCGGGCGCCGTAGCCATGGGTGCCGTCGGCCTTCCAATTCGGCGATTGTTCGGCCAGTGCGGCCACGACGGCCTCATGATCGGTGATCGCGAGCCCTTTGCGATCGATCGCGGCGAGCCCGGCGCGGTGTGACAGCATCTCCGCGAGCGAAATCCACTCCTTGCCTGCCGTCGCAAACTCCGGCCAGAGGGCCGCGACGGGCGTCTCCAGCGGGATCTGCCGCTCGTAAAGCGCATGCAGCGCGCAGGCGGCGGCGATTCCCTTGCTGGCCGACCAGATCAGGCAGGGAGTCGACGGCGTCCAGGATCTGCCCGGGCTTGCCTCGCCACCCTGGATTGAGACGAGCGGCTTGCCATCAAGCCAGACCGCGACCGCGCAGCCCCCGCCGGCCGATTGCTCGTCGACGATCTCTGCACAGGCCTGTGTCAGCCGCTCGATGGCGGCGCCGGACTGAAAGTCCGCCGCCGTTCCGACACCCTCATCGCTCCGCATGCCCGAAATCCTTCTGAAGTTCAGCGGCGAATCTGGCGGGCAACCATCCGGCGGAATGAATCGCGATACGGCGGCCGCATGCGGGCGAGCACCTGCTCGACGAACGACGACGTGGGCTCGCGGAAGACCGGCTTCATGTGGCTGAATCGCCGGAAGCCCTCGATGCCGTGGTAGACGCCCATCCCGGAGGCGCCGACGCCGCCGAACGGTAGCTCCGTCATCGCCACGTGCATCACGACATCGTTCACGGTCACGCCTCCCGACGTGGTCCGCGCCAGCACGTGCCGCTCCTCGACGCGATCCTCCCCGAAATAGTAGAGGGCCAGCGGCCGCGGGCGGGCATTCACGAACGCGATCGCCTCGTCGATCGTCTCGTAGGTCTTCACCGGCATCAAGGGCCCGAAGATCTCCTCCTGCATCGCTCGCATGGAGTCGGCGGGATCGAGGATGAGCACCGGGGCCATCTTGCGGAGCGAGCGACCGAGGTCTTCACCGGCCGGGTTGGCCTCGACGAGCCGCGCACCGCCGGCCCGTGCGTCGTCGAGAATCGCCCGCAGGCGGTCCACGTGCCGCTCATTGATGATCGACGTGTATTCGGGGTTGTCTGCGAGCGTGGGGAACATCCGGGCGACGGCCGCCACGGCAGCCGCCACGAACGCGTCGCGACGCTCCGCGGGCAGCAGGACGTAGTCGGGGGCGACGCAGATCTGGCCGGTATTCATCGTCTTGCCCGCCATCACCCGGCTTGCCGCCAGCTCGATGTCGGCCGAGCGGCCGATGATCGCGGGGGATTTTCCGCCGAGCTCGAGCGTGACCGGCACGAGGTTCTCCGCGGCCGCCCGCATGATCTGGCGGCCGACCACCGTGCTCCCGGTGAAGAGCAGGTGGTCGAAGGGAAGGCGGCTGAACGCCTCGCCCACCTCCGGGCCGCCGGTGCAGACCGCGATCTCGGTCTCGTCGAAGGCCTCCGCGAAGAGGCGGGCCAGGAGTGCGGACGTGGCCGGCGTGTATTCCGAAGGCTTGATCAGGCAGCGATTGCCCGCGGCGAGGATGCAGGCCAACGGGGCGAAGACCATGTTCACCGGGAAGTTCCACGGCGCGATCAGCCCCACGACGCCGAGCGGCTGCGGCTGAATCTCCGCGCTGCCGCCGATCCAGCCGATGATCGCGGGCGTGGTCCGTCGCCGCTCGGGCCGCATCCACCGACGCAGCTGGCCGCGGACCTGCTTGAGCGGCTCGATCGACGCGGAGACATCCGTGAACTTGCTGAGCAGGGCCGGCCGACAGCCGAAGTCCTGGTCGATGGCGGCGGCGATCGCGTCTTGGTGGTCGACGAGCAGCCCGATGCAGCGGTCGATGCGATCGATGCGCACCTCGGCCGGTGGCGGCCCGTCGCGGAGGAATGCCTCCCGCTGCAGATCGAACAGCTCACGCAGCGGGTCTGGCGATGGTGCACGCGCGGAGTCAGCGTGAGAAGCGGTCGCGGAGGGGATCATGCGGGCATCCTACCGTGCCGCCGCGGCCCCCGCCGCAGCCGGCGCGGCGTGGAGCGGGCAGCCGTCGGGGTTGAAGAGGCAGCTGCTCTCCTGGCCGCGGGCGGCCACGTAGGCGACGAGGTCGAGCACCTCGTCGCGGGTGAGCTTGTCGAGCAGCCCCTTGGGCATGATCGACACGGGCGACGTGGCCCGCTCGTCGATCTCGCTCTTCTTGATCCGCACCGGATCGGCCTTTGCGACGGGATTCTCCACGAGCGCGAGCTCCGCCGGTGTCTCCTCGACGACGAGGCCCGTGACCGACCGGCCGTCGTCGGTGAGGATCGTCGTCGAGCGATATTTCTCGTCGATCCGGAGCGAGGGCTCGAGAATGTGCCGCGCGATCTCCACGGGTGTCATCGCGGCGTCGAGTTTCGCCAGCTCCGGGCCAAAGGCATTGCCGGCCTCCCCCATCTTGTGGCAGGAGATGCAGCTGGACGTGCGAAAGAGCTCCCGCCCGTGGATGAATGATCGCCCCTTCTCCATCCCGGCCAGATCGGCCTGGAGATCGGCGAGTGTCCACTCCGTGCGCGGGCGGCGGTCCTTCAGAAGTTCGTCCTTGATCTCGAGCGGGTGCGCGGCGAGATAGGCCGCCGGGTCGGCGAGATAGGCCTCGAGGTCGTCGACCACGTACATCGCCCCGAACATCCGCCGCCAGTGGCCGGGATAGGTGCAGACATAGGGATAGACGCCCGGCGCTGTCGGCACTTCGAGCATGACCCGCTGCGAGACGCGAGGCTGCATGAGCGTGCTCGCGGCCACGATGTCGGCGCTCTGCGGCACGAAATGCTGCCTGGCGAACGACGGATTCTGGGCGCTCGCCTCGGCCAGTTCGCCGATCGCCTGCATCCTCCCCGGCTTCGTGATCACGAAGTTGTGCGGCATGACGTCGGCGTTGTCGAGCACGAAGAGCACAGGCCTGCCGGCCTGCACGGCGATCGTCTCCTTATCATAGGCCATCCGTTCGTAGACGGTGCCGATCCGCACGACGCGGATGCCGAGGTCGGCGAGGAGTTTGCGGCGGGCCTTCCCCTCCGCCGCCGGCAGGAGTGTCGTGAGGTTTTCCGCGAACTGCCAGGCGGCGAGGCCCGCGTCGGTCGACCGCGCCTCGGGCGGCGCGGTCTTCATCGAGGCGATGAGCGCGTCGACGAGCGGCGCCGCCTCCTCGGCGGGCCACTTCGCCACGGGAATCTGCTGGAGCGCCCGGATGGCGGCATCGCGTTCGATCCCGTCGCGCACGAACGGCGCGATCCTCTTGAAGGTCTCGGTCTCACGGCCGCGAACGCCCGCCAGCGATTCCAGTGCGGCGCGGCGGACGGCAACCGCCTGCCTGCCGGCCTCGCTCAAGAGCGGAAGTTCAACTGTGAGCGACGAATCCGCCTTGGCTTCAGTGGAGAACAACTCCTTGCGGCCGTCGTCGAGGACCACGACCTTGAAGTTCTTGAGACGGTCGCCAAGGATCCCGCTCGCGTGGCGGACCACGATCCGCGTCAGGGGATGGAGCGAACCGAGGTCGACTTCCCACCAGGGGTCCTCCGGCGACGTGCCGGCCCGCGGCGCGGCCGCCTTCGGATCGAACCGGCCGTCGATCACGAGCCGCGCATCGGCCGCCGGGCCGGTGGGCGGCTGCTTCTGCGCGGCCTTGCCCTGCGGGGCGAGATTCTTGTCGCCTGCGTAGGCCTCGACCTCGTCGAGCCAGAGCGTCCGCATCGAGCCCGTCAGCTCGACCCGCACGAAGCGGCCGGGCACGCCGAGCGGCGTTTGCTTCACGGCCTGCGCGTCGACGAGCGGCAGGATTCGGTCGTAGAGGCTCGCCTTTGCTTTTGGATCCACGACCAGCGGCAGCGATTCCACCAGGTCGAGGAGGCGAGTTGGATCGGCAGCCGCAAGCTGCCAGGCGTTCGCGCTGGGGTCGCCCGAAGCCGAGTCGATCGTCATGAGAGACACGTAACCGATCCGCCGCAGCATCGGCCGCTTGGCGGAGGTCGCCAGTTTTTCCAGGTCGCCGCGAAACTCGGCACGTTCCTGCTGCGGCCGGCCAAGCATCGCCCGGATCAACGCCGATACCGTGGCCGAGTCGATCTCGCCGTCGCGGGCGTCGAGCGATCCGAGCGCCTGCGCGACGATGCGTGCCGGGGTTACGCCCTCGCTCTTGGCGAGGGACTCGATCGCCTCCTCCCGCAGCCGCTCGTCGAGGCCGCTGCGGAGAAGCATCTCGCGGTAGACGGCCGCCGATCGCGGCTGCCGGGCGAGTTCTTCGTTGGTCAGCGAGCGGTAGAGATACCGCCGGCCGGCGTCGGTGGCCAGGCTGAGCGGCTTCCCGGACTCCCGCGCCCGACGAAACTCCGGGTCGAGCACGCGGAGCGACTCTTGTTTGACATAGTCCATGAAGCGGTCGCTCGGAAACTCCTCTGCGATCGCGAGCGCCTCGACCGCCTCCGGCACGCGGAGGAAGGTCGCCGTCCGCAGCGCCTCGAGCCGTACGCGGGGGCTTTCATCGGCGGCCGCGCGGCGGACGAGATCGAGCGCATTCGGCACACGGGTATGGATTGTGGAGAGCAGCCGCATGCCGGCCGTGCGCGACCGCGGGTCGCGGGCCGTAAGCACGGCCTCGAGGAGGGGCAGATCGACCGCGTCGAAATGCCGCAGCATCCAGAACGCCTCGAGCCGTTGGTGCTCGTATTCCGGCGCCGCCGGATCGAGCTTGGCGAGCCATGACCTCACGGCGGGCACGACCTCGGCCTCGGGCCGACCCGAAAGCTCGAGCCGGGCGCGATAGCGCACGCGGTCGGTGGGATCGGCCAAAAGCCCGACGACCTCGGCCACCGGCCGGGCCGCGATCGGCACCGGCTTGGCAAGCGGTCTGTCGGCCATCACGACCCGGTAGACGCGGCCGTGCGTGCGGTCGCGACTCGGGTCGCGGAGGTTGTGCTGCATGTGGCCGATGACCGGGTTTTGCCAGTCGGTGAAGTAGAGCGCCCCGTCGGGGCCGATCTCGAGGTCGGCCGGCCGAAAGTTCGGATCGCTCGACGACAGGATCGGCTCGACCTCTATCGCCTCCGGGAACGATTCCCCCTTCGGCTTGAAGACATACTGCAAAATCCCCTGGAAGCTGATGACGTTGCCCACGAGCAGGTTGCCCTGCAGTTCCTTCGGGAAGTAGGGGCTCGAGAGGATCTCGATGCCGGGGCAGGGCCGCGTCCGCTGCTTGTAGACCGTCGGGGCCTGGGAATGCTTGTCGAGCCCGTCGAGCCGGGTCGAGAAGACGCTGCCCCAGTAGGGTGCCGACATCGTGCCGTCGACGACCACGTCGTCGCCCCAGCGGTCGAAGGCGTGGCCGTGCGGATTGGCGAACGCATATGAGGTGTAGAGATCGAGCCGGCCGGTCCGGGGCTCGAGGCGGAAGACGGCGCCGTTGGCCACGCGGACGGGCGGGCCCCAGGGCGTCTCGGGCTGCGAATGCTGGAAGACTCCCTCCTGGAAATACATCGCGCCGGCCGGGTCGAGCGTGAAGCTGTTGGAGGCGTGGTGGGTGTCGGCGGTATCGAGACCGCCCACGAGCTGCGTCTTTAGGTCGTACACGTCGTCGCCGTCGGTGTCTTCGAGGTAGACGATGCCCGGCGCCTGCGAGACGATCACGCCCTTCCCCCAAAACTCGAATGCGATCGGGTTGTGGAGGTCGGCGGCGAACGTCTTGACGCGGTCGGTCTGGCCGTCGCCGTCGGAGTCTTCGAGGATCAGGATTTTGTCGTCCATCGGCTCGTTCGGACGCCAGTGGGGATAGCTGCCCCAGGCCGCCACCCAGAGCCGCCCCTTCGTGTCGAAGCTCATCGCCACGGGGTTCACCAGTTCGGGAAACCGTCCCTCGTCGGCGACCAGTTCAACCTTCATACGCGAGTGGACCGTCATCTTCGCGATCGCCTCCTGTCCGGAGAGAAACGCGTGCTTGCCCCCGGGCAGTGGCCCGGGTTTGTTGGTCTTCACCGTCAGGAACTCGGGCAGGCCGACGTCCTCGACGGGGGGCAGCGCCGCGGCGGGATCGCCGAGCGTCGCGGCGGTGGCCCAGATCCGCCGGTCGCGGTTGGCCGTCTTCACGTCGAGGTATTCCAGTTCCCGCTGGGCGACCTCGTAGTTGCTTTGCTGGTCGGGCTCGAACTTGAGCCAGGCCCGGATGCCGTAGGTGGAATAGCCGTCGGTGGCGCGGTAGCGGTGGAACCAGAAGAAGTTCTTGTCGGCGACCG
>JBIIOK010000010.1:0-43786 GCA_044336985.1 Pirellulales bacterium | reverse complement strand
GGCAGGATGCCCGCAGCGAACGCCCGGAGAGCCGGGGTACAGGTCACCTGAGGCCGGGCCATCAGCATGAGCGCCGCGGCTTGAGCACGACGGCGGCCAGGGGAGGCAGCGCGAGCGAGAGGCATTGGTCGCGGCCGTGGTGCGGCTCGGAGAGCGTGTGGAGGCCGCCTGAGTTGCCGACGTTGCCGCCGCCGTAGAAAGCCGAATCGCTGTTGAAGACCTCGTCGTAGACGCCGGCCTGCGGCACGCCCACCCGGTAGCCCGTTCGGGGCACCGGGGTGAAGTTGCAGCAGACGACGAGGAAGTCGTCGGGGTTCGCGGCCCGGCGGATGAAGACGAGCACGCTGTCCTGCCAGTTGTGGCAGTCGACCCACTCGAAGCCGCGGCCCTCGAAGTCGAGTTCGTGCAGGGCTGGCTCGCGACGGACGAGGTGGTTCAGGTCGGCGACGGCCTTCGAAAGCCCGCGGTGGGATTCGTATTCGCAGAGATGCCACTGCAGGCTCTCGTCGAAGTTCCATTCGTTCCACTGGCCGAACTCGCTTCCCATGAAGAGCAGCTTCTTGCCCGGGTGGCACCACATGTAGGCGTAGAGCAGCCGCAGGTTGGCGAACTTCTGCCAGATGTCGCCCGGCATCTGGTCGAGGAGCGAGCCCTTGCCATGCACGACCTCGTCGTGCGAGAAGGGCAGCACGAAGTTTTCGTGGAAGGCGTAGATGAGGCTGAACGTGAGCTCGTCGTGGTGGTATTTGCGGTGGATGGGGTCGTGCCGCATGTACCGCAGCGTGTCGTTCATCCACCCCATGTTCCACTTGAGGCTGAAGCCGAGGCCGCCCACGTAGGTCGGCCGCGAGACGCCGGGCCAGGCGGTCGATTCCTCGGCGATCGTGAGCACGCCGGGATGGTGGTGGTGCACCTGGATGTTGAACTGCTTGATCAGCTCGATCGCCTCGAGGTTTTCGCGGCCGCCGAAGCAGTTGGGGGTCCACTCGCCGTCCTTGCGGCTGTAGTCGAGGTAGAGCATCGAGGCCACGGCATCGACCCGCAGGCCGTCGACGTGGTAGCGGTCGAGCCAGAAGAGGGCGCTCGAGATCAGGAAGTTGGCCACCTCGTTGCGGCCGTAGTTGTAGATGAGCGTGCCCCAGTCGGGGTGCTCCCCCTTCTGCGGATCCTCGTGCTCGTAAAGCGCGGTGCCGTCGAACCGCCGCAGGCCGTGGCCATCCTTCGGGAAGTGGGCGGGCACCCAGTCGATGATCACGCCGACACCCGCGCGGTGGAGCGCGTCGATGAGCGACATGAGCTCCTGCGGCGTGCCGAACCGGCTCGTAGCCGCGAACATGCCGATCGTCTGGTAGCCCCAGCTCGCCGAGAACGGGTGCTCCGTGGGGGGCAGGAACTCGACGTGGGTGAATCCCATCTCCACGCAGTAGGGGACGAGCTCCCGCTCGAGTTCGGCGTAGCTGAGCCAGCGCGTCGGGGCGTCGCCCGGCCGCCGCCAGCTGCCGAGGTGCACCTCGTAGACGTTGAGCGGTGCCGAGAGGCTGTTGCGGGCGGCACGGTTGGCCATCCAGTCGCCGTCGCGCCACTGGTAGGCCTGCAGGTCGACCACGCGGGAGGCGGTCCGCGGCGGCACCTCGGCGCCGAAGCCGTAGGGATCCGACCGATCGGAGTGCGTGCCGTGGTGGTGCACGCGATACTTGTAGTTGTCGCCGGCCCGCACGCCCGGAATGAAGAGCTCCCAGATGCCCGAGGGAACCCGCTTGTGCATCTGGTGCACGCGGCCATCCCAGCCGTTGAAGTCGCCGACCACGCTCACGGCGTCGGCGTTGGGAGCCCAGACGGCGAAGTTGACGCCCCCGACGCCGTCGATGGAGTGGAGCTGCGCGCCGAGCTTCTCATAGCTCTGCCAGTGGCGGCCTTCTCCCAGCAGGTGGACATCGTAGTCGGTCAGCATGGCGGAAAACGCATAAGGGTCGTGGTGGTTGCGGCGGCCGCCTGTCGCGGCTTCGACGCGGATGGTGTAGGGAGAGGTGCCGTCGAATCGCTCGGGCGCCTCGACGAGCGCTTCGTAGATGCCGGCGTTGTGCGTGCGCCGCATCGGCCGGCTCGTCCGCAGGCCCGCGGCATCGTCGTAGACGACCCATGCGCGGCGGGCCTGGGGCAGGAAGGCGCGGACATGCTGCGTGAGGGTGCCACGGGCGGCATCGCGGCCGACCAGCCGCGGACCGAGCAGACGGCCGGGCTCGCCGTGACTGCCCGTGAGCAGCGCTGACCACTCGCCCGTGCTGGCGGGCCATTCGTCGCGGTGCGGCATCGGCGCAGTTCCCTCCCCTGGGCCTCGTATCGACCGGCGCGGGCCTCGGGATGGAGCGGCAGCGGGATCATCGTGCCACATGGTATCGTGCCACCGGTTCGGCTGCGCCAGCCGGCCAACCCTGCGGGTTGCGTAGTCCGTGCGGGCCGCGGTCAGAAAGGAGAAGGCGGATGGGCTTCGAGCGGTTTTGCCCGGTGGAACGCCGGCTGGAGATCCATGGCGTGGCCATCGGCATCTGGCGTCCGCCCGACATGGAGGCGCTCATCGATCTGGTCGCCTTCGAGGCCGACGAACGGATTCCCTACTGGGCCGACGTCTGGGAGTCGGCGATCGTGCTGGCCGAGGAGATCGCCAAGCTCGACGGTTACGGCCGCACGATGCTCGAACTCGGCTGCGGCCTCGGGCTGCCATCGCTCGTCGCGGCCCGATCGGGATTCGCCGTGACCGCCACCGACTACGAGGAGCCGGCGCTCGAGGGGGTCCGCTACAACGCCGCCCAAAACGGGCTCGAAGGCATCGACGCCCGCGTCCTCGACTGGCGCAACATCCCGTCCGATCTGGACCGCTTCGACCTCGTGGTGGCCGCCGACGTCCTCTACGAGCCCCACCATTCCGCGGCGCTCGCGGCCGTGATCGCCCGCGCGCTCGCCCCCGCCGGCCTCGCCCTCGTGGCCGATCCCTGCCGCACCCGCGCCGCTGGCTTCGCCGACGCCTGCCGCGCCGCAGGCCTCGGCGTGGTAAAGACGAAGGCCCGCCGGCCGCATGGTGCGACCGACGGGCCCTCGGTTGAGATTTACAACATCCGACATCCGGCATGACGAGTCGCCGGCTCGCGGGCGGCAAAAGTTTCCTCGCTGCGGCCGCGGCGGCCACACGCTCGTCAAGCTTTCGCCGACCCGCTCGCCTCCATCACTCACTCGCCCTACAGCAGTCTTCACAGCACCCTAGAGGTAGGCGAAGGGATCGGCTGAAGCTCGACGAGCGTTAGGAACTTTCGACCTTCTGAGGAATGAAGCTCCGTAGGTCGTCAGCGGAGAAAGTTTCTTTGCGAGTCGACTTCTGCCGTCCCTGAGCCGGTGACGGGCTATGCGACCAGGCGCATCTCAGGCACTTCGCCCGTGATGCCCATCACGAATTCCTCGAAGATCTTCACGTCGAGCGCCGAGGCGCTTTCGGCCTCGGGGTGGAACTGCGTGCCGATCGCCGTCCAGCCCTCCACCGCGCTCTCGATCGCCTCGATCACGCCGTCCGGCGCGCGGGCAGTCACCTTGAAGCTCTGTGCCACGTCGTCGATCGCCATGTGGTGCATGCTGTTGACGCGGATTTCGCCGTCGCCATACACCCGCTCCATGGCCGAGCCCCGCTCGACGAGGAGGGCATGGCGGTGGGCCTGGTCGATCGGATCCTTGTGGGGGATCGCCTTCGGCAGGTCTTCGGGGATGTGCAGGAAGAGCGTGCCGCCTTCGGTGATGTTGAGCAGCTGCATGCCGGCGCCGATCGCCAGGACGGGCATGTGGCGGGCACAGATGTGCTTGGCGAGCATGCGGTCGAAGTCCTCGCGTCGGGCGTCCATGGGCCGCACTGCCGGGTGGGGCATGTAGCCGTCGCGGCGGGGATCGAGATCGGCGCCACCCACGAGCACCACGCCGTCGAGCAGGTCGAGCAGCCGGACGACGTCGTCTTCGTCGGCGAGCGGGGGGAGGATCACCGGAATGCCACCGGAGGCGGTGATGCCGTCGTAGTAGCCGGCGGCGACGAACGAGAGCGCCGCATGCTCCTTGCGGGTGGAACGGTAGTCGGTATTGATGCCGATGAGCGGCTTGGCAGCCATGAAAATCCTCCCTGATGCGTATCGAACCGGCATCCATGCCGGCCATCCGCGGGCGAAGGTACCGGCGAACCGACGCAAGGCAAGCATTTTTCTGATTTTGTGGTCGGATCGCGGCCGACCCCCAAGATCAAGTGCTAGCACGCCCGTTGCTAGCAGTTTGGCACCGGGCGTGGCGCCGGCTCGCGGGCGGCAGCGTCAGGCCGTGATCCACACGGCGCCCTTGAAGCTCCGCAGCCACGTGAGCTGCCGCTTGGCCAGCTGTCGCGTGCGTTGCTTCGTGAGGCGGACGGCTTCCGCGAGCGGCACGCGGCCGGCGAGAAGATCGAGGCATTCGGCGTAGCCCGCCGCCTGACGGGCCGTGGGGCCGAGGCCGCCGGAGGCGTCGGCGCGGCGAACCTCGTCGATCAGGCCGGCGGCGAACATCGCATCGACGCGGCGGTCGATCCGATCGATAAGCAGGCGGCGCGGGAGATCCACGATCATCATCCGGCTTTCGAAGATGGGATCGGGAACTGGGGCGAAGGCATCGCTCAGCGGGCGGCCGGTCGCGTGCGAGACCTCGAGGGCGCGGACGATCCGCTTCACGTCGTTGGGGTGGATCCGGGCGGCCGCGGCGGGGTCGATCGTCGCCAGCCGCGAGTGGAGAGCGGCCGAGCCGTGGACTTCGATTTCCTCGAGCAGGCCGCGGCGGAATACCGGGTCATCAGCCGGCAGCGGTGCGAGGCCGTCGCGGAGGGCCCGCAGGTAGAGCGGCGTGCCGCCGACGAACAGGATCTGACGGCCGCGGGAGCGGATCGTCTCGACAGCCGCGGCTGCGTCGGCAAGCCAGCGGGCCACGCTATAGGGCTCGCTCGGCGGCACGACGTCGATCACATGGTGCTCCACCCTAGCCCGCTCGCTGGGGGAGGGCTTGGCGGTACCGATGTCGAGCCCCTGGTAGACGGCCATGGAGTCGACGCTCACGATCTCGGCATCGAGCCTGCGGGCCAGGTCGAGCGCCAGGGCGGTTTTTCCGGCCGCCGTGGCGCCCGAGAGGATCCAGCAGTCGCCGCCCAGGCAGGGGGCGGCGGGGCGGGCTGCATCGCCGGCGGGGCATGCTAGAGTTGAGGGCTCCGCCGGATGGGCCGGTGGAGACGATTCGCGGTGCATGCCGTCTGGAGCCATTGATGCGTCGATTCGGTGAAGCCCTCGAAAGCCTCGAACGCGTCGTCGCGTCGCGGAAGGGGGGCGATGCGGATCGATCCTACACCAGCCGGCTCCTCGCCGGCGGCGTGCCCAAGATCGGCGGGAAGGTGACCGAGGAGGCCGGCGAACTGGTGCAGGCGGCGGGCGGCGAGAGCGACGACCGCGTCGTCGCGGAGGCCGCCGACCTCGTCTACCACATGCTCGTGCTCCTCGCTGCCCGCGACGTGCCGTTCTCGCGGGTGGAGGACGAGCTCGCCCGCAGGTTCGGCGTCTCCGGGCTCGACGAGAAGGCCTCCCGAACACCCAAGGCATCCACTGGCGGAGAAACGACGTGAGCGCGGCCACAGACCAGCCCCGGAAGGAAGAGCTCCTGCGGATCGGCATCCCCAGCAAGGGACGGCTGTCGGAGATCGCCTCACAACTGCTCAACGACGCGGGCCTCTCGTTCCGCCGCACGGAGAGGACGCTCTTTGCCCGCTGCCGCGACATGCCCGTCGAGGTGACGTTCCTGCGGACAGACGACATCCCAGTGCTCACGGCCGAGGGCGCGATCGACCTCGGGATCACCGGTGCCGACCTCGTGGCCGAGAGCGGCGCGGAGCTCGTCCACCGCCTCGATCTCGGCGTCGGCTTCTGCAAGCTCGCGCTCTGCGTGGCCGACGATTCCGGCATCCACGAGCCGAAGCAGCTGGCCGGCAAGCGGATCGCCACTAGCTTCCCGCGGATCACGCGGCAGTGGCTCGCCGCCCGCGGCGTCGATGTGCACTTCGTCGACCTTTCGGGGAGCGTCGAGATCATGATCGCGCTCGGCGTGGCCGACGCCATCGTCGACCTCGTCGAGACCGGCAGCACACTGGCCGCCAACCGCCTGCAGGTGCTCGACGAGATCGGCCGTTACGAGACGGTGCTCGTGCAAAACCACCGCATCCGCGACCCTGCCCTCGCCGACCGCATCGTCCGCCGCCTCGAAGGCATCGTGATCGCCCGCAGCTGGTCGCTGCTGGAATACAACGTGCCGCGCGGCCGGCTTGCCGACGCCGAAAAGATCACGCCGGGGTTCAATTCGCCCACCGTGATGGCGCTCGAGGATCCGGAGTGGTGCGCGGTGCGGGCCATGGTGAGGCGGGGCGAGGTGCACGCCATCATGGAGCGGCTCGAGGCGATCGGCGCGTCGGCGATCATCGAGACGCAGATCACCAACTGCCGGCTGTAGACCGCTTTGTCCCGAAGCGGATCACCTCTTCATCCGGTATAAAAGCGCCCAATCCGGCCCGGGCCTGCACATGCCCTCTCGGCGGACGTTCGCTGCGGGCATCCATGCCCTCCGCTCACTGCATGTCCGCTCGCTTCGGCATCCTGCCTGCGCTCGCTTCCATAGCCCGCGAGAGGGCATGTGCGGGCCCGAGCCTATCCGTTTCCCAGGTAGGGCAGGCTTCAGCCTGCCTGGAACAGGCTGAAGCCTGTCCTACTAAAACGGGAGGCTTCGGGTGACCCGTACCCCGGGAGCCGGCGTATGCTGACAAGCGCAGCCAGGATGGTGAAGCGCCGTCAGCACCGAGTGAGCGGAGGACAGGATGTCCGTAGCGAGCGTCCGGCGACGGGGTACGGGTCACCCGAAGCCGGATTGGGCGAGTTGGGGCATGACAGGCTGAAGCCTCTTGGAGACAGGCTGAAGCCTGTCCTACTCAGCGATCGGGCGGCCGGAGCGGAGCGTGGCGATCACCTGCGTGTCGGGGGCGAGGGCGGCTTCGTGAGGCTCTCCGGTGGCTTGGGCAGGGCGGAGGATCACGAGGTCGGCGGGACGGCCGACGGCCAGGCGGCCGGCGCGATCCTCGAAGCCGAGTGCCCAGGCGGCCTCGATCGTGGCCATGTGAAGTGCCTCGGCGGGGCTCGCCAGGCCGGCAGCGACGAGCGTGTGGCATTCGGCGCGCACGCAGAGATCCGGGTTCGAGGCGCGGCTGTCAGTGCCGAGCGCGACGCGGACACCGGCCGCGCGCAACGCGGTCAGTGGTGGCAGCGATCCGGAGAGCGCCTTCGTGGTGCGCGGGCAGATCACGACGGCCAGCCGGTCGCGGTGCCTTGCGAGCCGGGCGAGTGCCGACGTGTCAGCCGGCAGATGCGTGCCGTGCACGACGATTCCGCGTGGGGCCTTGGCCAATGACGTGATCCAGTCGGCCGCCGCAAGCAGCCGCGGCGGACGATCGGGCTGCCACGCGCCGAGCGACTCGAGTACTGCGCGGAAGCGGCCGCTGCCCGTTGCGACGAGGTCACCCTCATCTTTGCTCTCCAGGATGTGCATCGCGACGGGCAGCCCGCGGGCGACGGCCGCAGCCACGAGCCGACGGCCGAGCGGGGCGGCGACCGAATAGGGTGCGTGGGGCGAAACGCCCGTCGGCACGCCCGCCGCATTGAGCCGGTCGAGATCACGACGCACCGCGCGGCAGGTGGCCGTGGCCATGTCGGCGGAAAGCCCAAGCCCTTCACGGTAGACACGGACCCGCGGCCCCGCCTGGGCGTAGGCGGCGAGCGGGGCGGCGGTCGCGATCTCGCCGATCGTGGTCACGCCCGCCGCGGCGCTCTCGGCGAGGCCGCAGCGAATCGCGCGGTGCGCGCGGGCCGCCTCGAGATCGACATCCGCGGCGCGGCTGCGGCGCAGCGCCACGACACGCTCGATCCACGACGGCAGCCCGCCGGCGGGATCGAGCGGCTGGTCGATGTCGGAAAATTCGAGATGGGTGTGCGCGTTGACGAGGCCCGGGAGGATGATCGCGTCGCCGAGATCGTGGACGATCCCCGGCGGCTCGCGGCGGCCGATCGCCGCGATGCGTCCGCGCTCGATCCGGATCCAGCCGCCCTCGATCGGCGCGGCCGACAGAGGCAGCAGCCAGCGGGCCAGGAGCGTGACCGGCGGCGCGGCTGGGCGGGTCACGGCGACGTCGATGCAACGGGCAGCGGCACGGCCCGGGCGGCCATGCGGGCCGACTCGGCGGACGAGGGCTCGTCCTCGAAGAGTTCGTAGAACACGTTGCGTCGCCGTGGGGTCCAGCCGAGCTGGGAAATGGCCGACCGCATCTGCTCCAGCGTCAGGTGGTGCACCGTGCCGGCGGCGCTGACGACGTTCTCCTCGAGCATCAGGCTGCCCATGTCGTTGGCGCCGAAAAGCAGCGCGAGCTGGCCGATCTCGCGGCCCTGCGTCACCCAACTCGACTGGATGTTGGGGAAGTTCTCGAGGTAGAGCCGCGCGACGGCCTGCGTCTTCAAATATTCGAAGGGGCCCGTCGGCGGGATGTCGGCCATCTCGGTGTTGTCGGGCTGGAACGACCAGCAGATGAAGGCGGTGAAGCCGCCGGTCTCGTCCTGGAGTTCGCGAAGACGGTCGAGGTGCTCGACCCGCTCGGCAAGCGTCTCGATGTGACCGAACATCATCGTGGCCGTGCTCTTGCCGCCGAGCAGGTGCCACTGCCGGTGCACCTCGAGCCAGTCGTCGGTGAGCACCTTGCCGCGTGTCATTGCCTTGCGCACGCGGTCGACGAGGATCTCTCCGCCGCCGCCGGGGAGCGAGCCGAGGCCGGCCCGCGCGAGCCGCTCGAGCACCTCGCGGAGGGGCCGCTTGGAGATCTTTGTCAGGTGGTGGATCTCCGGCGGCGAGAACCCGTGGACATTGACCTGCGGGAAGCGGCCCTTGATGTCGCGAAGCAGGTCTTCGTACCACTCGAGCGGGAGCGTCGGATGCAGGCCACCTTGGAGCAGGATCTGGTCGCCGCCGATCTCGACGGTCTCCTCGATCTTCGCGAGCAAGACGTCGCGATCGAGCACGTAGCCTTCCGCGTGCTTCGGGCTGCGGTAGAAGGCGCAGAAGTCGCAGACGGCTGTGCAGATGTTGGTGTAGTTGATGTTGCGGTCGATGTTGTAAGTGCGGAAGGGCTCGGGGTGCAGCCGCTGTGTCAGGGCATGGGCCGCGCGGCCGATGGCGGCGAGCTCACGGGATTCGAGCAGGCGGACCGCGTCATCCGCCGAAAGCCGTTCACCGGCGGCCGTCTCATCGAGAATCATGCCGATGGTGCGTTGCGAGGTGGCTGGCATCGCTTCTTTACCTGGTCGTGTCAGAGAGGAATCGTCACGTCGCGGGCTGCGTCACCGGGCCGGAGCGACCGCCCGGGCGACGTCGAGGCCCGTTGGGGCCAGCTCCAGTGTGACGGCATGGTCGTAAAAAGCCGAGAGCGCCTCCCGCTCCAGGGGGCCGAGATCGTAGTGGAGGTTGTCGCGCAGGTAGCTCAGGCACTGCGGCACCGTGAGCCCGTGGGCCGCGGCCTCGGCGGAGGCGATGGCGGCGAGATTGGCCCTGCCGGAATTGCGGGCCGCCGCGAGGAGCGGTTCGATCCGCGCGAGATCATCGGCAGCCACATCGGCCCGTGCCGCCCAGACGGCGAATACGAACGGCAGCCCCTTCCAGCGGCACCACTCGTCTCCGAGATCCCAGACGAGCTGGAAGCTGCCGCGGTGGGAGCCGATTGCGCGGTCGCCGATCAAGAGCACGGCGTCGGCGCTCGTGTCGTCGAGCCCCGCGCCGATCGGCAAGGGCTCGATGGCCGGGTGGATGCCGAACCGCTCCGCCAGCAAGACTCGTGCGAGCGTGGCGCTGGTCCGCGAGCCCTCGTCGACCGCGAGCCGGGCGACCCGGCCGGGCTGGGTGCGGAAAAAGAGCCGCACGCTCATCACCGGTCCGCGGCAGCCAATGCACGCATCAGAGACGACACGGTAGCCGGCTCCGCGGAAGAGCTCGATCGACGGGATCAGGGCGACGTCGAGCTGGCCCTTCGCCAGACGGTCGGCCAGCCGACTCGGCAGGTCGAACGAGACATCGAGGCCGAGCGAGGCCAGCCCGTGGACCAGCGGCTTCGTGTTGAGGTATTGGACGGCCCCCACCCGCACGGGGGCGAGGCCAATTCCGGGAGGCGAAAGTCGATTGACCATGGAAGGAGAACCGCAAGCCGGGCCGGCCGCTAACCGCCATTTCCGGGCGAAAAGGCTAGGGCTCGAGCTGGCGGAAGGCCCGCAATCCCAAGACCAGCGGCACGAATGTGGCCAGCATGCCCAGCACCACGACCGCCGAAAGGCTCGTCACGATGCCCTGCGTGCTGCCCGCCCAGGCGAGCCAGCCTCCCGGTGCCACGGCGTCCGCACCGAAGGCGTGGGTGGCGAGGAAGAGGTGCGTGGGCAGGGCCGCTGTCACGACCACGAGCATGATGAAGAGCGAACTGATTACGAGGCTCAGCGTGCCGCCGAAGCCAGACGAGATCTTCGCGGGGGAGGATTCCCGCAGGTCGGGCATCTTCGCCCCGAGTCCCACGGCGATCCCCGAGAGCCCCATGCAGAGCATGACGCAGCAGACCTCGTGAATGACGATCGCGCGGCGGGGCAGGCCGAGCATCACGTCGCTGAGCAGGACGAGCCCGCAGCAGGGCAGAAGACCGCCCAGGAACGAGAAGAGAAACTTCGACCAGACGATGTGGTCGCGATGCAGCGGCAAGAGCCCGAGAATCCAGAACCGCCGCCCCTCGAGGCTGATCATCGGAAACACGAACCGGGTGGTGAACGTGGACAGGATCAGCCCGACGACCGCGAGGTTCAAAAATCCGATCATCGACGCATAGGCGTTGTTGTAGTTGAACGATCGCGCGTTGACGAAATAGAGGCCGAGCAGCCCGAAGAAGATCACGAACTGCGACCACTGCGAGATGTCGCGGCGAAAGAGCCGCAGGTCCTTCACGACCAGCAGCCGCAGCCGCCGCCCCGCCGCCGAACCGGCGTTCATCAGCATCTGGTCGAACCAGCCGATCGGCCGCTGCCGCCGTGCCGGCACTTCCCCGACCAGTTCGCTATAGCCCAGCCGGTAAGCCCGCGTGGCCAGCCAGCCGGCCATGAGCTGCAGCAGCATTCCGTTGGCCACGAGCAGGGCCAGGAACGAGACCGCCTCTCCGAGCGATGCCCATCCGTCCTTCGCGTTCGTGCCGACTCGAGCCGACTCGATCAGGCCGCTCGAGAGCCACCAGCTCGGCAGCAGCTTCTGCTCGGTGATCGACAGGCGTGCGAAGGTCTGCTCGAACCAGGCGGCCGACATGCTATCGGCCTTCACGGACGAGAGCGCCGACCAGGCCAGCCAGAGCCCAAAGCCGCACATCGCCAGGAGGCAGGCCGTGAGCGCGTGCACGCGCAGGCGGGGCATCCAGGCGACCATCGCCATGCAGCAGATGCTGCCGATCGTCGCCGGGATGACGACGAACGACACCATGAAGGGCAGGAGAAGGGCGAAGTAGGTCCAGGGGGAATGCCGCACGACCCCGTAGGCCACGAGCATCGGGCTGCCGAGGAGGATGAAGCCCCAGCTGGCGAACCACATCGCCTCTTGAAACTTGTGCGAGAAGACCGATTCCTCGCGGGCCGGCAGCGTCATCAGGAGCCGCGACTCGGGCGAGCAATAAAGGCCGCTATAGAGCAGGATGCCCGTGGAGAAGATGAGCATGACCATCAACGACGAGAAGAAGGCGTTGAACAGGAGCGAGATCACCTCGGCGTGGAGCGAATCGAGGAACGTGAAGGCCTCGACGAACAGGCCGTAGAGCGATCCCCAAAACATCGCGCTCAGGAGGATCACGAGGCTCAGCCGCAGCCGGGCCGACGAGAGCATCGACCGCAGGCTTGACCAGGCCACCTGCGCGCGCAGGCGGAGGAAGAGCCGTGACTCGGCGTCGATGGAGAGGAGCCGGCACGACTGGGCCGGGGAGCCGCCGGGGGGCGGAAGGGCGGCGGTGTCGCCCATGTTTCTCATGGGGACTCCCGCTGCGGCCGCACCGCCTGCGGGTTCGTGAGTTCGAGATAGAGCTGCTCGAGGCTCGTGGTCTCGATCGCCATCTGCTGGCGGAGCTCACTGACCGTGCCGAGGAACCGCAGCTGACCGCGGACCATGATCCCCACGCGGTCGGCCATCTCCTCGGCCATCGCCAGCGTGTGTGTCGACATGAAGACCGTCATGCCCTCCCGCGTGCGGGAGGCGAGCAGGTCCTTTACGATCCGCACACTGCGCGGGTCGAGGCCCACCATCGGCTCGTCGAGCACGAGCACGTCGGGATCGTGCAGCAGTGAGGCGGCGAAGACGAGCCGCTGCCGCATGCCAAGCGAGTAGCTCTCGGCCAGGTCGTCGGCAAACTCCCCGAGCTCGAAGTGCTCGATTTCGGTGGCGATCCGCTGCGTGGCCAGGTGCCGGGGCATGCCGAACATGTCGGCGATGAACCAGAGAAACTCACGTCCCGTGAGCTTCTCGTAGAGCGTGGGTTCGTCCGGCACGTAGCCGATGTGAAGGTGGGCGTTCCGCGGATCCTTCACGAGGTCGAAGCCGCTCACCCGCACCGCTCCGCGCGACGGCCGCAACAGCCCCACGAGCATCTTGATGGTCGTCGTCTTGCCGGCCCCGTTCGGCCCCAGGAGCGCGAAGAGTTCACCGCGCGGGATGGAGAGAGTGAGGTCGGAAACGGCCGTCTTGGGGCCGTAGGTGCGGGTGACGTGGTCGAACTCGATCATGGGAGTCGCGCCGGCGCGTCGGTCTCCTGCGATTCGGCTCCTTGGACAAGGTTTTCGGACAGGGTCTCGGCCGCATCGTCCGACCGCCGGAGAAACGTGAGCTGAGCGCCGAGCATCGCGCTTTCCTGCTTGAGCACACGGCCGGAGCGATCGACCCAGAGACGCGTCCGCGGCGGATGGTGGCTCGATGGATCGTCGCGGTAGCAGACGAGATTGACCCGCACGAGATGATCATCCCAGAACATCGTCTCCTCGCCCATGACCTCGGCGTGAAGAACGTCGAGCGCCGACTTGCCCGTTCGCAGCGGATTGTAGACCGGCACGGTCCAGCGCCTGCCCTCGAAGAGGCCAGGCAGCGTCGCCTGTGGCGAGAGCTCGTCGCCGATCATCACGTGCGAAGGCAGGTAGCGGCTCGTTTCATACCGCATGCCGCGGGCCCTGATCACCACCTGCACGTGGCCGTCGTCGATCGTGCCATCGAGAAAGACCTTGTCGGCCCTGCCCGGGAGATCGACGGTCGAGCGGAAGCTCTGCAGTTGGCCGGTGGGGCTGATCGCCAACTCACCACGGGCGTCGAAGGCAAACTCTGCGGCGCGATCGAAGGCCGCTCCTACCAACGGCCTCGTCCAGGCCGGGAGCATCTCGCCGATCGGCAGCCGGTCAAAGTGCAGGAGGCTCTCGACCGCCAGCGCCCCGTCTTCGCCGCGGCTGGATCGGCTGATCGCCCAGCCCAACGGCTGATCTTTCCAAAGCACCGTCCAGGCCACGGGGATCAGCCTGTTGTTGGACGCATAGAGGGCCTGGTAGCCCGGGGGCGATCCCGGCATGAGCGATGGCAGGATCTTGGCAAACACCAGCCAGCTGGTCGTGGCGCACCAAAAGAGCACGATGAAGGCGGCCAGCCACGGTCGTTGCATCGTGAGTTCACCGTGAGGGAGGAGTCCGGGGCACCCCCGAGTTCTCCTAGTTTAGCGGAATCCACCGCCGGCAGGGAGCCTTCCGGGGATCATGAAAATCCCACGGACGGATGGAATTGCCGACCGCGGGGGGCGGCCATACACTTTGGACCCGGGGCGTTGAGCGGCGGCTCTGACCGTCGCCACCTCGGGAAGGGTGAACGCCATGAACTCTCCAGTCTATTTTCACCAGGGTTGCCCCGTGTGCGGCCGCATGCTGCGCATCCGGGTGACGCTCTTGGGCAAGCGGGTGTATTGCCAGCACTGCCGTGGAGGATTCGTGGCCGCCGATCCCTCGATGGGTTCGACGCCGCCGTCTGCGGAGCGCGTGCCCGACAGCATGGTCGACGAACTGATCGAGCGGGCCGAGTTGATGCTGCAGCAAGCCGCAGTGACCGAACCCGACGAAGAAGCCAGCTGGTAGACCGCTTCCTCCGGAAGCGGATTCAGATCCGCTTCGGGACGAAGCGGTCTACTTTGGCCAGTGCGCCGTGTCGAGTTTGGCGATGGTCGCGAGTCGCCGCCAGTAGTCGGGGAACGTCTTCCCGACGCAGCCCGGGTCGTTGATCCGCACGCCCGGCACCAGCAGGCCGGCGAGCGCCAGGCTCATCGCCATGCGGTGGTCGTCGTAGGTATCGAGTGTCGCACCATGAAGAGGAGTGGGGTGAATCGTGAGCCCGTCGTGGAACTCATCGACCGTGGCGCCGAGCTTGCGTAGCTCGCGGGCGAGGTCGCCGATCCGGTCGGTCTCCTTGTCGCGGATGTGAGCCACATTGCGGATCGTGGTGGGGCCGTCGGCGAAGAGCGCCGCGACGGCGAGCGTCGGCACCGTGTCACTGATCGCATTCATGTCGATGTCGACGCCCCGCGAGGCCCGGCCGCTGACGGTGATCGCACCGGCACCGTTCTCCTCCCAGGCGATGCCGCAGCCCATCCGCTCGAGCACGTCGCAGAGGCCGACATCCCCCTGCATGCTCTGCCGCGAGAGCCCCTCCACCCTCACGCGGCCACCGGTGATCGCGGCGGCCGCGAAGAAGTAGCTCGCTGCGGAGGCGTCGGGTTCGATTGGATAATCACACGCCGCGTAGCCCGAGGGAGCAATCTGCCAGCCGCCCGTGTCGGTCGGCTCGCAGGCCGCGCCGAAGGAGGCCATCACGCGACGCGTCATCTCGAGGTAGGGGAGCGACACGAGCCGCCCCTCGAATTCGATCCGCATGCCGCGATCGGTGCATGGCGCCGCGAGCGCCAGCCCGCTGGCGAATTGGCTCGATGTGTCGCCCCGCACCCTCGCGGCGCCGCCGGCGAGCCCATGCGAGCGGATCGCCACCGGCGGGCAGCCGCCGGGGCTCTCCGCCACGGCCTCCACGCCGAGCTCACGCAGCGCCTCGACCAGGTCGCCGATCGGCCGCTTCCGCATCCGCGACGTGCCGTCGAGCCGGTAGGCGCCGTGCCCGAGCGCGCAGACGGCGGAGAGGAAGCGGATCGTCGTGCCGCTGGCGGCGCAGTCGATCGTCGCCTCCGCCGCCGGAATACGGCCGCCGCAGCCGGCCACCTGCATCGTGCCGGCGTCCCAATCGGTCGCGATGTCGATTCCCAGGGCCGCAAGCCCCGCGGCCATCACGCGGGTGTCTTGGCTATCGAGCACGCCCGAGAGTCGGCTCGTACCGCGGGCGAGCGCCGCGCAGATCACCGCCCGGTTGGTGATGCTCTTCGAGCCCGGGGGGCGAATCGAGCCGTGAACGGGGCCGGGGCAGAGGGGAATCTCGATGGCGTCTGGCATGGGGAATCGTCGCTGGGTGGCTTGCGTCGGCGGTCGTGCCGTGGAAAGGTACCGGTGCCACGAAGCCGAGCGTCCCCACAGAATACCGAGAGATTGAATTTCATGAACGCCGCCGCCGATCTCGCCCGGTATGACTTCGCGGCCCCGCCGCTCATTCGCTTTGGCGCGGGCCGCACCAGCGAGCTCGGCGAGGTGGTGGCGCTGCACGGGCGAGAGGCTTGGCTGGTGGGCGGCGGTCGCAGCCTCGTCCGCTCGCCGGCCCGACAGTCCATCGAGCGGAGCCTGGAAGCTGCCGGCATCCCGTGGCGGTTCGTGGCCGAGTCTGCTGGTGAGCCGACGGTCGATCAGGTGGCGACGGCTCTCGCCAGCTTGCCCTTGGAGGGGCGGGAAAGCGCCGTTGTCGTCGCCATCGGTGGCGGCGCGACGATCGATCTGGCGAAGGCGGTTGCCGCGCTCGCGACGAATGCCGGGCACCTGCCGCCGGGGCCACTGTCGCCCGAGTCGCTTGATGCCCTCGTCGTCGATCACCTCGAGGGCGTCGGCAGCGGCCGCACGATCAGCCGCTGGCCATTGCCGCTCGTCGCGGTGCCGACGACCGCGGGCACCGGCGCGGAAGCGACCCGCAACGCGGTGATCTCCTGCCCGCGCCGATGGTTCAAGAAGAGCATGCGCAGCCCGATGATGGTGCCGCGGGCGGCGATCGTCGATCCGGAGCTCACCATGTCTTGCGAGCGCGGCACGACGGCCGCGTCGGGCATCGACTGCATCACCCAGCTGATCGAGGCATTCGTCTGCCGGTTCAAAAAGCCGCTGCCGCGGGCGCTCGTGCTCGACAGCCTACCGCGGGCCGTGGAGGCGCTGCCGCGGGTGCTCCGCGATCCGGCAGACCTCGACGCGCGTGCGAGTTTGAGCCACGCGGCGCTCGTCTCAGGCATCGCCCTGGCGAATTCGGGCCTGGGGATGGCGCATGGCGTGGCGGCGGCGCTCGGCGTGGAGTGCGCGACGCCGCACGGCGTGGCCTGCGGGCTGATGCTGCCGGTGGCGCTCGCGGTGAACGCCGAGGCCGCGCGGGCCGACTTCGCGATCCTCGAGCGGACGATCGACCCGCACGCGCCGTCGGACGACTCGTCCGCCGCGGCGGCCTTCGTCGCACGGATTACCGGCCTCTGCGGAGAGGCCGGGCTGCCGCGACGGCTTTCCGAGGTGGGGCTGGAGCGGGGCCGACTCCGCTGGCTCGCGGAAAACTCCGGCGGCACGAGCATGCGCGGCAACCCCGTCGAACTCTCCGCCGCCGCGCTTGAAGCCGTGCTCGCGAAGGTCTATTGACCTTCGCGGCCGGCCGCCTTCAGTAGCACCGGGTCGTCGAGAAGAGGCAGGAGGTCCGAGGCGTCGGCGCCGCGTCTCGACGCCAGTTCCCAGGCCTCGCGGGCCTTGTCGAGATCGGGCCGCGGCTTCGTGGCGTGGTAGGCACCGAGATAGAGCTGATTGGCCGGCTTCCGATCGAACCATCCGGTCACGATCGCCAGCAGCAGTTTGCCGGGAATCCTCGAGCGAGGAACTGTCTTGTTCTTGCCGGCAACCCGGTAGATGACTTTCGCTTCGTCGATCTCCACGATGCCCACCCCCTTGCCATCGATCTCGAATTCCAGTCCGGGCCGTGCTGCGGCCAGAGCTTGGTCGCGAAGTTCGGCGAATCCCTTGGAATAGGTGACGAGCGACTGCCATTGGGCTAGGCGGTTGGCCGCGGTTTTGCCCATCGCCTCGTCGCCTGCTTGCCCGAGGGCGTCGTCGGCATCGTCGAATCGCTCGTCCTGCAGGAAAGCCAACGCCCGCTCCAAAAACGGCACGATTGCTTCGGCATCGGCCTCATCGGCCGCTGCCGTTTCAGGAGTCGCCGTCGGCTCCGGTTCTTCGGCGGCCGGGGTCGGTGCTGGTGGTTCGGTCGGCGACTCTGCCGGAGGTTCGGCCGCACGTTCGGGGGCTGGCGCTGGCGGCGATTCTGGCCGAGGTATGGGCACGGTCTGCCGCACCGACTCGGCATCCACGTCGTCGCGGACCACGCGACGCTTCTCGCCACCGCGAGTCATGGAAAGCGCGGTCTTCAGCGGCTTGCCATTTTTCAGATACCAGGCGAGTCCGCCCGCGGCCGCGGCAAGCACGGCCAGCAGCAGCAACAGCCCGCCGATGCCGCTCGATTGCTTGCGGTAGACGGGCCGCGTCTTCACGCTCACGAAGCCCTCGTCGTCACCGTCGTCGGCCATCGCTGGAACCACCGGGATTTGTGGTGGCTGAGGGACACGGGCCGGGCCGCCCGGGGGCGGCGGCATCCGGTACGTGGAACCGACCGGAACAGGCGGCGGTGGCGCCGACGCGATCTGCGCGAGCACCGCTTCGCGGGATTCCTCCACCCTTTTGATGAGCGCGTTCCTGGCCATGTCGAACGGACCCGGAGCGATGCCGCGCAGGAGCGTGAGGCGGGCGTCGGCCGCTCGCAGGACGACGAGCGGATCCGCTTCCGAGGGCAGGAGGCCGAGGACACTGCGCGGGTCGCCGAGTTCGACGGCGTCGATACCAAGCCATTGCCTGCAGGGATCGAATTGAGCGGACGACACAGCCGGACTCCTACTGGGCGTTCAAGAAGTGCCTCACGAAAGCCCGACGCGCGAGCGAGGAACTGCGGGGGTGGATCGTGGATGATCCTTGCTTGCGCTGCCGGCTTTCGTCAAGGTTGACGGAGTTTACCCGGAAGGTCGCGGAGCCGTCAGGCCCGCCGCCAGATCGTCATCTCGGCGATCGTGTGCTGATGCTTGCGCGCGGTCTCGCGGATCACGAACGGGATGTCTTCCCGATGAACCAGCGAAAACGCCGGCTCGAGGCCGCGGCACAGTCCCGTGAACGTCGTGAGCGGCTCGCCATGCTCGCGCCGCCCGCCGAGCCACTTCGGCTTCGGTGTGTATTCCTCGAGCCAGGTGTAGGGGCTCGTGATCACGAGCAGCCCGCCCGGCAGCACCCGCGACGCGATCCCGGAGAGGAACAGGGCCGGGTCGTAGAGCCGGTCGATGAGGTTGCCGGCGAAGATGAGGTCGTAGTCCGTATAGAGGGCCTTCAGGTTGCAGGCATCCCCCTGCATGAAGCTCACACGGCCGCCCGTGTCGGCGAGCCCGAGTCGCTCAAGCGAGATCGCGCGGCCGACGGTGAGCTCTCCTTCGAGCGGCACCTCGTAGAGCACCTCGTCGCCCTGCTGCAGCCGCACGCCCGACTGGATGAAACGGGCGGAAAAGTCGATCGCGTCGACGTGGGCGAAGAAACGGGCAAACTCGAACGCGGAACGGCCGACCGAGCAGCCGATGTCGAGGCACTTCCGGCGGCGGTCGTGCGGCACGTGCCGCATCGTTGCCTCGACGCAGGCCTTCGGAAAGTTTGGCACGCCGAGGGGGAGGCCCGACCCAGTGCCGGCGGTGGCGTCGGTCCCGCCGGAAGCGGCGTCACACCGACCGGAAGCGGCATCAAACCCACCGGAAGCGGCATCACAATAGTGAAAGTCGAGATACTGCGTGACGAGCTGGTCGGTCTCGTAGAGCCGCGAGCCCTCCGTGGCGGCGTCGCTGCCCGGCTCCTCGATCACCGTGCGAAACCCGGCGTGCTGGAAGAAGTGCCGCCGGAAGGCGTAGCGGGCGCTCTTGAGCGACTCGTTGCCGGTGGAGATCCACGAGCCGCCCTTGATGAGGTTATGGCGGCCATCGAACGTGGGCACCGAGAAATCGTCGTAGAGAGGATGCACCTCGAAGCCCTTGAAGGGCATGATCGGCGTTCGCGTCCACTGCCAGACATTCCCTATGACGTCGCAGAATTCCCCCTGCGGAAACATGTCGACCGGCGTGCTCGTCGCGAAGTGCTCGAGGTTGATGTTGCCCGGCGCGCGCTGCCAGTGGGGCTGGTCGGTGTCGGGTGATTCGCCGAGGGCCGCTTCGCGGATCGCATACCACTGGGCTTCCGTCGGCAGCCGCACGTTCTCGCCGGTGCGACGTGCCAGCCAGCCGCAATAGGCCTGCGCCTCGAGACAGTTGACCTCTACGGGCCAGTTGGTGGGCAGCCGGATCTCCTCGAGCAGGTTGCGCTGGACATAGCCGTCGCCGCGCCGGCTCCAGAACTTCGGGTGCTCTGCCCGCGTGTAGTGCAGCCAGCCACGCCCCTCCTCGGTCCAGAGCGATTCGTCGCGGTAGCCGCCGTCGGCGACGAATTCGAGGAACTCGGCGTTGGAGACAAGCCGGCGGCCGGCGCGGAATGCCGGCAGTCGCACCTCGTCGACGCCGTATTCGTTGTCCCAGCCGTAAGTTTGGTCGTCGGCGGCTTTGCCGAGGCGGACGATGCTGGGCTCGACCGGCAGCCATTCGTTGGCGGGCGGGGCGCCGTGGGCGAGGCAGGAGGACCAGAGCTTCCGCTCCTCAGGCGTAAGCTCCGCGCCGTGCCGCAATTCGTCGAGCGGCATCTGCCGCATGATCACGGAGGACGTCTCGAGATGGATGCGCTCGTGCTCGATTCCCATCAGGATGATCCAGGCGGGGGAGTCCTGCTGGATGGGGAGATGCATTGGCATCGACATCAGGAATTCATCGACCCGCTTCCGCACGGCTGCGCGGTAGCGGCGGACGGCATCGACTCCCGGCCAGTCGTAGTGCGCCGTGTTGAGGTCGTCCCACGACATCTCATCGACGCCGACGGCCATCATCGCCTCGAGACGGGCGTCGAGTCGCTCGGAGATGAAGCGGCCCGCGATCAGCTTGTTGACGTAGAAGACCGCTGGGTGCGCGAAATAGAAGATCAACGGGTGGCGGAGCGGCTCGTGCCGCTCGTAGTAGGAGGCGTCTTCCTTGATCAGCGTGAAGAGCCGGTCGTAGATCTCGCAGGTCTGGTGGAAATAGTGGCGGATCTCGTCCCGCTTGGCCGCAGCGTCGGTGCCCGTGAGCAGCACCGTCTTCGTGGGGGCGAGCGGCCGGGAGAGGCTCGCGAACGGCGCGGCCTCATGGCCGCGGCGGACCTCGGTGGCGGAGGGGTTCATGCAGGGGAGTCCGGGGAACGAGGGGGAGAAAGAGACTCTCAACTCTATCACGGCTTGCGAGGCCGGCCACGAAGCGGTCGGGAATCGGCGTGGCCGCCCCGAGGAGCGAGCCGACGACCGCGCCGCGGTGGCAGTTGTCGCCGCCGCAGCGGGCGTTGGCACAGACCCCCGCCGCGAAATCGCCCGCATGCCGCCAGGCGAGGAAGAGCGCCGCCGGAAACGCATCCGGGATGTAGCAGGCCGAGGAGAGAATGCCGCCGACCACCGCGTGGTCGCGGTGCTGGTCCCACTCGCGGACTTTCGCCGCCGAGATCCAGTCGCTCCCCTCCTCGAGGATCGTCTTCCGCAGTTCGTCGCCGGCGCACGCCCGCACGAGCATCCGCGTCAGGGCGTCGGCGGCCTCGAGCACCTCGTCGTCCTTGTGAGTCAGGCTTACGTGCTGCCGCACGATCCGCCGCAGGTCGGGGTGGCGGGGGCCGAGTGCCGCCACGAGCGCCGGCACCGGCACCAGCCCGCCGATGTGCACGTCGCGGACGCCGCAGTTGATCGGCTTCCGCCCGGCCGCGAAGTTGGTGAAGAAGTGGCGGTGGTATTCCTCGACGTAGGTGTCGCGGTGCCGCCCCGGCGTGAGCATGAAGGCGACATAGCGGTCGAGCCAGCGCTCGGCGTCGTAGCCGCGGTCGCCGCGGACAAGTGCGGCGAGCTCGATCGCGAGCTGGTAATTGAGCGTGTTCTCGCCCGCCGCGAGAAACTGGTGGTAATGGATGCCGCGCTGCCCCCAATACTGCGCCTGCTCGCGGAGGATGTCCCCTTTTTCATTCGCGGGGGTGTAGCTCGATCGCCAGAGGATGCTGTCGGCGTGCGGGTTTTTCGGCGCGAGATAGTCCGGCTGGGCGGCCGCGGCGAACTGGGGATAGTCGCGGGCGAGGGCCTGCTGGTTGTAATACCAGTGCACCGGCATCGCGACGGCGTCGGCGATGAGAGAACCGAGGAAGCCGTTGGCGGCTGCTTCCAGTTCGTGCGTGCGGTCTTGCATGGAGATCCTTTCAGGCGACGATCCGGTCGAAGAAGCCGCGCACCCGCGGCTCCGGGCAATGGTCGAACATGAAGCCGGCGGCGCCGTGCGCGAGCACCCGGCCCTCGCCGATAAAGGCCACCTCGTCGGCCACCCGGCGGGCGAAGCTCATCTCGTGGGTGACGAGCACGAACTGCGTGCCGAGCGCCTTGAGCTCGCCGATCATCTCGAGCACCTCTGCCGTCATCTCGGGATCGAGTGCCGAGGTCGGCTCGTCGAGAAAGATCCGCCGCGGCTGCACGACGAGCGCCCGCAGGATCGCGATCCGCTGCTTCTGTCCGCCGGAGAGCTCGGCGGGCCGCTTGGAGGCGTGGGGCATGAGCTGGAATCGCTCCAGTGGCTCGCGCACGCGTTCAAGCGCCGCCTGCCGGGAAAGCCCGTGCACGTGGACGAGCGGCAGGAGCAGATTGTCGAGGGCCGAGAGGTGGGGAAAGAGATTGTAGGCCTGGAAGACCGTGCCGACCGTGCGGCGGTAGCGGCGGAGGGCCTCCTCGTCGCGCGGCAGGGCCGCGCCATCGAAGGCCACGCTGCCTGCCACGGGCACGTCGAGGCCGGCGAGGATCCGCAGGAGCGTCGACTTGCCGCCGCCGGATGGCCCCACGAGCACGAGCGATTGGATGTCGCCGGTGGAGAGCGAGAGCCGGTCGAGCACCGTCGTGGGCCCGAACCGCTGCGTGAGGCCGACGATCTCAAGCTTCATAGCGAAACCGTCCCTCCAGCCACCGCGAGAGCGCCGAGAGCGGCAGCGTCAGCACGAGGTAGCCGGCGGCCAGCGGCAGGAAACTCTCGAGCGTGGAATAGGTGACGGCATTGACCTCCTGCGCGTTGAGCGTGAACTCGGAGATCGCGATCACCGAGAGCAGCGATGAATCCTTGACGAGCGAGACGAGCTGCCCGGCGACCGCCGGCAGCACGAGCCGCACGGCCTGCGGCAGAATCACCAGCCGCAGCGACTGCCAGGGGGTGAGGCCGATGGCCCGGGCCGAATCCCGCTGCGTCCGCGGGATCGCCGCAAGGCCGCCGCGAAAGATCTCCGCCATGTAGGCGCCGCTGAAGAGCGAAAGCACGAGCACGCCCACCACGAACCGGTTCTCGAGTCCGATCGCGTTGGCGATCACGTAAAAGCCGATCAAGAGCTGCACGAGCAGCGGCGTGCCGCGGATGAGCTCCACGTAGACGCGGCCGACGGCCTCGACGAACACGTTCCGCGACTGGAGGCAGACCGCCGCCACCGCGCCGATCGCCGTGCTGGCGACGAGCGCGGCGAGGCTCAGGGCCACGGTGGTCAGCCAGCCCTGGATGAATTTGTCGCGATACTCCCAGACCGCCGACCAGTTCCAGGAGTAGTCCACCCGCGAGAACGCCAGCGCCACGAGTGCGGCGAAGGCGGCGGCGACGAGGATGTGGGCGAGGCGGCGCGACATGGCTCAGAAATAAAACGGGATGTCCCGCTCCCGAAAAGCCCGCTTCTCTTCCGGCAGGAACTCGTCGCCGAGCCGCTCGAAGCCCCCCGCGGCGCGAAATGTCTTCAGGAATTCGTTGATCTGGCCGCGCAGCTGCTCGTCCCCCAGCCGCAGGCCGACGGCCCACGTCTCCTCGCGAAAGGGCGTGAGGATCGCGCGGGTCGTGTCGGCATGGCGCTTGTGGTTTTGGTAGACCGAGAGCGAGTCGTAAATGAAGGCGTCGGCTTTTCCCTGCACGACCTCGAGCACGGCGGTGTTTTCCCTGTCGAGCACGAGCGTGCGGGCCTGCTTGAGCGATGTCGTGGCGTAATGGTGGCCAGTCGTCCCCTTCTTGACCGCGATCACTCGGCCCTTCACGTCGAGATCGGCGGACGACTGCACGGGAGACCGCGAGCCGACGAGAAGCGCGAGGCCGGTGCGCAGGTAGGGCTCGGAGAACGCGATCGACTTCGCCCGTTCCGGCGTGGCCGTCAGCGACGAGATGATGCAGTCGATCCGGCCGGTCTTCAGCGCCGGGATGAGGCCGTCGAAGGCGATGTTTTCGATCACGAGCGGGCGGCCGAGGTGCTTGGCGAGCGCCTCCGCCAGCCGCACGCTCACCCCCGTGGCCTTGCCCTGCGGGTCGGTCATCTCGAACGGCGGGTAGGAGAGCTCCATGCCCACCCGCAACGGTTCGGCAGCCGTGGCCGCGGGAGCGACAAGCGTGAAGCAGGCAATGATGGCGAGAATGCGTCGACCAAGCATGGCAGCATTGTAGACGGATCGCTCAGGCGGCGCGGCGGATCAGCGGTGGCTCAGCCACTGGCAGCGGGGCGACGGGCTCGATCCGGCCGCCGGGCTTGAGCCGGTAGGTGCTGCCGCGCCACTGCGCCGTCGGCGCGAAGATCGCCACGAACCAGCAGCCGAAGACGAAGAGATCCTTGAGGGGGATAACCGCGGCGAACCGCGGTGCGAGCCGCACGCCGCGGAGCAGCCGGGCGGCCGAGATCTCGAGCAGCATCTTCGCCGCGATGACGGCGACGGCGACGAGGGCAAGGTCGCGGCGGCCCGCCGCGAGTAGCGGCAGCGTCCAGGGGATCGGGTTGAAGACAAGCTCGAGCGGATAGGCCCAGGGGCAGATCCGCCACCGCAGCCCGGCGTGGCGGAGGTTGCGGGCCGTGAGGCTCGCCCACGACCAGTCGCGCTGGATCACTCGCACCGGCGTCTCGGCGCAGCGGAGCCTCCAGCCGGCGGCCGCGACCTGGCGGGAGAGCTCGTAATCGTCCGCCCCGCAGTCGCCCACGCGGCTGAAGTCGTCGATGTCGGCCAGGGCCCGCCGGCGCACCCACTGCCCCTTCGCGTTGACGGTGTGCTGGCCGGCGAGAAGCCGGCAGCCGATCGTGAGGAACGCGGCATACTCCGTGTAGTGCAGGTTCTCGATTGCAGCCGGCACCGTGCGTTCACCAACGGCGACGACCGGCTGATAGACCATCCCCACGCCTGGGTCGTCGAAGGCGGGAAGCACCCGCGGGATGTCGCCGGGTGAGAGCCGCACGTTGCTGTCGCTCAAAAGAATGACGTCGTGCCGCGCGCGCCTGAGGAGCGTCTCGAGCAGGGCCACCTTGGGGTTTGCCACCGCTGGATCGGCCCCGAAGACGATGGCGATGTCGCGTCGCGGGTATTCCTTCGCGAGCCGGCGGGCGAGTAGCAGGGCCGGGTCGCCGGGATCGGCCGCGCCGAAGACGATCTGCAGCGGCTCGTGCTTGGAATCGAAAAAAGACCGCAGGTTCTTTTCGAGTTCCTCGTCGGCGCCGCAGAGCGTCTTCAAGATCGTGACACCGCGCGGCTCGGCCGTTGCGACGGAGCGTCGGCGACGCGCTGCGGTGAGGCCGACCGTGAGGGACCAGCCGACCGCGAGCGACCAGGCCAGGCCATACGCTGCCAGGCTCACCAGGCAGGGCAGAGCCAGCGTCCATGGGGGCGTGAAAAAGGTCACGATCGCGCGCTCCACGACTGCGCCTTGAATGGGAATGTTGACCACGGCTGCCACGGAAGCCCGACGCGCAAGCGAGGGGAGTCAGGGTTTTGTGGGGTAGCGGGGCGGATGGACCTTGCTTGCGCTGCGGGCTTTCGTAGACCGCTTCTTCCGTATTCGAACCCCTCGTAGGGGTGGAAGTGCGGCGCGGAGGCTACCGCCCGCCGCGGGTCATGCTCAATGGCATTTGGCGGGCGTTTCTTCGTGGCGGGTGAGAGTTCGGGAAAATCGGGGCGGCGCGGCGGGATGGGGGGCTGCGGGAATGTGGCGCCTGGTTGCGGATGCGAGGGGTTGTGCCAGGAATTACCACCGCGATCGTGTCGAAGAATCCCACCGGGGGGGGCGCCGGCAGGCCGGTGTTTCGCGATCGTGACATCACGGCAGAGCGTGGAGTGACAAGATGAGATTGCTGACCGCGTCGTGCCTCCTCGTCGCGTCGTTGGTGACCGCGGCCGCATTCTCGGCCCGGCATGCCGTAGGCGAGTCGTGGGAGCTCCTTGCCAAGTCCTCCCGGCGGCCCGCTAGCCTGGTGAGGCCCCTGCCCGAAGTGCCGGCCGACCCGCCGCTGCCCACGCCGCTGCCATCGGGAGCCGGCACCTTCAGACCTGCGACGGCGGCGCCGAGCGCCGAGCCGCCGCCGACGTCGAAGGAACTCGTCGCACTGCGCCGGCAGATCGCCCGCACGCTGGCCGCCTACAGGCGTCGGCCGCTCAACACGCTCCAGCACAATCCCTGGGAGCTCATGCACTGGGCGATTGCCTATGGGCCGGCTTCGATGGTCAGGCTCGGCGGCCCGGGGGGAGATCCCGTCAGCTGTGTCGGCTGGCTCAACATGGGCGGTCGCAGCCGCAGCCAGGTGATGCTTGCAACCCAGGATGATCGGCTCGTCGCCCTCCGCGGCAAGGGCATGCAGGGGCATGTGTCGCAATACCTCGCGGTGATGGCCCAGTGCCGCGTGGCGCCGTCCTCCCCGATCGAGATCGACGGCCGTTCGTTCACGCTCGCCGACCTGATCGATTCGGAGCAGCGGGGCTGCACCGAGAAGACCGAGCTCACGTTCACGCTCATCGCGATGGCGCATTACCTCGAGACCGATGCCACCTGGCTTGCCGCCGACGGCGGCGAGTGGTCGCTGCCGAAGCTCGTGCAGGAGGAGATCGGCCAGCCGCTCCGCGGCGCCCCGTGCGGCGGCACGCACCGGCTATTCGGACTGGCCTACGCGTGCCAGCGACGGCGGGAGGCGATCGGAAAGCTCGACGGCATCTACGTCGCCGCCGACCGTTACGTGCGCGGACAGCAGCAGCGGCTCTTCAGCGAACTCCAAAACCCGGACGGCAGCTTCAGCACCGACTGGTTCAACCGTGCCGAGGACGGCGACGATGTCGAGAGAAAGCTCCGCACCTCGGGGCACATGCTCGAGTTTCTCGTCTCCACCGCCGATCAGCACGTGCTTTACCACCCGCGCACGATCGCGGCGGTGCAGTTCGTGTCGGACATCCTCGCCGCGGAGCCGGAGCGGGACTGGAAGGTCGGCCCGATGTGCCATGCGCTCCACGCCGTTTCCATTTATCAAGAGCGGGTCTGGGGAGCGCTCGTCCCGGGTGCGGTCGCCGCCTATCACGGCCCGATGAAGGCCAAGGGCACGGCGCCGCGGGTGGCGGCGTCGTCAGGCGGCAGCCCGTCGGTGGGCAATCTCGGGAAATGACTCGCTGAACGCCTGGCCGCACGCGGAGCGGATGCCGAGCCGCACGAGCAGGCCGCGACGGAATGTCCGGAACGGAACGGCGAACTGCCGATGCAGCCGGATCCACCAGGGCCTGAGCTGCTCCACGTCGCGGATCGTGAGGCCAGCCTGATCGGGCCGGTGTTTCACCTGATGCTTGAGCAGGTGGTAATCATCGCACCGCTGCAGGAGCTTCAGCAGGCCGCCGACGGCTCTGGCTGCCAGTGGGTTCGAGGATGGCAGCGCGAACGAGATCTGGAAGTCGATCAGGAACGGCCGGCCATCCGCGGCGACGAGAATGTTCTCGCGCTTGTGCAGGTCAACGTGGGCGACGCCGCGGCGGTGCACCTCCGCGAGAAGCGCCTGGAACCGCGGAAAGAAACGGTCGTCGACCCGTTCCCCCTCGGCGAGCGCGTGGCCGTCGATGAACGTTCGAGCGACGGCATGCGGCAGCCGCGAGCCCGCCACGGCCACCGCGCCGAGCGAGGGCGCGATGCCGGGAATGCCGTCGAGCCGTGCGTGGAAGGCCTGCTCCCTGTCAGCGAGCAGCCGGCCGAGCCAACGCATAGGAAAGAAGAGGATCGACTGCTGGCGATTGAATTTGCAGAGCGCCCGCCGATCGGCCGACTCGTAAATCGCGGTGGCGGCCCACGAATCGTGCTTGAGTAGTTCGATCATCCGGAACGACTCGCCCTGGATCTCCACGAGGGGCGGCGGCTCGGCCGTGCCGAGCGCCCGGAAGATCGCGGGCCGGGGGCGCACGGTCGCGGGGGCCGTCGGCATCGGGAGCGAAATTCCGGAAGAGTCACGCGGCAATTGCATGGGTGTGATTTCGGCCGAACCAGAACCGCTGCGGTGGGAAATCCCCGCGTTACGCCCTCGCGTCACCTAGTTGCTCAGCCCGCCGTGGCCTGCCCCATCGGCAGGCTTTGCCCACACTGCGCGACGCGATGTGTCCACCGGCCGCCCGTGGTCAAAAAGGGGCGGTTTTGCCGCGTTCGCGCGGGTATGGCTACGGTTTCGGGCCCTCGGGGCGCGCCGGTCAGCGTATGGACTCGGCGTGATTCCGAGATTCTCGAAAGGGTTTTCAACCATGGTCAAGAAGATTCTGATCCGCCTCGTCGGCACGCTCGCCTGCGTGGCCGCTGTCGCCACTGCCTGGGACGCTGAAGCCGGCCATCGGCGCCACCACCGCCGTTCGTGCTGCTACGCCGAGCCGTGCTGCGTCAGCACCTGCCGCCCGGTGTGCGACCCCTGCTGCGCCCCCGCGTGTGCCCCGGTCTGCAGCACCAACTGCTGCCCGACCTACGTCGTGCGGTCGTACGATCCCTGCTGCGCGCCGCGCTACGTGAGCAGCTGCAATGCATGCGGCCTGATCGCCTGCGATTGCGCGGTCGTGACGCGGACGATTGTTTCGTGCGACGCCTGCCTCGCCGGCACGACCGTCCGCGAGGAGGCCGTGGTGGCGTCCGAGACGAAGCAGTCTTCGGTCAAGATCGCCTCGGTGAAGAAGTAGGCGGCTGCCAGGCAAGAACCCGTGCGGAGCAGGACATCCGCACGCGGTTGTTGCCGGGCACGGGGTAGGACAGGCTTCAGCCTGTCAAGTAGACCTCTTCCTCCGGAAGAGGATTCGGAGAGGATCCGCTTCGGGACGAAGCGGTCTACAGGGTGGTCTTACTGGGCGGTCTCCGCGTGCTCCGCCCAGGCTGCGACGGGCACGCAGCTGCAGAAGAGGTTGCGGTCGCCGTGGACGTTGTCGACGCGGCCCACCGGCGGCCAATACTTCCGCAGCTCGAGACCGGCGACGGGAAACACCGCAGTCGCGCGGGAATACGGGTGCCGCCAGTCGGAGGCCGCGATGCTGGCCGCCGTATGCGGCGCGTTCTTCAAGGGATTATCGTCCTGTGGCCATTCCCCCGACTCGACGCGCGCGATCTCGGCGCGGATGGCGATCATCGCGTCGATGAACCGTTCGAGCTCGGCGAGGCTCTCGCTTTCCGTCGGTTCGACCATCAGCGTGCCGGGCACCGGGAAGCTCAAAGTCGGCGCGTGAAAACCGTAGTCAACGAGCCGCTTGGCCACGTCCTCGGCAGTGACCCCGCTCGTCTCCTTCAGCGGCCTCAGGTCGAGAATGCACTCGTGGGCCACATGGCCGCCGGTGCCGGCGTAGAGCGTGGGGAAGTGGTCGCGAAGCCTGACGCTCACGTAGTTGGCCGCCAGGATCGCCGCCTCGGTTGCATGCGTGAGCCCGGCCGCCCCCATCATCCGGCAATACATCCAGCTGATCGGCAGGACGGCCGCATTGCCGAGGGGCGCGGCGGAAACCGCGCCCACGGTTCCCGTCGGCAGGCCGCCGGTCGCATGGCCGGGCAGGAAGGGCACGAGGTCCTCCACCACGCAGACCGGGCCGACGCCCGGGCCGCCGCCGCCGTGTGGGATGCAGAACGTCTTGTGGAGGTTCAGGTGGCTCACGTCACCGCCAAACTCGCCCGGTGCCGCCACGCCGACCAACGCGTTCATGTTGGCACCATCGACGTAGACGCGGCCGCCGTAGCGGTGCACGATCGCGCAGAGGTCCTTCACGCCCGCCTCGAAGACGCCATGAGTGCTCGGGTAGGTGATCATCACCGCCGCGAGGCGGTCGGCGTGCTCCCGGCACTTCGCCTCGAGTTCGGTGAGATCGACATTGCCCTGCTCGTCGCAGCCGGTGACGATCACCTGCATGCCGACCATCTGCGCGCTGGCCGGGTTCGTGCCGTGTGCCGACGACGGGATGAGGCAGATGTTTCGGTGCCCCTCCCCGCGAGACTCGTGCCAGCCGCGGATCGCGAGCAGCCCCGCATATTCCCCCTGGCTGCCGGCGTTGGGCTGCAGGCTGATGCCGGCATACCCCGTCGCCTCGCAGAGCCACTTCGTCAGCTGTCGCTCGAGGACGAAAAAGCCTTCGCGCTGCTCGGCCGGCGCGAAGGGATGCACGTCGGCGAACTCGGGCCACGTGACCGGGATCATCTCGCTCGTGGCGTTGAGCTTCATCGTGCAGCTGCCCAGCGGAATCATGCTGCGATCGAGCGCGAGATCCTTGTCGCTGAGGGATCGCATGTAGCGCAGCATCGCCGTCTCGCTGTGGTGCGAGTTGAAGACGGGGTGCGTGAGGAAGTCGCTCGTCCGCCGCAAGGCCGGAGGGATCAGCGGCGTGGCGTCCCGCTCACATTCGGCGAAGTCCGGCACCGTCTGCCCGTTCGCTGCAAAGGACTGCCAGAGCCGCACGAGGTCGTCGCGGGTCGTCGTCTCGTCGAGGGCGACCGCAAGCGTGCGGGCGTCGAGCGCGCGGAGGTTCATGCCGAGCTCGCGGGCCCGCGCGGCGATCTGGCCCGTGCGGTCGCCAGTGTCGAGGGCGAGCGTGTCGAAGGCGTGGGCATGCTTCAGCGGCACGCCCAGCCGCCGCAGGCCGGCGGCGAGGATCGCGGCGAACGTGGCGACACGCTCGGCGATGCGCACGAGCCCCGCCGGGCCGTGGTAGACGGCATACATGCTCGCCACGACGGCGGGCAGCACCTGCGCGGTGCAGATGTTGGAGGTGGCCTTCTCGCGGCGAATGTGCTGCTCGCGGGTCTGCAGGGCGAGCCGGTAGGCCGGCCGGCCGTGGGCGTCGATGCTCACGCCGACGAGCCGGCCGGGCAGCGACCGCTTCGCGGCGTCGCGGCAGGCGAGAAACGCGGCATGCGGCCCGCCGCAGCCCATCGGCATGCCGAACCGCTGGCTCGTGCCGACGACGATGTCGGCCGCCCATTCGCCGGGGGGCGCGAGCAACGTGAGGGCGAGCAGGTCGGCAGCCACGCAGAGCAAGGCCTCCTTTGCGTGGACGCGTGCGGCAAGGCCGCGCCAATCGGCTGCGTCGCCGCTGGTGGTCGGATACTGCACGAGCACGCCGAAGCAGTCTTGCCGATCGAGCAGGGTGCCGACGTCGCCGACGACGACCTCGATGCCGAGCGGTCGGGCTCGCGTCTCGAGCACCTCGAGCGTCTGCGGGTGGCAGCCACTGTCGGCGAGAAACACCTGGCTGGGGCTCGCGGCCGTCCGGCGGGCGAGCGTCATCGCCTCGGCCGCGGCCGTCGCTTCGTCGAGGAGCGAGGCGTTGGCCAGGGGCATGCCGGTGAGTTCGCAGACGAGCGTCTGGAAGTTGACGATCGCCTCCATCCGACCCTGGCTAATCTCCGCCTGGTAGGGCGTGTAGGCGGTGTACCAGGCCGGGTTCTCGAGGATGTTGCGCAGGATCACGGCTGGCGTGTGGGTGCCGTGGTAGCCCTGGCCGATGAAGCTCTTGAGCAGCCGGTTCTTCTTCGCGATCTCCCGGAGCTCAGCGAGGGCCGCCGTCTCGCCGATGGCCGGCGGCAGGTTCATCGCGTCGCGGCGGGCGATGCTCGGCGGCACGATGGCCTCGATCAGCAATCGGCGCGAGCCGGTGCCGATCGCGTCGAGCATGTGCCGCTCGTCGGCGGCGTCGAGGCCGATGTGGCGGCTGGCGAACTCGGCGGCGTTCTCGAGGCGTTCGAGAGGGGAGAGCGACTTTGACATGACAGGGCTCCGTGAGGACGGTGGCGGCGCAGAGCCGTCACCGAGAACCCTGTTGTCCTTTGACCTGAGAGATTCGCCGCGGGCGGCGCCCGCGGTTTGCCCCTTCGGTGGACTCTCGGCTCGCATGCGAGCTTCGAGTCACTCTCCAACAGTGTCTGTCGTCAGTTCTTTTGCCTGAGCGTTCGGCCTTCGGCGGTCTTGCGACTCTCTCCTGACGTGACCAAGTCTAGCCGCCACCACCATGGGCGTGAAGTGTGGCGGCGGCCCGCCGTCAAAACAGCCAGGCCATTCCGGAATCGACGAAGTAGCCGGCGGCGTCGCGGGTGAGGCCCCAGCCCATGCGGCAGCCCACCTCGAGGTTCGGCGTGAGCATGAGGTGCGTGCCGGGGCCGGCGAATGGCCGCACCGTGTCGTCGGCCAGGCCCTCGCTCCAAGAGCCGAACCATTCGGCATGAACCTCAAAGCGTTGCGTCACCGGGATGCGGAGCACGGCCGACGGCATCCAGCGGTCGAACCGCCCTTCCTCGCTATCGGCGAAGGCATAGCGGATCGCTGTGTCGAACCGCCATTCCTCGGGCAGTTCCCAGCCGAACGCATAGGTGGCGACAGGTTCGGTGCCCCAGGTCTCGCCGGCCACGGGCGTGAAGGCCTCCAGCATGACGCAGCTACGTGGAATCCAGCCCTGCTGATCGCTGACATTCAGCTTGAAGCCGTAGAGCATGTTGGCTTCCGTCCCGGCCTGTTCCCCCAGCGGCGCTTCGCCCACCTCCACGGCCGACACGACGCTGCTCCCTGATCCCTCCTCGTAATTGAAGCCGAGCCGCCACTCGAACCAGTCGTTGGCCCCCAGTCGCACGAGCAGTTCGGGAAAGCTGTTGGTGGCGGGCGTGCCGCGATTGTCGATCCAGACGTAGGAAATCTCCGTGAGCATGCGGCCGGCGTCGACCGTCTTCGTGGCCGGCGTGAAGGCATCACGATCCGTGTGGAGTTCCTGGAATTGCTGCGCGCAGGCCAGGCTGCCGGCGATCAGCCACGCGAGCACGATCGCGCGAAGCAGTTTCTGGCCCATCGGCATGCACTTTCGGTCAGACTTCCACTTCCACCCGCAATCAGTCTTTCGACCAATCCGCAACGCAGATTGGAGCGCTGCCCGGACGAGCGCGATGAAATAGGAAAGCCTGTCAATCTGTGGCTGCTACACTCTTCGGGATCTTGGCGGACTCATCCGGAGCCAGACATGCTTTCACCATCACGTGCCGCCTTCGTCGGACTGGTTGCCGCGGCTCTCGCCGTCGCTCAGGTGGCGATCGCCGCGCCCGCCGACCGGATCATCCGCGGCGGCGAAATCGTCACCGTGAATCCCGGGCAGCCGGCGGCCGAGGCGGTGGCGATCGCGGGCGGGAGGATCGTGGCCGTTGGCTCCGAGGCCGATGTGATGAAGCACAAAGGCGAGGCGACCGAGGTCAGCGACCTCGCCGGCCGTACGCTCGTGCCGGGCTTCATCGACGGCCACAGCCACTTCTTCAGCCTCGTCGACGTGCAGTCGCAGGCGGTCTGCGCGTCGCCGCCGGCCGGGCCCTGCAAGAGCGTGGCGGACGTGATTGCAGCGCTCGAGAAGATCCGGGAGCGGCGGAAGATCGGCCCCGGAAAGTTCGTCATCGGATTCGGCTACGACCCCGAACTGCTCGCCGAAAAGCGGGCTCCGACGAAGCAGGAACTCGACGCGGCGTTTCCCGACAACCCGGTGATCCTCGTGCACGTGTCGGGCCACGGCGCGATGCTCAACTCGAAGGCGCTTGCCATCTACGGCGTCACCGGCGCCACCCCGACGCCTGCCGGTGGCGTGATCGGCCGCGAGCCCGGCTCCAACGATCCGAACGGGCTCCTCTTTGAGACGGCCTTCCTACCGATCTTCTCGAATGTGCCGGGGCCGGACGGTGACGAAGCGATCGAACTCCTGAAGACCGGGCAGGATCTATACCTGCGCGAGGGCATCACGACCGCCCAGGAGGGGGCCACGATGAAGCATCAGCTCGACCTCCTGCGGGCGCTCGCCGACCGCGGCGGATTGAAACTCGACGTGATCGCCCTGCCATTCATCGCGGAGGTGGACAAGGTCTTCGGCGGCAAACCGCCGCAGAACGAGCCCGAATACAAAAACCGATTGCGGATCGGCGGTGTGAAGGCGTTGATGGACGGCTCGCCGCAGGGCCGCACCGCCGCCTTCACCACCCCCTATCTCACCGACGGCCCGGCAGGGCAGAAGAATTGGCGGGGGGAACTGTCGTTTCCGCAGCCGGTGCTCAACGAGATGGTGAAGAAGGTCTATGACGGCGGGGCCACGCTCTTCGTCCACTGCAACGGCGACGCCGCGATCGACGCGCTCCTGGAGGCGCATCGCTTCGCCTCGGGAGGCGAGCCGGCGAAGCCCCGCGGCACCGTGGGTGTCCACTCGCAGTTCATCCGCCGCGATCAACTCGAGAAGTACAAGGCGTGGGGAATCACGCCCTCCTTCTTCACGATCCACTGCTACTACTTCGGCGACACCCACGTGGACAACCGCGGCCGGGCGCAGGCGGATTTCATCAGCCCGTTGAAGTCGGCCCGGGCGCTCGGCCTGCGGCCCGCCAATCACACCGACTTCAACGTCGCGCCGCTCAGCCAGATCTTCACGATCCACACGGCGGTCAACCGCATCTCGCGGTCGGGCCAGACGATCGGAGCCGACGAGCGGGTCACGCCGCTCGAGGCTCTCGAGGCGATCACGATCGACGGCGCCAGGCTCTATGGCGAGGAGGCGAAGAAGGGCTCAATCGAGGTCGGCAAGCTCGCCGACTTCGCGATCCTCTCCGGCAACCCGCTCACCGTGCCCCCGGCCACGATCGAGACGATCCGCGTCGAGGAAACCATCAAGGAGGGCAAGACGGTCTGGAAGGCAGGCCGCTGACCGCACGCCAAAGCGGTCTGTACGCCAGCCCGGGCGCAAGCGTCCATCGCGCAGGCCGCCCGCAGAAGCCGTTGGATTCGCCATGGTTTTTCCCGGTGCGGCGGTGGCGCTAGGATGGCGGCGGAAGGATCCAGTTGACCGCGGCACACAGGCCGGTCGCTGGAGATCTGCGAGCTATGCTCGACCGTCCGATTGCCAATCCCTTCAACAACGGGATCGTGCCCGATGCCTGGGTCGAGCCAGTCGTCGACGTGCCCTCGATCCATGCCGACGTGTCCGAGTTGTGCCTGCAACTCTTGGACGAGGTCGCGCGGCACCGTAAGCGACGGTCCATTCTCATCCACGGCGCGGCGGGCAGCGGAAAGACCCATACGCTCTCCCGCCTGCGGTCTGCCGCGATTTCTGCCGGCCTCCAGCCGCGGCCTCTGTTTTCGTATGTCCGGCTGACGACGAGCCCGAGCATGATCCGCAGGCACCTGCGGTATTGCCTGGCCCGGGATCTGGCGAGGAAGGATGAACGGGGTATCCCGCACCTTGAGTCGCTCCTGATCGATTCGCTGGCGAAAGAGACGGGAGCGGCTCCTGACCGCGGCGAACTCGAGCGGTTCGGCGCGAACCCCGGCCATGGCGGGGTGATCCGCACGGCGTTCGACGAGATGTGTACCCGGCTCGGGATCGACTTCCATGTGGCCTGTGCCTGTCGGCTGTTCCTGCTGCGGCAGCATCGTCACGCGGTCATCCATTGGCTGGAAACGGGGGAGCTGCCGGACGACGTGAGGACGCAGTTGGGCTGCGACGTCGGTACGCAGGACGAGGAGACGACCGACGCCGAGCACATGGCCTTCGGCGTCACGCTGCAGCTCATCGCGCTGGTCACCGATACGAGGCCGCTGTTGCTCTGCTTCGACCAGCTCGAGGCGATGCAGATCGCGGCCGAGGATCGGACGGGATATTTCGCGTATGGCAAGCTCGCCGCCGACCTGTTCGACCACTGCGAATCCACGCTCCTCATCACCTGCGTGCAGACGAATGCGATCGAGTGCCTCACCCAGGCGGTGCCGGCCCATGATTTTCATCGAATCGCCCAATACGAAAAACTGCTCGTGCCGCTCACAGAGCAGCAGGCCCGCGATCTCATCCGGGCACGGCTCGACTCCTCCCCCACGCTCCGGGTCGACTCGCGGCGGCGCCGCAACCCGCTCTGGCCGATCGGCGAGGAGCGATTCCGCCAGTTTCTTGCCACGGCCGATGCCACGCCGCGGCGGCTCTGCGCCCTGGGGCGCGAGGCATTTCTGACGGCGTTCCAGATGCCGCGGGAAATCAACGACTACCTGTCGGCCGTCTTCGAGCAGCGGCGCGGGGAGCGGCAGGAGTCGACTGCTCTCGGCAACGAGTTTGTCCACGGCCTCGCGCTGCTGCTCGCCGCGCGGGGGTTCACGGTGGTAACGCCCGATGACCGGGAGGACGTGGACCTGCTCGTGACGCAGCCGCTGCGCAGCATCTGGCTCAGCGTCGTGAACGACGAGGGCACCGCGCTCACCCATCGCCTGAAGCAGATCGTCGAGCGCCAGCCCGTCGGCGAGGAGGAAAGGGTGCTCGTCCGCGAGGGTCGCAGGCCGATCCCGATGACGTCGAAAAAGGCGTGGGAGTATTGGAACCGTTTGACCGGCGGCGGTGGGCCCGCCACGGGCGGTATGCCGCGGGTGCGGACGGTCACGCCCACGACGGAGGTGGTCGCATCGCTCGAGGCTGTCCGGTCGATCGTGTCAGATTCCCGGGCCGGAGATCTCGAGTGCCATGGCGAAACCATCCCACCGCCGGCGGTCGAGGTGTGGATCCGAGGGTATCTGCGGGACGAGGGCCTGGATCGTCTCGTCGCGGCGATCGAGCGCGGCAGCCCCGCGGCCGGCCCCGCCCACGGGCAGGCCCGCGATACCGCCCTCGAGATCCTCCAGTGGCGGCACGTGATGCTGATCGACGACCTCGCCGCGGCGACGCACTGCGAAGTCGAGGAGATGCTCGCGCTCCTGGCGGCCGACGCCGCCACGTTCGGCACGCTCGGCAGCCCGCCGTTGCTCGTCTTCGATCGCTCCTTTTCCGTATTGTGAGGATCCCGTCATGCCGGTGGGATTGCACGTCAGCGACGTCCGCAAAAAGCTCCTGAGCGAGCTGGCAGCGGAGGCGGTTCCCGGCGACCGCGCCGTCATCAACGCGGAACTCTTCGGGCTGTTTCACGAGATCGTCTCGCTCTGCTTCACGTCCTCTTCCCAGGTTTACCTGTTCGGTGTCTTGGAGGACGTGGAACCCGACGCGGTGGCCTGGAAATCGGCGATCGTCGATGCCATCTACAAGGCGATCGTCGGCCCCAGGCTGGAGCGGAACCTCGCCGTGTGGAACCAGTTTCCGCGGGAAGTCGCGACGTTTTGGCGGGCGATCGAAAACCTCTGCGAATGGCTGACGGGGATGTTGCTCGAGGTCCGGCGGAAGCACGGGTCGCTCGATGCCGCCCGCGACCTCGTCGATTGTGCGCGGCAGCTTCGCGTCGAACTGCGCGAGCCGGGCTGGTCCGACACGGTCGTGCTCCACGGAGCGGCGGATACGCTCCTGCGAATTCCGGAAACGCATACGTGGTGCGTGGTGCTCCTCGAGGCCGGTGCGGTTTCCGGGGATGCAAGCCTGGCGCAGGCCGGGCTCTACAGTCTTCTGCTTGCGAGCAACGGCATGGCCGGTCGCGAACTCAAGGTGGTCGCGTTTGCGGATCGCGTCCGCGAGGAGCCTGTCTCCGCCGCGAAGCTCGAGCAGGCTGAGTCGCGGCTCAAGTCGGCCATCGGCCGCATTGCCGGCGTCGTCCGCGGTCAGGCGGAGCCGCTGCCAGGCCCCGATTGGAAGGAGGTCACGGCGGAACACCGGAAGATGCAGGAGAGCCTGCTGCGGGTGCTCAAGAATTACGGCCTGAAGGCCACGGTCGACGAGCTCCCCCGGCTGGGGCCGACCTTCATCCGTTTTCTCGTGACGCCTGCGAGCGGGGCCAGGGTGGCGCGGTTCACCAAACTCGTCGAGGAGATCGCGCTGGGCATGAACCTGAAGAACCTGCCGATCGTCGAACGGTCCGGCGACCGGATCGTGATCGATGTCGAGCGTCCCGACCGCCGTGCGGTGCGGTTCGAGGAACTGCGCAACCTGCTGCCCACGCCCGACCCGCTCCTTGGCAATTCGCGGATGCTCGTCGGGGTCGACATGGATGGCAGGGCGGTGTTCATCGACCTGGCGAAGCCGGAGCACTGCCACGTGCTCGTCGTGGGCACGGCCGGCAGCGGGAAGAGCATCTGGATGCGGGCCGCCATCGCGAGCCTGATTGAGACCAACGTTCCCGAAACGCTGCAGCTTGTTTTGATCGATCCGAAGCGGAATGCCTTCACGTCTTGGCGGACATCGCCATTTCTGCGGGAGCCGATCATCTTTCCGGACGAGACCTCGACGGTCGAGGTGCTCGCCGGGCTGATTGACGAGATGGAATCGCGCTACAAGCGGATGGCGGAGGCCCAGGTGGACGACCTCTGCGGGCTCATCCGCCACGAAAACCGCTGCACGCCCCGGATCGTCTGCGCCTGCGACGAGTATGCGGATCTCGTGACCACGAGCGACGATCGCAGGGAGATCGAGGAGAGCATCGCCCGCCTCGGGGCGAAGGCGCGAGCCGCGGGAATCCACCTCGTGCTGGCGACGCAGACGCCCCGCCGGGAGATCATCGGCGGCACGATCAAGGCCAACCTCCCGACCTGCGTGGGGCTGCGCGTGTCGAGCGAGACGGAGGCGAAGATCATCGAGACGCCCGGGGCCGAGCTGCTCCTGGGCAACGGCGATCTCCTGCTCCGGTCGATCGGTGAGCCGCGCCGCCTGCAGGGGGCGCTGCTCTCGGCCGGACGGGAAAGCCCGGCGCTCGTTGCGGCGAGCAGCTGAAGCGGCCTTTGCCCTCGAGCCGCGAGCAGCGGCTGAAACAGCTGCCCTTCGACAGCAATCCCCGCGAAGAGTAGTCTTTGCAGACTGGTAGGCCTCCCTCGGCGCCGGCGGATGACCCGAGGTTCTGGCCCGTCTCAAAGTGCATTCCGCATGGAAGCGGTGTCAGCATGTCGATCGCGGTCGAAAACACCTCTCCCGAGACGAACATCCATCGGGAGGCCGATGATCCGCCGGTCGACGTCGCCCGCCGCCACGAGACGCTCGATATCCCGGAGGCCTCCCAGCCCGTGGCGGTCGAGTGGGACTATCTGTTGGCCCTGACGGTGGTTCACGCGGCGGCGCTGCTCGCCTTCCTGCCCTGGTTTTTCAGTTGGGCCGGAGTGGCCACCGCCATCGCCGGCCACTTTCTCTTCGGCATGCTCGGCATCACGATCGGATACCACCGCCTCCTCACGCATCAGGGATTCACCTGCCCGAAGTGGTTCGAGCACGCGCTGGCCATCCTTGGCATCTGCACGTTCCAGGATTCGCCCGCCCGCTGGGTCGCGATCCACCGCATGCATCACAAGGAATCGGACCAACAGCCGGATCCTCACTCCCCGCTGGCCGGGTTCTTCTGGGGTCACGTGGGCTGGTTGCTGGTGAAGAACCGCGACCACCACAACGTGTTCTGCTACGAACGGTATGTCCGTGACCTGCTCCGCGATCCCTTCTACGTCGCGCTCGAGCGCCGCCGCACGTGGTTTTGGATCTACGTGGCCCACGCGGCCCTGATCACCGCGATCGGCTTCGCGATCGGCTGGTTCTCGACCGGCACGCTGGCCGGCGCCGGCCAGCTCGCCGCCAGCATGCTCATCTGGGGAGTGTTCGTGCGCACGGTCGTCGTGCTCCACGGCACCTGGGCGGTCAACTCCGTCGCCCACGTCTGGGGCTACCGCAACTACGAGACCACCGACAACAGCCGCAACAATTGGGTCGTCGCCCTACTCTCGCACGGCGAGGGCTGGCACAACAACCACCATGCTGACCAGCGGGCGGCGGCCCACGGGCATCGCTGGTGGGAGTTCGACATGTCGTGGTGGGTGATCCGGGCCCTGGAGTCCGTGGGCCTCGTCCGCGACGTCGTTCGGCCCCGCTCTTGGCGTGGCTGAAGCTGCGCGGAGTCGCCGGCCCTACAGGAGCCGAGACCGTCGCAGCAGAACCACGAGCGTCAGCGTGACGATGCTGGAGAGTACCCAGAAATAGATGTAGCCATGGGCCCAGCGAATCTCCGGCATGACCTCAAAATTCATGCCGTACACGCCGCAGAGGAACGTCAGCGGCAGGGAGATCGTGCTCACCACCGCCAGCCGCTCGATCGCCGCCTCGCCTGCGGCCCGCTGCAGCGCCACGCGAGTCGCTTCCAACTCCTCCTCGAGCCGAAAGGTCTCTCGGGGCTCAGTTGCCGCCGAGTTGATTGTTGTAGTTCAAGGCTTCCTGCTGCCGCAGTTCATCCAACTTCAACTCGCTATAGGCGCGAATCAACAGCGGGCGCAGTTCGTTCTCATCCTTGTTTTCAGTGAAGAACTTGCGATAGAGGTCCAGGGCCGCGACGGCCAGCCCCTTTTCATCCAGCAGGTTCGCCACGGAGAAGTCATCCTTGGGGTCGATGGCCCGGATCTTCGCGATCGATTCGGCGATCGCCTTGTCGTCGTCGGCGGATAGCCAGACGATGCTGCCTGGCTTGTCGGCCTCAGCCACCTGCTTTCCATTTTCGGTGACTGTCATCGTGAAAGTGTGCTTGCCGGGGCCGAGTTCCGGAACCTTGAAGCGAACCATGTCGCCGTCAGCGCCCGCGACGGTGTGGGCCTTGCCATCGATGGTCAGCACGAAGGAATACTGCTTGCCGAAGTTTTGCCACGCGAGTTCGGGATACGCGGATGACAGGCTGATCTCCTGCGGAAGGCGCAGCTTGATCTCGTTGGGCTTCTTGGCGCCACGGCGGACGGTCGTGTACCGCTGGGCTTCGGCGAAGCGATTGCCAAGTCCGGCGATCAGATCCCCCGAGGCCGCCTCCTGCGCCGACAGTGTGCCGTTGATCACCTTGATCTCGGTGCCGTCGACTTGGATCTGGCTGCTGGCGGCGATGGTCTGGGACGTGCTCTTGGCCTGATCGATCAATTTCCCCGAACCATCGGCGCCGGTGCGAATCATGTCGCCTGCGAACAGATACTTGTTGCGCGTGACCGGCTTCCAGGCTGTGCCGTCCCGGCTGTACTCAACCGTGCCGTTGGCTTGGATCAGCAAGGCCACCGGCGCACCCGCGCCCAATGCCTCCGCCAAAAAGGAAGGGCCGGTCAGCGTGAGCGCACCAGCCAGAACGTATGCCAACCATCGTGTCATCGTTGCCTCCTTGAAGAGATTTCGCAGCAGCGTAGCAGAGCCTCCGCGGATTCGCCAGAAATCAGCCCAGTCGGAGCCCCATGCCCGAGGCAAAGGATTTGCCACTCGGGCTGAGAGCCCGAAAAGCCTCTTTCCTCGACCAACGCTTCGTCACATTGGCCTGGGTTGTGTCGAATGAGAACGAAACCACTCCGTTGGCCGTGGTATTGAATGCTCCCAACGCAGCAAACACCTGCGATCGTCCCCTGCCCTCGGCATCTGCAATGGCAACCGAGAGCGAAGCGTTGAAGCCCCCGGCCACATTGCTCACGGTCTTCCCCTGAGCGGCACCATGCCCGTACCAATAGTCCAGATTTTCCTGCTGAACTTGAGTGAGTCTATTATTGACGGCGGTGCTGCCAAAGAATCGACCGCCGGTCGTTCCCGCCGAAAAGTCCTGGCTCGCTCCTGCTGCCAATGCCGCGTCGATCGCCTGTTGGTTGCCCCCCAGCACCATGCTGCCTGGGATCACGCGGAAGTTGCTCATGCCGGTCTTGCCGGCGGCGACGATGAGTTCGGATCGCAGGTTGCCATCGATGTCGCCAGCTGCGAGGGAGGCTCCGGCGCCAAACACGTTCATGACGACCCCGTCGCCTCGGTTGAGGCCGAGTCTCAATGCGAATGAGTTTTGCTGAACGAGTGACACGCCCTGCTTGCCGAAGACGGTCACCGACGTCTGCGCGCCGGTCGCGGTCGCCAGAGCCACGCTCGTCGGCCCGACCGTGGAGCAATCGACGGGTGCGGAGAATGCCCCGACGGCGAGCCCTGTGATCGCACCTGCAACGGCGGGGGTGCGCAGTGTCGGCATGGTCACCACCACAGGCTGAGCTCCACGGCTGGCCGCAGCCACCGAAAAGACCGCCGCGCCGTTGAAGGCAGCGCGGTTGCTCGACGGGGCCACGATGATCTGCGGAATCGCCGCCGTGTTTCCCTGCAACTCGCCGGCTGCCACGACGAAACCTCCGGTGTAGCTGGCCCCATACACGCCCGCGACATCGAGCGTGACGAACCTCCATGCCAACGACGACTCGGGACTGCCGTTGAAGACGCCGATCTTCTGCAACGAGCGCCCATAAATATTGACTTCCACTCTGCCGGCGATCGTGGCTCTGTCGAGCGGGGCGTTGAGCGAGATCACGGTTTTGCCCTTGATCATGGTCACGGCCGCCACCGTGCGACTAACCGTTGCGCCCAAAGCCGGAAACTGCGGGGTGACCATGAGCGTGGTTCCCCTTGGAACCATCGAAACAACGTTCCCCGGGATCGTCAGGGTCCTGCTCGCCCGCACGATGGTGAACGAAAAAGTGGGCAACTCTCCGGGGGCCGCGACGAGATCCTGGTAGCCATCGCCGTCGACATCGACTTGGGCGACCCGCATGCCGCCGCCGAACGAGGCCGGGAATGCCGGCCCGTAGACACCATCGAGCGTGATGTTTTTTCCGGCGGCGGCCAGCGTGGGCCCGACATTCAGCACAACGTCGGCCTGCGAGCGACCAATGGCATAGAGCCTGGCCCCGGGGACGGTGACTTCGCCGGCCATGTTCGAGCCATCGCTGCCGGCGGCCAGTACGGGCAGGCCAACTTGCACGCCGGAGGAGAATTCGGACGTGTTCTCGGGCACGCTGCCGTTGACCAGGGTGGCGGTGGCGGTGATCCAGTCGCCGATTTTGACGTTGAGTGTGTTCGCGGCGGCGAGCGGCACGTCGGCGAAAAACTCCTGTTCTCCCGAAACAGACACCGTCACGTCGAGGAAAAGCCCGGTTCCATCTCCCAGCGGCAGCACTTGGCGACCCTCGAAGCCGCCGCGGTTCGCCGGAAAACCGATTTCATCGACGGGGCGATTCGCGAACAACTGCACCCGGTAGCTCCCGGCAGCGGCCTTCATGATGCCGCGGACGCGAATGACCTGTGCGCTGCCGATCAGCGACGCCGAGAGGAGTCGGGGAGCGACCTGCGCATCGTTGCCATCATTTCGGAGGCTGATGCCTTTTCCGCCATTCAGGAAGATCGAGTTGGAGAAAATCGTGTTGTCATCGGCATTCGCGCCTGAAACGACCACGCCATCGACGCCATTGTTGGAAATCGTGTTTTCGGAAATCTTCAGGCCCGTGGATCCCGTGAGCGACACGCCGTTCTGGGTATTCGCCGAAATGGTGTTGGATCTGATCTCGCTACCGCTGAAGCTTCCATTTCCGGCGGCAATGCCGTCACCGCCGTTGTTGGAGATCGTGAAGCCGGACAGCGTGGAGCCGGTGGAGGTTCCCGCGAACACGATGCCGCGGCCGCTGAAGTTCCTGAGGGTGCTACCCGCAGCCGTCAGCGATACGTTATTGACGTTCGCGCCGATTGATAGACCGTCGGCAGAGAGCTTGGTCACGCCATCCAATGCGATCGTGGAAAAGGCGGTCGCTCGGGCGGCCGAACGGATCAGTATTCCGGCGAGTGGGGTTGAATTTCCGACAGCGCCGCGAAAGAAGAGCGTGCCCGTCCCGGCCGCAAGGTCGATCGTTTTCGGGCCATTGAGCGACTGCTTGAAATCGATGTCGCCATTGCCGGTCGAGACTGTGGTGTTTGCGGCGAGCGTCGTCGTGCCGCTGATGCTGAAGGCGCTGTTGGTGGTTGTGTACGTGCCGTGGAGCGTGGCGCTGTCGCCGTATTGCTGGGCGCCGCTGGTGGTGACCGACTTGAGACTGACGGACCCCCCGGCGTTTGTCGTGAGGCTGGTGAGGGCAGCGGATCCGCCAACGTCTGCGCTGAAGAGCGTTGCGCCGGTGGAGTTGGCGGTCAGGGCGAACGCCCCGCTCACGGTGCCTGTGAACGTGATGCTGCCGCTGCCGGTGGAGGCAGTGGTGTTTGCAGCGAGCGTTGTCGTGCCGGCCACGACGAAATCGCTGTTGGTGGTTGTGTA
>JBIIOK010000008.1:0-45321 GCA_044336985.1 Pirellulales bacterium | reverse complement strand
ATGACAGGCTGAAGCCTGTCCTACTCTTCGAGGCCGTGTTCGAGGAGTTTCTTGCGGAGCGTGTTGCGGTTGATGCCGAGGCGGGCGGCTGCTTTCAATTGCACGCCGTCGCAGGCGGCGAGCATCTGCGAGATGAGCTCCCGCTCCACGCGACTCACGATCCGGTCGAAGAGGTTTTCGTCGTCCGGCGAAGCCGTCGTCATGCCCTGCTCGACGAGCTCCCGCGCGAGGCTGTCGAGGTCGCCGCCGCGGCCGGGCACCGAAACGGCCGGCCGGTCGCCCCGCATCGCCGGCGGCAGGAGGTCGAGCGTCAGCTCGTCGCCGGGCGCCATCACCACGCACCGCTCGACGACGTTTTGCAGCTCGCGCACGTTGCCCGGCCAGTGATACCGGGCGAGCGCCTCCATCGCCTCCTTGCGGATGTGGACGACATAGCGGTCGTTCGCCTCGTTGTAGATCTCGAGGAAGTGGCTGACGAGCTGCGGGATGTCTTCGCGACGGGCCCGCAGCGGCGGCAGGTAGATCGGGACGACGTTGAGGCGATAGTAGAGATCCTCGCGGAAGTTTTCCTTCGCCACCTCGTCGAGCAGTTCGCGATTGCTCGCCGCGATCACCCGCGTGTCGACGCGGATCGTCTCGGTGTCGCCCACCCGCTCGAACTCCCGCTCCTGCAAAACGCGAAGGAGCTTCACCTGGAGCTTCGGCGTCGTCGAATTGATCTCGTCGAGGAAGATCGTGCCGGTGTGGGCGGCCTCGAAGCGGCCGGCACGGTTGGCGACGGCCCCGGTGAACGAGCCGCGCACGTGGCCGAAGAGCTCGCTTTCGAGCAGGCTCTCGGAGAGCGCGCCGCAATTGACCCGCACGAAGGGGCCGGTGCCGCGGGGCGAAAGCTCGTGGATCGCCTTGGCGATGAGCTCCTTGCCGGTGCCGGTCTCGCCGACGAGCAGCACCGACGCGTTCGACGCGGCCACCTTCCGCGTCATCGCGTAGACCTCCCTCATGGCCGCCCCCGCGCCGATCAGCCCCTTGATCGGCGGGCTGCCGTCGTCAGCGGGTTGGGCGGGGGAGCGCAGCATCGGCGGTCGGGGCGACGGGTTCGGCGTCGTCGGAAGGGGGGGATGAGTCTCGCCGTTGATTGTAACGTTGGGGATTTGGCACGTCCCAGCCCCGACAGGCAAGCACCTCCAGGAGCGCCGTCGCCTGCCTCGCCTGCTCGAGCCTCGCCGCGGCACGCCCAGCGCGGGCCTTCGCATCGACGGCCTGCGGGCCGGCGAGGTGGGCGAGCGCCTCCGGGAACCGTGGTGGGCTCACCACAGCCTGCGATTGCGGCTCCATCACCGGTGCAAAGAAGCTGTCGAGCCGATCGACGAGCGCCACGCACTCGAGTCCCGAAAACTTGGTGATCTGCCGCGTGAGAAAGCGGCCGCGCGGGTCGTCGTCGAGCGGGTCGATCACGACGAGGATCGGCGGGATATCGCCGCAGGTCTGCTGCTGGATGAACTGCGCGGTCTCGTAGGCCGAAGGGCGGTTGATCCGCGCACCGAGGATCACGAGCACCACGTCGTGGCTCTCCCGCGCGAGCGCCACGGCTTCGCGGCCGGTGGAGGCGACGACCGGCTGATAGCCAAACCGCGAGAATTTGGTGGCGAGCTCCGCGGCGATCACGGCCTCGTGGTGCGCGACGATGACGCGGTCAGTGCCGGTGGAGCTGGCCGCGTGGCGGAGTACCTCGATCACGCGGCTCGAGCCGGGGTAGGGCGGGTCGCTCCCCGCGAGGGCGAGCGTGCGGGCCGCTGCGAACTGGAGCGCGAAGTCGGGCACGGCGAGCGCCCGCACGAGTGCCGCGCGGACTGCCGGCGGCAGCGCGACCGATTCGGCCGGCGGCTTCCCATCCCGCCGCACGGCGCTCGAGAGCGCCTCGGCGGCGGCCGCCGCCGCGGGAAACATGCCGCGCACGATGGCGAGTTCGAGGACGTCGGCGATCGCCTCCACGTCGATGCCGTCGGGCCCCTCGAGTGACGCAAGCAGTTCGTCGGCGGTGGGCGGCTTGGGCCGGGCCCGGGTCGCCTCGAGTTGCGCGAGGAGGACGAGCCGCACGGCATGCGGCTCGCTGACGCCGAGGGCCGCGAGGTCTCTCGCCAGATGCGCAGCCTCGCGATCACGGGCTGCGATATTGTCGGCCTCGTGGTAGCGAGCGACATCGTGCCGCGCGATCGAGTGGCGGGCGCCTCCGTGGCTGGAATACGGGGGCGGGGCGAGCACCCGGTCGAGCCGCTGGGTGAGGAGCGCGATGGCAACGCCCCGCGTGGGCGGCTGCCACGCGTCGTCATCTTGGCCGCAGCGCCGCGCATGATGCTCGAGCGCGGCGATTGCCCGCGATCGCGCGAGCGGCGGCAAACCCTCCGCGAGCGCCGGGGCGAGGAAAAACTCCATCACCTCGTCGTCCTCGAGGGCGTCGAGCGCCGTGATCACGCCGGGCCAGTGCTCGATGTCGTTTGAGCCGAGCCAGGCGACGAGTGCACGCCGGGCATCGACACCGAGATTCCGAACGAGCCCCCGCGCGATGTTACGGGCCCGCGCCCCCTCGGGGTCGGTCGATTGCAAGAGATCGACGAGCGCCGGCAGGGCGTCGAGGCCGGCCCGGCCGAGGCGATCGGTGGCGGCGAGACGCGTCTGCGATGAATCGCTCCCCAGGTCTTCGATCGCCCGCGCGAGCTCCTTGGGGTCGCGCCGTCGCAGTGCGGCCGCTTCAAAAAGTGCCTGCATCACCGGCAGCACGTCGGGGTCGCGAGGCCCGAGCGTCCGCTCGAGCCGCTTTAGTCCGCCCGGGTCGACGCGGTCACCCAGGTCGGCGAGCAGTTCATTCCGGCCATCGCCCGCATCGGCGAGCGATTGCACGAGCTGCTTCCAGTAGCCGAGCGACGCATCGAAGGCCTCGACGTCGTTCGTCTTGATGGCGGCGTCGAGCAGCTGGCGCGGCGTCTTCGGCGGCGGCACCGCCACCGCATCGACGACGGCCTGCCTGAGCGGGTCGTTACCGTGGGCGACGGCGCAGGCCACCGCCAGGATGCCGAAGATCCCGAGAAGGGCCCTGCCTATGCCAAGCGGCGCTGCCATACCGCAATTTGGTCGGCAACCCGGGCCGGCGCGGTCGAGCCGAAACTCGTCATCCGCTCCACCGCCCGGGAGGCCCCCAGTGCCCCGCGGAGAGAGGCATTCCAGCCGGCATATTCCTTCGAGAACTCCTGATCGGAAAGCTCCGCCAGGCTCACCCCCTTTGCCATCGCCCGGCGGACAAGATGGCCCACCGTCTCGTGGGCGGTGCGTTGCGGGACGCCCGCGGCGATGAGCGCTTCCATGAGGCTGGTGGCGTCGAGGTGCCCCCGCTCGATCGTCGCGGTGACCCGCGCGTGGTCGAACTTCGTGCCGGCCACGAGCGGTGCCGTCACCCCCAGCACCGCCTCGAGCGTATCGATCGAGTCGAAGATCGCCTCCTTGTCTTCCTGGAGGTCGCGGTTGTACGCAGTCGGCAGCCCCTTGAGCAGCACGAGCAGCGATTGCACGTTGCCGATCGTCCGCGCACTCTTGCCGCGGACGAGCTCCAGCACGTCGGGATTGATCTTCTGCGGCATGATGGAGCTGCCGGTGCAGAACCCTTCGGGCAGCACGAGAAAGCCGAATTCCTGCGTGCTGTAGATGATCCATTCCTCGGCCCACTGCGAGAGGTGGACCGCGCAGAGCGCGATCACGAACGCCAGTTCGCAGACGAAGTCGCGGTCGCTGGCGCCGTCAAGGCTGTTGGCGGCGACACCCTCGAAGCCGAGCGACTCCCGCACCCGCTCGCGGTCGATCGGCAGGCTCGATCCCGCGAGGGCTCCCGATCCGAGCGGCAGGATGTTCGTGCGCCGGCGGCAGTCGGCGAGCCGATCGCGATCGCGCTGGAGCTTCTCGCACCACGAGAGCAGCTGGTGCGCCGCGAGCACCGGCTGGGCCCGCCGCAGGTGCGTGTAGCCCGGGATCACGAATCCCTGCTCGCGCTCGGCGAAGCCGAGGAACGCCCGCTGCAATTCGAGGAGCCCATGGTCGATCCGGTCGATCGCCCGCCGGCAGTAGAGCCTCAGGTCGGTCGCCACCTGGTCGTTGCGGCTTCGCGCCGTGTGCAGTTTTCGGCCGGCGTCGCCGAGCCGCGCCGTGAGCGCCGACTCGATGTGAAGATGGATGTCTTCCTTCGAGACCGTGAACTCGAAGCGGCCTTCCGCGATCTCCCGGCGGATCTCCTCGAGCGCCGCGGCGATCGCGTCGGCCTCGGCGGCCGTCATCAGCCCGCAGGCGGCGAGCATCCGGGCGTGGGCGATCGAGCCGTCGATGTCGTCGTCGGCAAGCCGTCGGTCAAACGACACGCTCTCGGAAAATGCCTCGACGCGTTTGTCGGTGGGCTCCCGAAACACGCCCCCCCAGGCCTTTTGCGACGCCTTCTGCGGTTCGGAATGCTGTGACACTGACCGGTCCTCGCGTGAGTGGAAGAACCATCTACTTGTACTTGGAGAACGCCAAAAATCCAGCCGCCCGATGCGCGAGCGAATGGAGAGCGGGTTGTATTGGAGAGCGGATGGACCTTGCTTGCGCTGCGGGCTTCCGTGGTAGCAACGATCAACCAAGTTTTTGACCCAGCCGTTACACTGACATTCATGACCACCCCTGACGATCTTCTGGCGCCCGGTGGTCGGCTCTCCGCGCGGCTGGCGGGCTGGGAGCCGCGGCCGCAGCAGCTCGAGATGGCGCGGCTGATCACGGAGGCGATCGCGGAGCGGAAGCATGTGGTCGTCGAGGCCGGAACGGGGGTCGGCAAGAGCCTCGCGTATCTGGTGCCGGCCGTGCTCGCTGCCACGGCCGACCAGGTCGAGTCTCCCGTGCCGGCCGATGTCGCCGTGGAGGATGATTGGGATTACGACCGCGACGAGCCCGCCGCCGGCACGGCGCCCGCGCGGCGGCCACGACGGGTCGTGATTTCGACGCACACAATCGCGCTGCAGGAGCAGCTCATCAAGAAAGACATCCCGCTCGTGGCGTCGGTCATGCCGCGGGAGTTTTCGGCGGTGCTCGTGAAGGGCCGCGGCAACTACGTGAGCCTGCGGCGGCTGGCGCTGGCGCTCGAACGATCGGGTAGCCTCTTCAAGGAGGACGACGAGCTCGCCGAGTTGCGGGAGCTGCATTCGTGGGCGCGGCGGACGGGCGACGGGTCGCTGGCCGATCTCTCGTTCGCGCCGACAGACGCCGTGTGGGACGAGGTGGCGAGCGACTCGGGCAACTGCATGGGCCGCGCCTGCCCGACCTACCACCAGTGCTTCTACTATGCCGCCCGCCGCCGGATGCACCATGCACAGGTGCTCGTCGTCAATCACGCGCTCTTCTTCTCCGATCTGGCCCTGCGCCGCGGCGGCGCGAGCCTCCTGCCCGACTACGACATCGTCGTCTTCGACGAGGCCCACACGGTGGAGAGCGTGGCGGGGGAGCATCTCGGCGTCGGCCTCTCGAGCGGCACGGTCGACCGCATCCTCGCGAAGCTCTACAACGAGCGGACGCACCGCGGCCTGCTCGTGCATTACCGGATGCCCGACCTCGAGCATGACGTGCTGCGGTGCCGGCGGGCGGCGGAGGATTTCTTCGCGGGCGTGCGGGCGGCTGTGGGAGGCCACGGCGACGGCCCGTGGCGGATCGCCGCGCCCCGGCTCGTGCCCGACACGCTCGGCGACGTGCTGCTTGGGCTCGCCCGGAAACTCAGAACAGCCGCCGACGGCATCGCGAACGAGGCGGAGCGGCACGATTTTCATTCGCTTTCCGATCGGCTTACGGCGGTCGCGGGCAGCCTTCGCCTCTGGCTCGAGCAGGGGCAGCCGGGGAGCGTGTGGTGGGTCGAGGCGCATCGCAGCCGCCGCGGCCGCGAGCGGCTGCGGCTTTCGAGCGCGCCGGTCGACGTGGGCGCGATGCTCAAGCGGGAGCTCTTCGACAAGGTGGGGACCGTCGTGCTGGCCAGCGCCACGCTCGCAGTCGGCGGCGGCCGCGACGACGACTTCGAGGCCGATTCGTCCGGCGACCCGTTTGCCTATCTGCGCGGCCGCCTCGGCCTCCGCGAGGCGAAGTCGAAGCGGCTCGGCAGCCCGTTCGACTATCCGCGGCAGGCGGAGCTGATCCTCGTCGACCGGCTTCCCGACCCGGCCAACCGGGAGGCCTACGACCGGGCCGTCGTGGAGATGATCAAGCGTTATGTCGAGCGAAGCGAGGGGCGGGCGCTGGTGCTCTTCACGAGCATCGCGTCGCTGGCGAAGGCATCGGCCGATCTCGCGGGCTTCTGCGCACGGAAGAACTACCGCCTCGTGAGCCAGGCCGACGGCCTCAACCGCTCGCAGATGCTGGCCGACTTCAAGGAAGGGCCGGCGAGCGTGCTGCTCGGCACCGACGGTTTCTGGCAGGGGATCGACCTACCGGGGGACCAGCTCGTCAACGTGATCATCACGAAGCTGCCCTTCGCCGTGCCCGACCGGCCGCTCGTCGCCGCGCGGATCGAGGCGATCAAGGCAGCGGGCGGCAATCCCTTTGCGGAGTATCAGCTGCCGGAGGCGGTGCTCAAGCTCAAGCAGGGCTTCGGGCGGCTCATCCGCTCCCATACCGACAGAGGCGCCGTGGTGATTCTCGACCCGCGGATGCTCACGAAGCCCTACGGCCGCGTCTTTCTCGGCAGCCTGCCGCCGGCCCGCCTCGAGATCGAGCCGTTTCGGGAGTGAGAAAGTTCGACAGCCCGCAGCGCACGGAAGCCCGCAGCGCAAGCAAGGTCCATCCGCACTCCACTCCACCCAACGACGCTGCCACCTGACCCGCGAAAACGCCCAACTCTCCTCGCTCGCGCTTCGGGCTTTCGTAGGGTGGGATCCGCTTCCGGAGGAAGCGGTCTACATAAGTTCGAGTTCTGCCCAGGTGGTGGGATCGCTCTCCCAGGGAAACTCGGGTGGCGCGCAGAACGGCACGCGGCCGAGCCGGCGGTCGACGAGCGCCGCGAAGAAGCCGAGCCGGGGAATTTCGAGCGGATCCCAGCCGGGGAGCGCGGCGGCGGAGATGAAGGCATCGATCTGCCAGCCATCGGCCGAGAGCCTGCTCTCGATCGGGATCGAGCCCTCGGGAAGCTCGGCGGGCACCTCGCTCGTCCGCGGAATCACGCCGGGAACGGCCACCGGTTTGTCGGCATTGCGGCCGCCGCCCGTCGGCAGGAGGGCGAGCCGCCGGCAGTAGCGGCCGGCGCGGTGGCTCTCGCCCGTCGGCCGCGTCGCGATCCAGAGGTGGAGGCCATCGCTGTCTTCCGGTCTCGTCGGCTGGCACCAGCGGGCGTTGCCCACGGCGTGGGCCACCGCCCGCACGCCGAGGCCATCTTCATTCCAGGCCATGGAGAGCGTCATCAGGTCGGGGGCGTTCGCCAGGGGCGCGAGCCCTGGCAGCCGGCAGGCCTCGTCGAGATCCCATGCCGACGGCGGCCAGAGCTTCTTGCACCGCCGGCAGGGCAGGCGAAAGCGGAACAGCGCGGCGGGGTTGACGAGTGGGCTCATGGCGGCGGAGTGACTGCGTTATAGTATGGCCGTTGCAGGATGTCTTGACGCGAGCGAGGCAAGCGAAGCCGATGCGTGTTTTGTTGGTCGCCAGCGAGGCGGCGCCCTACGCCAAGACCGGCGGATTGGCCGATGTCGCCGGCGCGCTGCCCGGCGCCCTCGCCCGGCTGGGCTGCGACGTCACGCTCGTGATCCCCGCCTACCGCGAGGTCTTCTCGAAGGGGATCGCGATCGAAGCGACCGACATGTCGTTCGACGTGCCGATCGGCGCGCGGCGGCTCACGGCACGGGTGCTCAGGAGCCGTCTGCCCGGCTCGGCGGCCACGGTGCTTCTCGTCGGCAACGACAGTTGTTTTGATCGCCCCACGCTCTACGGCGGCGCCGAAGACTACGCCGACAACGCCGAGCGATTCATCTTCTTCTCCCGGGCGGCCCTCGAGATCGGCGGCCGGCAGGATCGCCCCTTCGACATCATCCACTGCCACGACTGGCAGACCGGCCTCGTCCCCGCCTATCAGAAGCTGCTCTACCAATCGTGGCCGATGCTCAATCAGGCCCGCACGGTTATGACGATCCACAACATGGCCTACCAGGGGCTCTTCTGGCATTGGGACATGCTGCTGACCGGCCTCGATTGGAAATACTTCAACTGGCAGCAGATGGAGTTTTACGGGCAGCTCAACCTGCTCAAGACCGGGCTCGTCTTCGCCGACGAGATCACGACCGTGAGCCCGACCTACGCGCGCGAGATCCAAACGGATCCGGGCGGCTGTGGCCTCGAGGGGGTCTTGGCCGCGCGCAGCGACGCGATCGCCGGCATCGTCAACGGCATCGACACGACGGTCTGGAACCCCGCGGCCGACCCGCACATCCCGCGGCCCTACACCGCCACCGACTTTCGCGACGGCAAGTATGCCGCCCGCGTCGCGCTGGCGGCTCGGCTGGGCCGCGCCGCCCCCGATGCCCGGCCGCTCGTGGCGCTCGTGGGCCGGCTCGTCGAGCAGAAGGGGATCGAACTCGTGATCGAGCTGCTCGGTCGGATGGCCGGCAGCGGACGGGCGCACTTCGTGATCCTCGGCACCGGCAACAACGGCACGGAGGAGGCGCTGCGGCGGGTGGCCGCGTCGTTCCCCGGCACGATCGACGTCATGATCGGGTTCGACGAGGGGCTTGCCCATCTCGTGCAGGCGGCCGCCGATATCGCGCTCGTGCCCAGCCGCTTCGAGCCGTGCGGCCTCACGCAGCTCTACGCCATGCGCTACGGCACGATCCCCGTCGTGCGGGCCACCGGCGGTCTCGTCGATACCGTTGTCGACACCACGCCCGAGACGCTCCGCAACGGCACGGCCAGCGGCTTCGTCTTCGACGCGTTCGACACGCTCGCGCTCGAGCATGCTCTCACACGGGCGCTCGAGGCCCACTCCAACGTCGAGCTCTGGAACGGCCTCGTACGGCAGGTGATGGCCCAGGACTGGTCATGGGACTCGAGCGCCCGCGAGTATCTCCGCCTCTTCGAGCGGGTTTCCCAACGAAAGCCCGACGCGCAAGCGAGGTGAGTTGGGGTGGAGTAGCGGCGCGGATGGACCTTGCTTGCGCTGCGGGCTTCCGTAGAGGCAGCGGAAGCCTGGGTAATCTGCGCAGGACAATGCCTGTCTCCGCGTCGGTGCACTGCCCGAAGCCGGCCTGCGACCGATACAGGAGGCATGATGCGTTTCTCCGTCAGAGTTTGTGTCGTCGCGCTCGTGCTGGCTGCCGCCCCTGCCTTGGCCGGCGAGGCGTTTCATTGCCGCAACTGTGCGCCGGGCCATGGCGGCATGCCCTACGGCAACACCGGCTGCGGCCCGCGCTATTGCGGCGAGAAGCACGAGCCGAGCTGCCCCGACCCGTGCGATGCCTGCAACCGCTGGCGGAGCTGCAATGGCGTGACGCAGGGGCCCGACATGCTCGCCCCGTGGCAACTGCCGCCTGGACGCGGCTTCATGACCGCCGAGCAGCTCGGCTACGACACGCGGCCTTCGTGCCACCGGTGCGAGTATCAATTTCGCGTGCGTTGAACGGCGGCGTAGGTCGCGGCGAACGTGATCTCGTCGCCGCGGTTCCGACAGGCCTCGCGAAGCGCGTCGATGGCGTTGCCGGCCTCAGCCAGTTCCACGAGTGACGGCAGCATGCCGATGGCCTGCATGACGCTCGGCATGCCGTGGTCGGCCGGCCGCTCGAGCGCCGCATGCAGGGCCTCCGCGGGGCGGTCGAGCCGCCAGAGCAGATAGACGAGCGTGTCGGCCGGCAGCGTGCCGGCATCCTCCAGGCGGGCCAGCGCCGCGGCCTTGCGAAAATACCGAAGCGCCTTGTCGACATCTCGGCCGAGTTGCGCCGCGTAAAAAAGCCGCGAGGCCTCGCCCACGGTCTCGAATGGCGGCTCACCCGGATACGTCACTTCGTCCGGTAGCCGGCAGGCGTAGATCGACAGTTCCCAAGCCTTCTCGATCACGGCCCGCTCCGTGCACACCCGCGCGATCCTGAGCACCGATTGCAGGTGCGAGACGTCGATGTGAAAGCTCGGATCGTCTTTCATGCCACCCGCGGCGTCGAGAAGACCCACGATCGATGCCGTCGCGGCGATCGTCTCGTGGGGTGCGAGGCCGCGGCGCTCGAGGTCGGCCGCAAGCGATTGCAAGAGTTCGCGATGGAGATGCTCCACGAGCACGGCCGCGGGCTGCCGCTGCCGCGCTGCCGGCAGCCGCGACACGGCCTGTTCATAGGCGGTGATCGAATTGCAGGTGCCCTGCGACTCGATCACGAGCCGGATACCGAGGGCGGGATCGATCCCCTCCCAGAGCGCGATCTGGACGATCTCCTGCATCCGGGCGGCCGCGGCCTCCTCGTCTGCGAGCGGCGCTAGGGCCAGTGCCGCGAGTTTGCGCGATACCTCGGTCGGCTCGGCGGCGGCACGCAGATACATCCAGCCGGCGGCCACATGCCCCTCGTCGAGGAGCGGCCAGCCCACCTCGCGGCAGGCGGCGAGCGATCGCTCGTCGAGGCGTTCGCGCGTCTGCTCGTCGATCGCACCGATGTCGCCGGTCGGCGGCAGGCCGAGCGCAACGCGGGCCTCGAGCATCCGCAGGTCGAAGAGCGCGTGCCAGCGGCGGCGCACTTTGAGCGAATCGGCGAGCGCTGCGAACATCGCCGGAGTGCCGCGGGCGGCGGCCGTTTCGGTGAGCGTGTCGAAGATGTCGGGGGAGTCGGTCATGAAAGGTTCTGACGGAGGGCCTCGTAGGCCAGGATCGCGGCGGTTGCCGAAACGTTGAGGCTGTCGGCGATCCCCCGCATCGGCAGGCGGACCGTTTCAAAGGCGATCCGACCGCGGTCGGCCGCCTCCTGCCAGTGGCGGGAGAGGCCGTGCGCCTCGCTGCCCAAGAGGATCGCCGTCGCGCCCGAGAGGGCGGCTTCGTGCCAGAGCCACTTGCCGTCGGGCATGGCGGCGATCACGCGGCGGCCATGGTTCGCGCACCAGACGATCGCCTCCTCGGCCGTGGCCACGGCGAGCGGGACCGTGAACACGGTGCCGAGGCTCGCGCGAATGGCGGCGGGATTCGCCGGATCGGTGGCCGTGTCGCAGGCGATCACGCCCGCGATGCCCGCGGCATCGGCCGTCCGCAGGATGGCGCCGAGGTTGCCGGGCTTCTCGACGCCTTCGATCACGAGCACCGGCCGGTCGGCGGCGACGCGGAATGCTTCCAGCGGTCGGCCCGAAAACCGCACGACACCCACGACGCCCTCGTTGCGACTGCCAAACGCGATCTTCTCGAACGGCTTGCGCGCGAGCACCACGAGCCGCGTGCCCCGCGCCGCGAGCGATTCGAGCATGCAATCGCGGTCGGCGTCGGCCGGGGCATCGGCATCCAGAAACACCTCCACGACCTCGACTCCCGCGGCCGCGGCCCGCGCAAGCTCCCGCCGACCATCGACGAGCGCCAGGCCGGTCTCTCGGCGGGCATCCGCCTCGCGCAGCCGGGCTGCCTGCCGCACTCGCGGGTTGGATGTGCTCGTGATCTGTTCGTGCGGGTTCATTGGGTGGGGGGCTGTCGGACGTAGTCGCCCAGCGGCAGGGAGCGGCCGGAGGCATCGATGCAGGCGAGCCTGCCGGACTCGATCGTGCCGGCGGCGACGTCACCGAGCGCGTCTGCCAGTGTGTCGTGGAGCCGGCGGTGATGCCAGCGGGGCGAGTGGCACGTGAGCAGAACGGGCCCCGGCCGGCCGCCCGCACGAGACCGGCCCAGCAAGATCGCGAGATCGGCCAGCAATTCGGCGAGATCGCGGTCGATCGCAAACGCCTGCCCCTTGGGGCCGTGCCCCCATGACGGCGGATCGGCTACGAAGCCGTCGTAGGCGACACCGCGCCGAACCTCCCGCGCGACGAATGCCCGCGCGTCTTCGCAGATCCAGCGGATCGGCGTTGCACCGAGTTCCGACGCCTCGGCATTGCGGCGGGCCATCGCCGTCGCCTGCTTCGACGCATCGACATGCACGACCTCCGCGCCGGCGGCGGCGAGCGCGAGCGTGGCGGCGCCGGAGTGGGCAAAGAGGGAGAGCATGCGTGCGCCGGGGGGCGTCACGGCGGCCAGCCATCGCCACTGCTCCACCTGTTCGAGAAACAGCCCGATCTGGCCGGACGGCGCCGGCCGCACCTCGAGCGCGAGCGGCGCCGCGGCGGATTCCTTTCCGAGCGGCACGTGGACGAGCCAGGGGTCGGGGAGGGGCGCGGGAAACTCCCAGCGGCCCCGCGCCGGCCCGCCGTCAGCGGCATGGAAGATCGCTCCGGCTTCCTGCCAGGCGGCGGGGAGGCGGCGGCCGGGCAGGGCGTCTTGGGCGAGGGGGCGATCGACGAGCACGCCCCCGAGCAGCTCGAGACGCCGGTGATTTCCAGCCGGGTCGGTGCCGAAATCGATCAGCGAGGGGTCGCGAAACTTTCCGCCTGACGGGCCGTTCATGACAGTGGCAGCATACGTCGGTTTAATCGGCTTCGGGATCCGCCCGGGCAAAACTCCCGGGCAAACACGATTCACACAGGAGATCTCCCATGAAAAACGTCTGGAAATGGCTGGGTCTGGCCGCCTGTGGCATCGGCCTCTTGGTGGCGATCGATCGGATGAACGTCGTGACGGCGTCGGAAGACCAGCCCGCCTACGAGCGAACGGCCGACGTGTCGGACAAGCTCGATCGGATCGCCGAGAAACTCGATCGCTTTCTCGACCGCATGGAGACGCGGCGGGGCCCCGGCGGCCCACCCCCGCATGGTCGCCCGCCCCACGGTCGACCCCCGCACGCGGAGCACGACGACCACGGTGACGACGGACCGCATCATGGTCGGCCGGAGTGGGGCGGCCCGCCGCGCGGACCGCATCGCGAACTTCCGCCTGAGGTGCGCGAGCGGATGCAGCAGGCTCGCGAGGAGATGAAGGAGCGGATGGAAAAGGCCCGCGAGAAGTTTCGCGAGCTCGAGGAGCGAGTGAAGGCGCTCGAGGCCGAAGTCGAGCGGCTCAAGACCGCCCGTGCGGGCTAGGGAGTCGCCTCGCGGGGATCCTCCGGCCCTGGCGTAGTAGGACAGGCTTCAGCCTGTCACCGTTGCTGGCAGGCTGAAGCCTACCCTACTTGTTGCTGGCAGGCTGAAGCCTACCCTACTTTTTGCGGCGTTTCTTTTTCGCCTTCTCTTCCGGGGCTGGCTCGTCGGTTGATGCGCCCGGCAGCTTTTGCGGCACGATGATGCAGTTGTCGCCGAGCTCGAGCTCTTCCTCGTCTTCGACCGGGCGGCCGCGGTCGTCGAGCTTCACGTCGGCCTCGGCCGTCTTCTTCTTGGCGACGGCCAGGAGCTGATCGTAGAGCTTCGCCCGATCGACACCGTTGATCACGGAGACGGCCGTGGCGACTTCGCCCAGATAGCGGAGGAAGATGCTGCGGCGCTGGCCCTCTTGGGCCACGCGGAGCCGGCGCCGCATGTACATGCCGAGCTTCCGGCCGACGGCCTGCAGGGCGAGGCGGATCTCCTTCTGGATCTCGGGATAGGAGGCGATCGCCTCCTTCGATTCGCTCGTGAACGGCACCCAGACGCTCGCCACATGCACCATCGCCGTGACGGGGCCGTTGGGCAGGCCGCCGCGGGATTGCGAGAGCCCGTAGGACCGCCAGTTGGTCGAGGTGATCGTTTGCGTCACCGCGCAGGCGGCCGGCTGGAACTGCAGCGGCACGCGGTTGGCATACCGGAGCACGTTCATGCTCTGCCCCTCGTCCACACTCACGTGCTGCATCGCGCCGTGCAGCGCGTCGAGCTGCTGCTTCTTGAGCTTCGACGGACTCTGCCGCGGCGCGAGCTGGGCCTCCGCGAGGATCTTGTCGGCGGACTCGCCCCCCATGCCGGTGAACGTCGTGGTGAGAAACTGCCGCATGCTGCGGGCGTCGCTCTCGCTCGCCAGTTCGCCCAGCGCCTCGCGGCTGATCTTCTGCGCGGCCACGCCGCCGCCGTAGGCCAGGGCGGCCTCGATCAGGAACGGATTGCCGCGGTAGACAGACGGCGGCCGCGTGGCCGCGGTGAAAAACTCGCCCGGCACCACTTGCCGGAGGCCCGCGAGCAATCGCTGCTCGCCGATCGGCACGATGCAGTCGGTGGCCGGCGGCGGAATCTTGGCCTCTTGGATCGCCTTGAAGAGGGCGTCGGCCTCGCCGCGGCCGAGTTTGCCGGTCGTCACCCGCGTGGAAAGCTTGGCCATGTCGCAGATCTTCTTCGCCGTGCCATGCGAGACGCGCGAGAATGATTGCGTGAGGAACTGCGCGAGTGTGAGCTTGGGATGCTCCTGGAGCATCGTCACGAGCCGACCGAGCTCCACGCCATAGGGATGCGGCTTGATCTCCTTGGGCTCTGGCGGCAGGTCGTCGTTCGAACGCTCGAGGATCCGCTCCGGCCCGTCCGGCCCCTGGAAATGAATTCGCGCGTGCGGGTTGGCGATCGCCGTCTGCTCGAGATATTCCTCGACGCTGCCTCTCCCGCGTTGGAACTTCGCCTCCATCTCGATCGTGACGCGGGTGCCGTGGTCGATCGCTTCATCCCGGTCATTGGCGGCCACCCACTCGATCGAGTGCTTCTTCATCAGCTCGTCGCCGCCCTTGCCGGCCGGAATCTCGACGCCTTCCCCCTTGCCGTTCAGGATCTCGGGCTGGTTGGTCTTGGTGTCGATCCGCAGTTCGTAGTAGTGGGCGCGATCCTTGGGGCCGGTCTTGGAGATGATCTTCACCGGCTTGCCCGTGGTGAGCACGCCATACATGCCGGCGGCCGAGATGCCGATGCCCTGCTGGCCGCGGCTCATCCGGAGCCGGTGGAACTTCGAGCCGTAGAGCAGCTTGCCGAAGATGAGCGGGATCTGCTTGCGGACGATGCCGGGGCCATTGTCCTGCACGCCCATCCGGTAGCGGCTGCCGCTCTCGCCGACCTGCTCGATATGCACCCAGATCTCGGGGAGGATGCCGGCCTCCTCGCAGGCGTCGAGCGAATTGTCGACCGCCTCCTTCACGCTCGTCAGCAGCGCCTTGCGCGGCGAGTCGAAGCCGAGGAGGTGGCGGTTCTTGGCGAAGAACTCGCTGACGGAAATATCGCGCTGGCCGGCGGCGAGCGACTGGGCCGTGGCCCGCCGCTTGGCGGGAGCCTTGCCATTGCTCGAGGGGGCGGCGGACGCCTGCGGCTCCGCGGCCTCTTTGGTCTCTGGCGGCTCGGATGGTTTGCCGACGCGTGGGGCGGCCTTCGCGTCGGCGGCCTTTTTTCTCGGTTTTCGTGTCTTTGTGGCCATCGCAGAGACTGTGAACAGCAGTGGAGCCTGGGGCAAGAGGGGCAGAGTATAGCGGTTATAAGGGGCGTCTGTGAGGTCTCGCGGGGAGGCGGCCGGAGCGGCGGACCTTGCCTGCTGGGCAGGGGCGTCGGCGGTGGCAGCGGTCGAGTCATCGGCGGAATCGGTTGCTGCCGAAGAACTGGCAGTCGGCGGGGGCCGGCCGTTCTCGAGGGGAGGCGATGCGATGATGCACCTGCGCAGGATCATCCGGGTAACGAGTGCCGCGGCGGCGATCGCTGTCGCCTGGCTCGCGGTCGATGCATCGGCCGCGCCGATCAACGGCGGCGCCGAGGCTCCCACCCCCGACGTCTTCTACAACTACTATGTGCCGCCCGTGCCGGCCGGATCGGGCCCCGGCTTTGGCGCGCAGCTCTACGTGGCGCCGCGACCGGTGCCGCCGCGCGTGGGCCATACCTGGTACACCTACCCGCCCTTCATGCCTCACGAGTTTCTTTACAAGCACCGGCGGCACTACGTGCGGCCGGCCGGCGTGACGGGCATGCGGACCGACGTACACGCCTACTGGTGGTGAGGAGCAGCGACACGATGCAGCGATCAGCGGTCGGAAAAATCAGCTTGGGTTTGCTGCTTGCCGGAACGCTTGCCGTCGGCGGGCTCGCCGGCGCCATCTGCTTTGCGGGCGGGCATCACCGCCGCCATGCGACCTGCGCAGAATGCGGCACTGACGCCTGCTGCCCCGGATGCGGTCACCACTGCTGCCACGGTGGATTGTGCGGTCTCTGCGACGGCAGTCATCACGCCCTCCACCACGATGTCATCGAGAAGCGGTATTTCCTGCGAAGCCAAGGGAAGAGCTGGCACAGCCGCTGGTACGACCCGAGCGTCGGCCGGCCGATGGCGCTCGTCGTCCCGCCGACCGCGGAGTTCACGAGCGAATATTCGTGGGGCGTGCCAAGCTCGCGAGTGATGCCGATCTATCACCAGTTCCGCCGGCCCTACCCTGGGGCAGGGGCAGTGCCGGGCTCGGGCGGCGGGATGTATCCCACGCCGAACCAGCCGAGCGACACGGTGCAATTTGGCGTGCACCCGGTCCGCGGGCCGTGGGGTGCTTACTAGCTGCCGGTATCCGCCGGCTGGCCCTGACCCGGCCCTCCGGGCCTGGCCATGGTAGACCGCTTCGTCTCGAAGCGGTTCTGATCCGCTTGTGGAACAAGCGGTCTACTTTGACAGGCTGAAGCCTGTCCTACTGGAGCTTTTCGCGGGCGAGCGCTGCCCAGGGGCTTTCGGGCGCGAGCGCCAGGAAGGCCCGCAGGTGCCGCTGGGCATCGGCGGGACGGCCGGTCTCTTCGAGAACGCCGGCCATGTGCCAGTGCGCATCGGCGTAATCGGGCTGCTGCCGCAGCACGCCTTCGAGCGCCGCCAAGGCGAGCTCGTGCTCGCCAAGCTCCGCAAGCACGCAGCCAAGGCTCGAGCGGGCCTCGAGATGATCGGCGTCGAGTTCCACCGCCGCGTAATACCGCTCCCGCGCCGCGGTGAGGTCCCCCGCGCGGTAGAGCAGTTCGGCGAGCATGTACACCACTTGGGCCGTCGGGCCGCCCGCCTGGAGCGCCGCCCGCAACGCCTCGGCCGCCTCGAGATACTCGCCGGCCGCCTCGAGGTCGTCAGCTAGATCGAGCAAATCGGCCACGCAGGTCGGCTCATCGGCCGGATCGTCGGCCGGATCGATCTCGATCTCGACGGGCCCCGGCGCGGACTCCATCCGTGTGAGCAGGGCAGGCGTCGCTTCCAATTCGTCGGCGTGAAGGCTTTCGGTGTAGAAGCCCAGCTGCAACTGGCCGCCTGCGCTCACGAGCCGGTTGCCGCGGCGGATGCTCAGACGCCGGCCGTCGGTGACGATCCGCTCGCTTTGCTTCGCCGCCTCGGCGGCGCCGCCCGGCGCGAGGCCGGAAAGCTTGGAGTCGATGTCGCGCAGCGAGAACCCGGCCGCCAGCAGCCTCACGAGCCGCCGGCCAATCACGAGTTGCGGAAAGTCGAACCACTCGATCGCACCGGCCCGCCGAGCGGCCGCCAAGAGGCCGCCCCGCACCCAGTGCCGCACCGCCGCCGGGGGCGCGCCGAGCACGTCGGCCATCATCGCCACCGTGTAGAGCCGGCGGACGCCGGACTGCTCGTCCGCGAAGAGGGGAGACGCGGTCTTTGGCAGCCGATTCGCCTTTGCCGGGCTTCGGCCGTCTCGCGCTCTTGCGCGCCGGTCGCGTGTCGTGGTCGATCGGTCGTCCGTGACCCTGCTGGGCATGCCTTTCCTCCCTGGCGTCGGGAAGAATCTACTCGACCGGAACCGAGGCGATCCAGCCTTCGAGCGGATCGAGGCGTTTGGGGAGGCCATAGCGGGGCAGGGCGGCGGCGTGGGCGGCCTGCAGCGCGCAGATCACGGCGTCGAGCAGGTCGCCGCTGCCGTCGGCGATGAGCCGGCGCCGCCAGGTCGGACTGATCGCCAGCGCGGGCTCGAGACCGGCCGCGCCGGCCACGAGCGCCTCGACGATCGCGCGGCGGTTGCGCATCCGGTCCGGCGTCTGATTCGAGGCGGCATCGCTCTTGTAGGAGCGCCGGCAGACCTTGCGCGCGGTGAAGCCCGGATAGGCCTCGAGCGCGACCCGCGGCGGCTTTTTCGCGCCGCCCCGCTGCCGATGGGCCGGGAACGCGAGGCCCGCGTCGAGCATCCGGCCGATGCCGGCATGCATCATCCAGGCGACTGGCGGGTTGGCCCAGCGCATCGCCGGGCTCGACCCGGCCGGCTTGTCGGCCTTGCGCCAGGCAAACTTGTCGCCCGCCGGCCGGGCATCGCACCAGCGGCGAAAGGTGTCGCGGAGCCGGTCACGCGGCTGACCGCAGTAGAACTGCACGAAGGCCGGCCAGTCGGTGGGCCAGTCTTCATGCTCGATGAGCGACCGCGGCTGGCCGAACGGAAGGTCGAAGCCGCCAAGCCACGCTCCTCCCGACATGAGGAATCGCTCGAAGCCGCCGAGGCTCTCGATCGCGAGGATCTCTTCGAGCTGGTAGACGCGGCCGCGGCCCTGCTCCATGCAGCGGCCGAGCGCCACCGTGATCGGCTTTTTCGCCGATGGGGCCGACGTGAAGTCGACGCCAATGACGACCGCGCCATCGGCGTGCGCTTTATCCGCTCGCTGGTGCGTGGTTCGGGACGTCACGCCGCGTGGCCGCCGATCAGGGCGCGAACGGCCGGCTCGAGGAGGCGTCGGCCTTCGGGAAGTCGGACGCGACGGGGAGCGTCACCTTCCCGGTCGCGGCCCATTCCGTGCCACGCTGGAGGGTATTGATGAAGCCGACGCACTCCATCGAATAGGTCTCGTGTCCCATCGGGGTGTGGAAGACGCGGCCTTTTCCGTAGTCGATCGTCATGATCATCGGCTCGTGCCGATTGGTCTTCGGCGAGAACGCCGTGGCCAGCACCTGCATGTTTTCGGCAGGACCGCGGAGGCTGTCGTAGAGCTCGTCCTTGGCATGCATCCAGGTGGCGGGCATGCTCTGCGTGATCGGATGCTTTGCGTCGCGAATGACGACCGCGAACGGCGACTGCGGCCCGTGGCTGCCGCCGGGGCCGGGGGCCTGATCGCGGACCATCTTGCCGTCATCGGTGTAGTAGACGAAGGGGCCGCTCTTCTCGTTGCGGCCGCCCCAGCCGCCGAGGCCGATCATCTTGTTGTAGGCCGCCCATTCGGGGAACGAGTTGTCGGCGGCATGCACGGCGACGAAGCCGCCACCCTTGGTCATGTAGTCCTCGAAGGCGGTCCTCGTCTCGGCCGGCCAGTTCGCCGCGCCGTGGCCGAAATTGCTGACGACGACGGCGTAGCTGCCGAAGTCGGGCTTGAAGTTCGGATCCTCACCCTTGGGGGCATGGGTGACGACGTCGACCGTGAAGAGGCCGGTGTCCTCGAGATACTTCTTCATCATCGGGGTCGTCTTCGGCCAGCAGGCATGGTTGTTTTGGCCGTCGACGATGAGCGCCTTCAACTTCTCCGCCGCCGGGGCCGGCGCGGCTGCGAGGAAGAGCCCGCAGACAACAATCAAGCGAATGAACCTCATGGCAAAGCCTCTCGGTGATCGGGGGGGTCTCAAACCATGGCCTGGCGAAGACTCGCGTCGATCGCCGCCAGGAAGTCCTGCGTGTTGAGGTGCGGCTGTTTCGGGCCGATGAGGATCGCCAGGTCTTTCGTCATCTGCCCCTTCTCGACCGTCTCGATGCAGACCCGCTCGAGGGTCTCGGCAAACTTCGTCACCGCCGGAGTGCCGTCGAGCTTGCCACGGTGGGCAAGGCCCCGGGTCCAGGCAAAGATCGAGGCGATCGGATTGGTCGATGTCGGCTTCCCCTGCTGGTGCTGGCGGTAGTGCCGCGTGACCGTGCCATGGGCCGCCTCGGCCTCGACCGTCTTTCCATCGGGCGTCATCAGCACGCTCGTCATCAGGCCAAGCGAGCCGAAGCCCTGCGCCAAGATGTCGCTCTGCACGTCGCCGTCGTAGTTCTTGCAGGCCCACACGTAGCCCCCCTCCCACTTGAGCGCCGAGGCCACCATGTCGTCGATCAGGCGGTGCTCGTAGGTGATCCCCTTGGCGGCGAATTCCTGCTTGAACTCGGCGTCGAAGATCTCCTGGAAGATGTCCTTGAAGCGGCCGTCGTAGGCCTTGAGGATCGTGTTCTTCGTCGAGAGATAGACGGGATAATTCCGCGCCAGGCCGTAACGGAAGCTTGCGCGGGCGAAATCGCGGATCGAGTCGTCGAGGTTGTACATCGCCATCGCCACGCCCGGCGACGGAAACTCGAAGACCTGCATCTCCATCGGCTTCGAGCCGTCGGCCGGCGTGAACGTGAGCGTGAGCTTCCCCTTGCCGGGGATCTTCACGTCGGTCGCGCGGTATTGGTCGCCGAAGGCGTGGCGGCCGACGACGATCGGCTTCGTCCAGCCGGGCACGAGCCGCGGAATGTTCTTGATGATGATTGGCTCACGGAAGATTACGCCGCCGAGGATGTTGCGGATCGTCCCGTTGGGGCTTTTCCACATCTTCTTGAGGTGGAACTCCTCGACGCGGGCCTCGTCGGGCGTGATCGTGGCGCACTTCACGCCCACGCCGCACTCCTTGATCGCATTCGCGGCGTCGATCGTGACCTGATCGCCCGTGGCGTCGCGATTCTCGATCGACAGGTCGTAGTAGCGCAGGTCGACGTCGAGATAGGGCAGGATCAGCTGTTCCTTGATGAACTGCCAGATGATCCGCGTCATTTCGTCGCCGTCGAGCTCGACGACGGGACCGCCCACTTTGATCCTGCCCATGGAGTGCCTTCTGCTCTGCCTTCGAGTTTCATCACGATCGACGCGATGAAACTAACCCGTGCAGAGCGGGCGGGCAATCAGGTCGTGCGGTCGCCGCGGGCGGCTTCGATCCGCAGGAGGCCGCCGGAGGTTTCGGCGGCCGGCACGTCTCGGGTGTCGGCCGCGGGCGGGGCGGGCTCGACCGACGGGCCGAGCGGGGCGATCGTCGGCTCTTGGGCAGCCTTCGGCGCGGCGGCCGGCGGCTGGGGCGCGACGGCCTCCGCCTTGGCCGGTGGCGTGGGGATCGACTCGATCGGCCGCAGGTTCGCGGCGTCGTCGCGGGCCGGGGCCGGCTGCTGCGGGGCGACCGGCTTCTGGGTGCGGACGGCCTCGGCCTGCGAGGGATCGACGTGCGGCTGGGCCGAGCTCGTCCATCCTTCCTGCGGCTTGGCGGGCTGGTCGGCCGGCTTGTCGCTGAAGGTCTTCATCGCGCCGGCCTCGGCAGGCGTGAGCGCCGGAGCGGCGGCGGGCGCCGTCGCGGGGCGGGCGGCGGCCGACGGGGCGGCCGACGGGGCGGCCGTCATGGCGGGCGCGGCGGCCGCCGTCGGGATCGGATTGCCGCAGGAGTCGAGTGGCACCCGCATCACCACCGTGCGGGGCGAGCGGACCGTGTAGCTGTAGGGCGTCTTCTTCTCGACGACGCGCGGCACCTGCATCGAACGCTGCTCGGTGACGTACTTGCAGACCTGCGTGCTCACCGGCTCGACCCGCTCCTCGGCCACCATCTTCATGACCTGGACGGGTACCTGGCGGACCTGCTCCTCGGCGACCATGCGCATCGTCTGCACCGGCACCTGGTTGTCGACCCGCTCGACCACCTTGCGGACGGTCTGGACGGGCACCTGGCGGACCTGCTCTTCGGCGACCATGCGCATCGTCTGCACCGGCACCTGCTGCACGACCTGCTCATCGACGTAGCGCACCGTCTGCACCGGCACTTTACGGGTGACGACGCGGTTGACCATCGTCGTCTCCGGCACCTGCACCGGCGTGTAGGTCGGCTGGTAGGACCGGTTGACCTGGTTCATGACGACGCCCGGCGTGACCGTCCAGGCATAGCCGCCACGCTGCCACGACATCAGGCCCGTGTAGGGGTTGACGGCATAGCCGCCGGGCACCCAGCCGAGTTGCGCGGTGCCGGGGGCGACCATCGGCGTGACGGTGTCGACGGCCTGCGAGCCGACGGAATAGGCGGTGCGAACGGTGGTGACGGGCTCGGCGACGGTGTAGGCCTCCTCGCGCTCGCTCGTCTCGTAGACGGGCCGGCGGACGATGCTCACCTGCTGCTGCACCGCGTTCTCGTAGACGGGCTTCATGACGGTGAACCGCTCCTCGCGGGTGCTCGTCTCGACCACGTCGCGGGTCACGTCGTAGCTGCGATCGACGACCTGAGTCTCGTAGACCGGCTTCATGACCGTGTAGCGCTCTTCACGGGTCTGCGTCTCCCAGACGGGCCGCTGCACCGTGTAGCGACGCTCCGAGGTCTGCGTCTCCCAGACGGGTTTCGTGACGGTGTAGGTCTTCGTGTCGTAGACCGTCTCATACGAGACGCGATACGCTGTGACCTGCTGCTCGTCGTACACGGTCTGGTAATCGAGCCGATAGGTTTGCGTCGCGACGGGCGCGGAGGCCGCCTCGCCGCAGCACTGCGCGCGGGCAAAGGAAGGCATCTGCGGTGCGAAGACGAGCACCGCGCAGATCACGGCGTGAACCTGCTTGAAGAACGGCGTGCGGGTCGGGAGGAGGCCGAACGAAGACATGTTTCAACTCCTGAGAAAAGACCCTTCGAGACTAATCCCTCAGACGCGGGCTTCAAGGGTTTTGTTCACTCTTTTTTTGGATTTTTCCCGTGAAAAACGGGGGTCCAAACCGCGCGACCGATGCAACCCGTCCATCTTACGGGCCTCGTCCAGTGCCCCACCGGGGACGGCCGTGCGTAGACCGCTTGTTCCACAAGCGGGGCGGATCCGCTTGCGGAGCAAGCGGTCTACTTGGCAAGCGGTCTACTTTGGAGAGAGCCGCCGGAATCGGCGGAAGTGTGACGAGCATTTGGACCGAGTCCGCGAGGGCCACCGCGAGGCACCTTCTGCCGTTCCGGCGGCGCGTTGGGCTGGTGCGGCTAAGGCAGGCTGAAGCCTACCCTACTTCAGGCCCGGAGGGCCGTGTTCACGCGCCGACTGGAGCGGACACTTCGGCGTCGAGGATCCGCAGGTAGTCGGCGATGAACTCGCCGTAGCGGGCCTTCACGTCGGCAGGCAGGTGCTTGTAGCCGGCCACGCGGCCGCGGCACTTCGCGGCGCCGCAGAGGCATGGGCTCTTCAGGTGCTCCACCTCGTATTCGAAGGTGTCGTAATCGAACGTGAGCTCCTCGCCCGCCGCGATCGGCTTGAGCGCCCGCACCTCGAGCCGCTTCTCGCCGGCGCGGATCACCACGCCGCAATTCGGCTCGCAGGAGTGATTGAAGAGCACCGTCACGCCATCGGGCAGGATGTGCGTGTCGACGTCGACCTGCATCGAGTGCCGCGAGCGCTTGGCGAGCGTGCGGCCCCACGTCGTGAGGATCGTCTCGCCGGTGAGAATCGCGCGGGTGGCGCACACGCCGCGGCCGAGGCGGCCGTTTTTCACCTCGACCGGCTCGTGCGGTCCGGGCGAACGGTCCTGGTTTTCGTGGATGGCGAGACCGGCGATCTCGTCGAAATTGGTCTCGCGAAGCCGCTGGCCATACCGTGCGGCCAGCCACGGCATCGTCTGCTCGATCGTGTCTGGCTGCAGGAGCACGAGGTCGCCGGCCGTCACGGCGTCAAGCACGAGCGCTGCCGATTGCTCCCAGTTGCCCCCCGACTCGATCGTGGTCGGGCGGTCGGACCGCAAGCCCTGGCGGATGCCCTCGGAAAGAATCCGGGTGATCTCGCCCGGCTCACGGCCGCGGATGTAGGCGTCTTCGTAAATCACCACGCGGTCGAACGTGGCCGCGAGCAGCCGCCCCTGCGTGAGCAGGTCTTCGTCGCGGCGGTCGCCGGCGGCCGAGTAGACGGCCGTGCGCCGTTCGTGCGGAAGCCGCCGCATCGTCGCGCAGATCTGTTCAAGCGACGGCACGTTGTGGCCGTAATCGACCACGATCGAACCGCCCTCGAGATCGAGGAGGTTGAAGCGGCCCGGCGAGCCGTTGGTGCCGCAGGAGAAGCTCTCGAGGCCGAGGCGGACGAGCTCGAGCGGCACGCCCAGGCACCATGCGGCGGCCGCCGATGCCAGCACGTTCTCCACCTGGAAGCTCACGAAGCCTTTGTGCACCAGCGGCACGCGGTCGAGATGCGCGAGGCGGGTCTCGCGCGGGCCGTCGCAGAGCACGATCCAGCCGTCGCGGACGGTCGCCGCCAGGCCGCCCGCCGCGAGGTGCTCGACGAGCACCGGCGTGGTCGGGTCGAGCGCGAAGTAGACCACCTGACCCTTGCACCACTTCTTCATGTCCACGACGAGCGGATCGGCCGCGTTGAGCACGGCGGAGCCCTTCTTGCTCACCGCCGCCACGATCGCCCCCTTTACCCAGGCGATCTGCTCGGGCGTATCGATCTCCGCGATGCCGAGATGGTCACCCGAAGCGATGTTCGTCACCACGGCGACGTCGCAGAAGTCGAAGCCGCAGCCCTCGCGCAGGATGCCGCCGCGGGCCGTTTCCAGCACCGCCGTCGTCACCGCGGGGTTGGCCAGCACGCGGCGGGCGCTCGCCGGGCCGCTGCAATCACCGGTGTCGATCAGACGGTTGCCGATCCAGACGCCCTCGGTGCAGGTCGTGCCGACGGTGGCACCGCCGGTCGTGGCGAGGTGCGAGATCAGCCGCACGACCGTGGTCTTGCCGTTGGTGCCCGTGACGGCGGCGACGGGGATGCGGCCATCGTCATCGGGGGCGAAGAGGGTGTCGACGATCGCTGCGCCGACGTTGCGCGGCGTGCCGACCGTGGGCTCGAGGTGCATCCGCAGGCCCGGGCCGGCGTTCACCTCGATCACCACTCCCCGCTGCGATTCGAGCGATTGCGTGATGTCGGCGGTGACGATGTCGATGCCGGCCACGTCGAGGCCGACGATCCGCGCCGCCTCGACGGCCCGTGCGGCTACCTCCGGATGGACGACGTCGGTCACATCTTCCGACGTGCCGCCGGTACTCAGGTTGGCGTTCTGCCGAAGGAATACGGTCCGCCCCGCCGCCGGTATGGAATCGGGCGCGAGCCCCTGTTCAGCGAGCACGGCAAGCGCCACCTCGTCGATGGCGATCGGGCTCAGGGCCGTGGCGTGGTCGCCGCAGCGCCTGGGGTCTTCATTGACGCGGTCGACGAGCTGGCGGACGGTAGCATTGCCATCGCCAACCACGGTGGGCGGATGGCGGCGGGCCGCGGCCACCACCTTGCCGCCGATGACCAGTAGCCGGTAGTCGGCGCCGGTGACGAACCGCTCGACGACGACCGACGAATCCTCCTCGCGTGCGACGTGCCAGGCCTTCTCGATCTCCTCGCGGGTGGAAACGTTGACGGAGACACCGCGGCCCTGGTTGCCGTAGCGCGGCTTCACGACGACGGGCACGCCGATCTCACCGGCCGCCGCCCAGGCGTCGGCGGCATCGGCCGCCGGCCGGCCTTCCGGCACAGGGATTCCGGCCTCGGCCAGAAGCGTGCGGGTGAGCTCCTTGTCCTGCGCGATCGACTCAGCGACCGCGCCGGTGCGGTCGGTCTCGGCGGCGAGGATGCGCCGCTGCTTCGCGCCCTGCCCGAGCCGCACGAGCGAGCCCTGGGTGAGCCGCCGCGCCGGAATGCCGCGGGCGATGGCCGCCTCGACGATCGACCGGGTGCTGGGCCCGAGCTGCTCCTCGAGCAGGACGCCGCGGAGCCGCTTGATCTCGACGGCGACATCGAAGGGCTCGTCGGCGATGGCGGCGGCGAGCAGCCGGTGCGCCGTATGGAAGCACTCGATCGCGAACTTCTCTTCCTTGTATTCGATCACCACCTTGTAGACGCCGCGGGTCTTGGTCTCCCGGGCGCGGCCGTAGCCCACCGGGGTGCCCGCGAGTGACTGCAGTTCGAGCGTGACATGCTCGAGGACGTGGCCCATCCAGGTGCCGGTGCGCAGCCGCTGGAAGAAGCCGCCGCGCTCGCCAATCGAGCAGCGGTGCTCGATCATCGTCGGCAGCCAGCTCATCAGCCGGTCGTTGAAGCCAGGCAGCGTGTTCGAGGGATAGTCTTCGAGATGTCCGAGGTCGACCCAGGCCTCAAGAACGGGGAACGAAGCCCATTGGTTGGGACCGCGCAGAGCCTTGAGCGATTTGATTTCCATGGAAGGAATTCATGTTCTCTTGCCCGGACGCAGACGCGTGCGTGGGCTGGGTTGTGTGCGCCTCTCCCGGCCGCAGGACATTCCTGAAGGCACTGATGGGACGGAAGCTGCACGGATCGCTTCGGGGCCTGTCGGGCGCGTCGCCCGAAAAGCCCGGTTTGCATGGGCAGGGGTGCGAACGGAGCTGACGACGGTCGTCGTCAGGGCGGCTGGCAGTCTGGAGCCGCTGGAGACACGCCCCCGCCGAAGCATGGCTTCGCAGGCAGCCTGGAGAACGACGTTGGGAGAGAAGATCCCGGGAGAGACGAACCGACCAACCACGAACCGGCCAAAGTGGCCATGGGTCGAATGATTTCCCACACCGGCGGGCCGTCTTGCATCGCCGCACGCCGCGCGGACGTGCGTTCGCTTGCGATGCCCGTGCCTGCCGGCACCATGAATCGAACCTTTCGCATCATCAGGTCGAGCGAGACGCTCTCGCCAAGGCGAGCTCCGCTTCGCACGACCACTTAAAAAGTTTACGCTTTCGTTTCCGGATTGCGAACTTTTTTTCAACCGTCCCGAACCGGAGGGACCATCCATGCACGTCTCGTGCCAAGGCACCGACGGATCGGCTGGAGATCTGAATAACGCGATGAAACCGGCGGACGCTTGCGGCCCGCGGAGCATGGTCATGGAAGGGATGACAATCCGGTATGCAAAATCGCTGTCGGGCGGTCGGAAGGCGGGAAATTTTTACGCGGCATCAGCATAAACAAGGTAATTTAGGAATCTTCGGAAGACGAGGCAAGAATCTGTTGGCGGAGCCTCGGAAACCGCTTTTTTTGCGCGAAAAAGACACAAATCGCCCCGGATAGCCGCTTTTTATGGAAAATCTTCACGGCATGTCCGGGCAGCCGCCCCGGGAGCGGTTTCAGCTCGAGCCGGGCGAGACCGTGCTTGCCGCCTGTCGCTTCGACTTGGACGCCTGCCTCGGCTTCACCGACGGCTGGTTGGTCCTCACAGACAAGCGGCTGCTCGCCGACGCGCCGGCCTCCGCCGACGAGGCGCCGGCTCGGCGCACGGACCGCGGCGTCTGGGTCTGGCCGCTCGCCGCGACAACCCAACTCGACGTGCGGATGCGGAATGCGATCGGCCGGATCGAGCTCGCCGAGCGAGGTGACGTGATCGCCCGCTGGCTCTTCACGGCCGCCCGCGCCAAGGGAGTGCACGCCCTTGAAGATGCGTTCGACGAGCGACTGCACGGTGAGCGGGCGGCGCGGCAAGGCAGGCCCCAGCCCCGCGAGGAGTCCTCCGAGCAGGAGGGCACCGCGGTTCCTTCGGCCAAGGCTGGCGACGAGGAGGCGGCTTCGGTCGCGGGCGGCGCCTCATGGCAGGCGCTTGGACGTCTCGTGTCGTTCGTCCGTCCGCATGCGGGGATGGCGATCCTCGGCGGCCTGCTCACGCTCGCCGGCACGGCTGCCGCGCTCGTGCCCCCCTATCTCACGATGCCGCTGGTGGATCAGGTGCTGATCCCGCGTCAGAACGGCGCGAACGTGCCGTTTTCGCTCGTCTGGTGGTATCTCGGCGGCCTCGCGATCGCAGCGTTCGCGGCCTGGCTGCTCTCCTGGGCGCGGTCGTGGGTGCTCGCCTGGGTGAGCGAGCGGGTGGCGGCCGATCTGCGGGTGAGGACCTATGCCCACATGCAGAACCTCTCGCTCGACTTCTTCTCCGGCAAGCGCACGGGCGACCTGATCACACGGGTGGGCAGCGACACCGACCGCATCAACATGTTTCTGTCGGTGAACCTGATCGAGTTTTCCTCGAACGTGATGCTCGTGCTCCTGACGGCGGCCGTCCTCGTCTGGATGAACCCCACGCTCGCGGTCGTCACGCTCGCCCCTTTCCCGTTCGTTGTCTGGCTGGCCTACTCCGTCCGCTACCGGCTGCGACGCGGCTTCGCGCGGGCGAGTGTCGCGTGGGCCGACATGACGAGCGTGCTGGCCGACACGATCCCCGGCATCCGCGTCGTGAAGGCCTTCGCGCAGGAACGCCGCGAGGTGGGCCGTTTCCGCGCCGCCAACGACCGTGTGCTCGAGGCGAACGATCGCGTGAACGTCGTCTGGTCGTTCTTCGGCCCGCTCGTGAGCCTCTGCAGCGAAGCGGGCGTCCTCGTCGTCTGGGCGGCCGGAGCTTGGCTCGTGTTCGGCGGCTCGGTGACGGTGGGCACGCTCACCGCCTTCCTCACCTACATCTCCCGTTTCTATGGTCGCGTGGAGTCGATGATCCACATGGTGCCCGCCACGCAGCGGGCCGCGGCGAGCGCCCAGCGGATCTTCGAGATCCTCGACTGCAAGCCGAGCGTGGCGGAGGCCAGTCGGGCGGTCGACCCCGGCCGCGTGCGCGGGCGGATCGTGATCTCGGGCGTGCACTTCCGCTACGGCTCCCGCGAGATCCTCCACGGCATCGACCTTACGATCGAGCCGGGGGAGATGATCGGCCTCGTGGGCGCCAGCGGCTCCGGCAAGTCGACGCTTGCGAATCTCGTCTGCCGGTTCTACGACCCGTCGAGCGGCTCGATCACCGTCGACGGAACCGACCTGCGGCAGCTCTCGATCCCCGACTACCGCCGCAACCTCGGCTGCGTTCTGCAGGAGCCCTTCCTCTTCTTCGGCACGATCGCGGAGAACATCGCCTACGGCCTCCCCGATGCTCCCCGCGACAAGGTCGTGGCGGCCGCGCGGGCTGCCGGCGCCCACGACTTCATCCTGCGTCTCCCGGCGGCCTACGACTCCCGCGTGGGGGAGCGCGGCGGCTCGCTTTCTGGCGGCGAGCGGCAGCGGCTCTCGATCGCCCGCGCCCTGCTCGTCGACCCGCGGATCCTGATCCTCGACGAGGCCACCTCGAGCGTCGATCCCGAGACGGAGGCGATCATCCAGTCGGCCATCGACAGGCTCGTGGCCGGCCGCACGACGATCGCCATCGCACATCGGCTCTCGACGCTGCGGCGGGCCGACCGGCTCGTGGTGCTCGACGCGGGAAGGATCGTCGAGATCGGCACGCACGACGAGCTGCTCGCGGCCGACGGCGCCTACGCGCGGCTTTACAACGCCCAGATGAAGGCCGCAGAGGAAGCGGCCGCGGGCGCCTGACGCCCAGACCGAGGAACGAGCCATGGCAACACCTCAAAACACGACGATCGAATGGCGGCTGGAGCGCAGGCCGCACGGCAGGCTCGACTTCATCGACGCCCAAGGACGGATGCACACCGACGTCGACGTGCTCCGCGCCTTCCCGATCTCCGACCCGGCCGGCCCCGTGGCGATCGTGGGTGAGAATGACATCGAACTCGCGTGGATCGACTCGCTCGCGGCCGTCGAGCCCGGGCTGCGGGCGGCCCTCGAGGCTGAGCTCTCCCGCCGCGAATTCCTGCCCCTCGTCGAACGCATCGAGGAGGTTTCCGACAGCGAGCCGACCGAGTGGACGGTGGCGACCGACCGCGGCCGCCGCCGCTTCAAGGTGGCGCACGCGGACGACATCCTGCGTCTGCCCGACGGTGGCGCTGTGATCACCGACACCTTCGGCGTGCGTTATACGATCCCGAGCCTTTCCCGCCTCGACACCCGCAGCCGCCGGTTCTTCGAGAAGGCGCAGTAGGACAGGATTCAGCCTGTCTTTCGATTACTCGCCCAATCCGGCTTCAGGCGACCCGTACCCCGTCGCCGGACGTTCGCTACGGACGGTACGGAAGCCCGACGCGCGAGCGAGGAGAGTTGGGGCGTTTCTCGCGGGGCAGGTGGGAGCGTAACTGGTCGAAGTGGAGAGCGGATGAACCTTGCTTGCGCTGCGGGCTTCCGTCACTTGTCAGCAACGCCGGCTCCCGGGGCACGGGTCGCCCGAAGCCTCGCCACACTGGTTGAAATCAGAAAGCGGGGAGGCACGGGGCTGCCGATTACCCTCTCGCGGGCTATGGGAGCGAGCGCAGGCAGGATGCCGAAGCGAGCGGACATGCAGTGAGCGAAGGACAGGATGTCCGTAGCGAACGTCCGCCGAGAGGGTAATCGGCAGCCCCGTGCCGGGTTGGGCGAGTTGAGGACCGATAAGACAGCAGATCCGCTTCGGGACGAAGCGGTCTACTACGAAGCGAATTACTTCAGGCCGGGGCGGCGGTCGAGGGCGCCGCGGACGCCGAGCTGCTCCGGGTGGCGGGCGATCTTGTCGGTGAACACGCGCACGTCGTCGACGATCGGCCGCAGCTCCTTCGTGAGCTTGTTGACGTTGTTGGCCGCCTGGGCGAGGTCGTCGTAGACCTTCGGGTCGCGGACGAGCTTGCCCAGCGTGCCCTGCGACTCGTTCAAGGCCTTTGTGAACAGCGCCGCCTGCTGGAGCGTCTCGTCGAGCCGGCCGATCGTGCGGTCGACCTGCGCGACCATCTGCTCGCCGCGATCGCCGAGCGGCTTCGTGAGCCCCTCGAGATTGCGGAGGTTGCGGTCGGCCGAGTCCACGACGGTGCCGATGCCCTGCACGGTGGTCCGCAGGTCGGCCATCACCTCGGGGAGAGCCTCGATCGCGGCCTTCATCTGCGCCCGCGATTTCGGATCACCCATCACGTCGTTGATGTTGTTCATCGCGAGCGTGAAATTATCGAGCGCCACCTCGGTCTTGCGGACCATGTTTTCGAATTTATCGTCCCCGCCGGCGAACATCCGATCGAAGTTTTTCGAGAGCTTGCTGACCGATTCGCTGGCCTCGGCGAGCGAATCGAGCGTGGCGCTGAACTTCGGCTCGAGTGTCGCGAACACCTCGAAGGGGTCGCGGGAGATGGCGCCGGCGAGCACCTCCTCCTTGCCGAGCCGCTGCCGCGGCGGCACGATCCGGCCGGGCACGAGCGAGATCTCAGCATCGCCGAGGAGCGAGCCGCTGATCCGCGGCTGCTCGTCCTTGTAGATCGGCACGTAGGAATCGATGTTGGCCACGACGCTGACACCGCCGCGCTCGTTGAGCGTGACGTCGGTGACCCGGCCCACGAGAATGCCGTTCTTGCGCACGGGCGTTCCCTCCGACACCCCACGGGCGTCGGCGAACTCCATCTTCAGCGGGTAGGTGGCCTGCACGAGCGACGGCAGGTCGCCGAAGAGCACGATCAGGATGCCGGCGATGATGGCCGTGGCGAGCACCATCACGCCGACGCGAAACTGCATCACGCGGTCGTTCATGGCGATTCCTCTGCCAGGCGTGCCTGTTCGTCTTGCAGCTCGGTCAGCCGCGCCCCCGCCCGGCCCTCGACGAACTGCCGGATCCTGGGATCGCGGGTGGAGTCGAGCTCCTCCGGCGTGCCCTCGAAGACGATCTGCGGCTCGTCGGCGGAAAGCCGCGGGAGCGGGTAGAGCATGATGATGCGGTCGGCCACCTTGCGGGCGGTCTGCATGTCGTGCGTCACGACGACACTCGTCACGCCCTCGCGGCCCCGCACCCGCAGGATCAGCTCGTTGATGACGTCGCTCATGATCGGGTCGAGGCCGGTCGTTGGCTCGTCGTAGAGCACCAGCGGCGGGTCGAGCGCGAGCGCCCGGGCCAGGCCGGCTCGCTTCCGCATGCCGCCGGACAGCTGCACCGGCTTCTTGCGGGCCGCCGACCGCGGCAGCCCCACCTCGAGCAGGAGCGACTCCACGATCTCGGCGATCTCGCGTTCGCCGATCCGCGTGTGTTCACGGAGCGGGAAGGCGATGTTGTCGGCGATGGTGAGGCTGTCGAAGAGGGCGGCTCCTTGGAAGACGAAGCCGTAGCGGGTGCGGATCGCGGCGAGCTGCCGCTCGGTCATGCGGCCGAGGGACTGCCCCTCGAAGCGAACTTCGCCACGCGAGGGACGCACGAGGCCGATGAGCGTCTTGAGCAGCACGGTCTTGCCGCAGCCGCTCTCACCGAGGATTACGAGCGTCTCCCCGGCGGGAATCGTGAGCGAGATGTCGCGCAGCACCTGCTGCGGGCCGAATTGCACCGAGACATTGTCGACCTCGAGCCTGGGGCTGTCGGGGTGCTCGCGACGAGTCGGCTTGTGGGTGGCGGTGGCTTGCATGGGGTTAGAGCAGCTTGCGCGGCCCCTCCGGACGGAAGAAATCGTGGACGTTGTTGAGCCAGATCCCCAGGAAGAGATCGAGCACGAGGATCAGCACGAACGAATGGACGAAGGCGTTCGTGGCCGACCGGCCGACCCCCTCGGCGCCGTGGTCGCAGTGGAAGCCATGGTGGCAGCTCACCAGCGCGATCGCGGCCCCGAAGAAGAAGCTCTTGAAGATGCCCATCAGGAAGTCGAAGGCATCGACGTATTCCCGCGAATTGGCCCAGTAGTGGTGGTAGTCGATGCCCAGCAGGACATTCGAGTAGAGGTAGCCGCCGAGCACGCCCATGAAGTCGGCCATGATCGTGAGCGTGGGGATGAGCACGAGGCAGCCGAGGAACCGCGGCACGACCAGGTAGTAGATGGGATTGGCCCCCATGCTCTCGAGCGCATCGATCTGCTCCGTGACCCGCATCGTGCCCAACTCAGCCGCCATCGCGCTGCCAACCCGCCCGGCGAGCATCGTCGCCGCTAGCACCGGCCCCAGTTCGCGGACGAGCGACAGATTGATCACCGATCCCAGCCGCGTTTCGAGCCCGAGCGCCTTAAACTGCGCGTAGCTCTGCACGGCCAGCACCATGCCGATGAAGAGGCCCGTGAGCGCGACGACGGGAAGCGAGAGCACGCCGATCTGGTAGAAGGCGGGGAGCAGCACGTCGCGCCGCTGCCGACGCGCGAAGATCCAGCCGACCGTCTTCAGCGAGAAGATCGCCACGTCGCCGATGCCGGCCACGCGGCGCATGGCGAATTCGCCGACGTTCGCGACCTGGTTGGCGAACCAACCGGTGGCGCCGGGCGGAGCTGCGGTGGTGGCGGGTGCGGTGGACATGATTGCGGAGCGACTCCCTGCCGGTCGTATCGGCCATGCGGGTCGCGCGGCATGAGCCGACTCTGCGGCTGCGCGGCTGGCGGCGCAATCTGGGCAGACTGGCAGATCTCGCGATAGGTAGACCGCTTCGCCCCGGGCCGGCTGAGGGGCGTTGACGCAAATGGCGTGCACGACAGGCTGAAGCCTGTCCTACTTCCCGCGGGCTTCGAGTTCGCGGAGGTAGCCGCCGAAGTGCTCGGCGCCGCCATGTTCGACCGCCCGCTTTTGCGCGGCGATCGCGGCGGCGAGATCCCCCTTCAGCATCTGCAGGTGAGCCAGCGTGTCGAGAAAGTTGGCGTTGTTCGGCTCAAGCGCGAGGGCCGCATCGACGGCGGCGATGGTTTCGGCCAGGAGGGCGCCGGGAAGAGCCTTGCCGCCGGCCATGTCGAAAACAAGCCAGGCGATCTCGTTGAGCGTGCCTGCATCCTGACGGCTCTCAGCGGCGTAGGCCTTCAGGGACGCGGTCGCCTCGGCCGTCTTGCCCGCCTGCAGGCCGTCCATGATTCCGGCCATGCGTGCGCGGATCGGCTCGAGCGTTTTGCGCTCGGCGATGAACGCCGCGCGGTCCCAGCCATCTTCGACCACGAGCCGCAGGGGCGTCTTGAGATCAACGGGATGGCCGATCCACTCGATGAGCCCTTTTTTGCCAATGATGAATGCCATCGGAATCGCCGTCTCGTCGACGGCTTCCATGTAAGCGGCGTGGACGGAGTTGTCGGGATCGGCCGTCAGGCAGAGTCGCCGAGCGGCGTCATCCGGCTGCTTCGCCGCCGCGGCGAGAAACTTCCTCACATCCTCCGCATCCTCGTGGCTGACGCCGACGAACGTCACTCCGCGCGGGCCATAGTGCTCCTGCAGCCCGGCCAAGAGCGGCAGCGAGGCCTTGCAGTTGGGGCACCACGACGCCCAGAACACGACCACCGCGACCTTCCCCGGCTCGAACGCATTGAAGGGTTGGACGCCCGCGGCATCGGCCGAGAGCCAGTGGCCGATGTCGAGATCGGGCGCCTTCGTGCCGACGAACTGGCTGTAGGTCGCAAGCGGGAACAGGCTCCGGGCGGCCGCCGGCTTGGAGGTGTCGAGCGTCGATGTCGTGGGCCTGCCCTCGGCAGCCGGCTGACAGGACGCGAAGAGCACGAGCAGCGGCGCGAAAGCTGCGAACAGGGCGCGGGGTGTCATCGTGCTCCTTGAAACCATGGTAAGGAGCCTAATTCGACCGCACCGCCGCCGCCAGTTTTTTGTGGCCGTCTACTCGGCCTTGCCCTCGGCGGGGCCGGCAGCGACCGGTTCGGCCGTCACTAGGCCCTTGAAGACGAGCTGCTTCTTGTCGGCGATCTCGACGCAATCCACCTGGATCGTGTCCTTGCCTTCGAACTCGCCCTTGAGGAGCTCCTCGCTGACCGGGTCCTCGATGTAGTTCTCGAGGGCACGACGCAGCGGTCGGGCGCCGAAGTCGGTGTCGGAGCCCTTCTTGATGAGGAACTTCTTGGCCTCGTCGGTGAGTTCGAGCTTGAGCCCGCGCTCGAGCAGCCGCTCGCGAACCTTCGCCAGCTCGATGTCGATCACCTCCTTGAGGTCGTCGACCGTGAGGTGGTGGAAGACGATCACGTCGTCGAGGCGGTTCAGGAACTCGGGCCGGAAGACCTTCTCGATCCGTTCGTTCACGCGGCCCTTCATGCTGTCGTAGCTGGCGTCGCTATCCGGCGCCTGGAAGCCGAAGGCGCTTTCGTTCTTGATCGCTTCGGCGCCGGCGTTGGTCGTCATGATCAGGATCGTGTTCCTGAAGTCGACGTTGCGGCCGAACGAGTCGGTGAGCCGTCCCTCTTCCATCACCTGCAGGAGCATGTTGAAGACGTCGGGATGGGCCTTCTCGATCTCGTCGAGCAATACCACGGCATAAGGACGCCTTCTGATTTTCTCGGTGAGCTGGCCGCCTTCCTCGAAGCCCACGTAGCCCGGCGGCGCACCGATGAGCCGGCTGACGTTGTGCTTCTCCATGTATTCGCTCATGTCGATCTGGATGAGCGCCTCGGCGTCGCCGAACATGAACTGGGCGAGGGCCTTGGCCAGGAGCGTCTTGCCAACGCCCGTCGGACCGGCGAAGACGAACGAGCCGATCGGCCGCTTCGGATCCTTGAGGCCCGAACGGCTGCGGCGGACGGCCTTCGACACGCTCTTGATGGCGGCATCCTGGCCGATGACCTTCTTGTGGAGTTCGTTCTCCATGCCCATGAGCCGCTGCTGGTCTTCGGTGCTCATCCGGGTGAGCGGGATGCCGGTCATCTTCGAGACGACCTCGGCAACGACCTCCTCGTCGACCACGCCATCGGCTTCGCGGCTCTTGTCGCGCCAGTCGCGGGTCATCGTCTGCTTCTTCTTCTTGAGCTTGTCGGCCTGGTCGCGGAGCGCCGCCGCCTTCTCGAAATCCTGGTTGGCGACCGCCTCCTCCTTCTCCTTGTTGAGCTTCTCGACCTCGTCGTCGATCTCCTTGAGATCCGGCGGCTTGGTCATCGCCTTGAGCCGTACGCGGGCGCCCGCCTCGTCGATCACGTCGATCGCCTTGTCGGGGAGGCAGCGGCCGGTGATGTAGCGGCTCGAGAGTTCGACGGCGCTCTCGAGGGCTGCGTTCGTGATCTGCACGCGGTGGTGCGATTCATAGCGGTCGCGGAGACCCTTGAGGATTTCCACCGCCTCCGCCTTGCTCGCCGGCTCCACCATGATGATCTGGAAGCGGCGGTCGAGCGCCGAATCCTTCTCGATGTACTTGCGGTATTCGTCGAGCGTAGTGGCGCCGATGCACTGGATCTCGCCGCGGGCGAGGGCCGGCTTGAGCACGTTTGAGGCGTCGATCGCGCCCTCCGCGCCGCCGGCACCCACGAGCGTGTGCAGCTCGTCGATGAAGAGGATCGTGTTCTTGGCCCGCCGAACCTCGTTCATGACGGCCTTGATCCGCTCCTCGAACTGGCCGCGATACTTCGTGCCGGCAACCATCATCGCCAGGTCGAGCACGACGATCCGACGGTCGGCGAGTAATTCCGGCACGTTGCCATCGACGACGCGCTGCGCAAAGCCCTCGATGATCGCCGTCTTGCCCACGCCCGCCTCGCCGAGGAGAACGGGATTGTTCTTCGTGCGGCGGCAGAGAATCTGGATCGCCCGCTCGATCTCCTTCTCGCGGCCGATGACGGGATCGAGCTTGCCCTGGCGGGCGAGCTCGGTGAGATCGCGGCCGAAGCTGTCGAGCGCGGGGGTCTTGCTCTTGCCCCCCTTCGTGGACGACTCGCTGCCGCCACCGCCGGCGCCGGCCGTCTGGCGGCCGCCCATCCCGGCCCGTTCGCCTCCCTCGTTCTCCATGCCGTGGCCGAGGAGATTCAGCACTTCCTCGCGGACGTCCTCCAGTTTGAGGCCGAGGTTCATGAGCACCTGGGCGGCCACCCCCTCCTGCTCGCGGAGCAGGCCAAGGAGAATGTGCTCGGTGCCGACGTAGTTGTGGTTGAGGTTCCGAGCCTCCTCCATCGAATACTCGATCACCTTCTTGGCCCGGGGCGTCTGCGGGAGCTTGCCCATGGTGACCATGTCGGGGCCGCTCTGGACGAGCTTCTCGACCTCCATGCGGATCTTCCGCAGGTCGATGTCGAGGTTTTTGAGGACGTTGGCGGCGACGCCGCTCCCCTCCTTAATGAGGCCGAGGAGGACGTGCTCAGTGCCGATGTATTCGTGGTTGAACCGCTGGGCCTCCTGGTTGGCCAGCTGCATCACCTTGCGGGCACGGTCCGTGAAACGCTCGTACATGGATGTTGTCCCTTCGTCAGAATCTCGCCAGCCCAAATCTCACCGAACTGGCGCATGCCATTCCGGCAGCCGCTCGACGGCACCAGCGTGACAGTGCAAACCTTACGCCAAATCCCGCGGAGGATTCTAGGAGAGTCGTCGCGGAAAGTCTTTGTGATGGCGCGAAATTCGAGAAACGGGCTGCGTTTTGCGTTCCATTACGCCGCCCGTTCGCCCAGACCCTCCGCCGCGGAGCCGCGGTCGAGCGGCAGGATCGCCGTCTCGTCGTCGTCCTCGGCGGCCGTCGTGGCCGGGGCGGGTGGCCTTTTGGCAGCCGCTTCCACCCGCTCCAGCTCCCTGGCAATGGCAGAAAGCCACGGGCCCCCGGAGTCGCTGCGCGACAGTTTTTCGAGCGCCTCCCGCGACTCCTTCAGCCGTCCGACACGGCGGAGGAGCGTGGCGAGGAGCAGTTGGGACTCGCCGTCGGTCGGTGCGACGACCAAGAGCGAGCGGAGCTTTGTTTCCGCCGCCAGCCAGTCGCGGGTGAGGTAGGCATCGCGGGCGGCCACAAAGAGCTTGTCAGTGGCGGCGTCGCGGGTGGTGGGGATCGGCGGCGGAAACGCCGAAACGGCCGACACCGTGGCGACGATCCAGACGGCCGCGGCCGCCCCCCACAGCCCGAGCGAAACCTGAAGATTGAAGAACTCCGAGTAGATCCAGGTGGCGACGATCGCGAGGTCGAGCAAGACCGCGAAGGCCAGGGCGAGGACAAGGCCAGCGGCGCTGCCGCGCAGCCACAGCCAGGGCATGCCCGGCCAAAGCAGCGTCAGGTATCGAGCGGCGGCCACCATGGCGGGGGAGTGTAGAAACGACCGCCCGTTTCTCCAAGGCGTGTGGAGGCTACAACAGAAGCATGGAAAGAAGCATGGAAAACCGCGGCGAGAGAGCCATTTCGGACCGGCACACCCCCGGCCAGATCGGAACGGCCACGGGGGCGTGGCGGGCGCTCGATGCCTCCGCCAATCGGGCCGGCGAGGCGCTGCGGGTGATCGAGGACGTGGTGCGGTTCGTGCTCGACGACGCCCACCTCACCGGCCTGGTGAAGAACCTGCGGCACGAACTCGCCGCCGTACTCGCGTCTGGCCGCCTCGCGCACCGCATCATGCTCCGCGACGTGTCGGGCGATGTCGGCGCCGGTGTCGAGGCGGCGGCGGCGCTGCCGCGGGCAACGGTGCACGATCTCATCGCGGCCAACGCCGCCCGCGCAGCGCAGGCGCTGCGCAGCCTCGAGGAAGTGTCGCGGCTTATCGAGCCCGACGCGGCGGCCGCCTTCGAGCGGCTGCGATACCGGCTCTACGTGCTCGAGCGCGGGGCGGTCGGCACGGTCCGCGGCGCCGACCGGCTTCGCGGTGTCGATCTCTGCGTGCTCGTCGACGGCCGCGAAGACGCCCGCGGCTTCGAGCGGCTCGTCGAATCGCTCCTCGAGGCGGGCGTGCGGATGCTGCAGATTCGCGACAAGGACCTGCCCGTGCCGGTGCTCGCCGAGCGGGCGCGGGCGGCCGTCGAGATCGCGCGTCGCCGCCACCCCGACGGCCGGGCGCTCGTCGTCGTGAACGACCGGGCCGACGTGGCCGTGGCCGTCGGCGCCGATGGCGTCCATACCGGTGCCGACGACCTGCCGCTGGTGATGGTGCGCCGCGTGGTCGGGCCGCGGGCCCTGCTCGGCCGCACCGCCCACGATCTCGCCGAGGCCCGCGCCGCCGTGCTCGACGGAGCCGACTGCCTCGGCGTGGGCCCCTGTTTTCCGTCGCACACGAAATCGTTCGCGGCCTACGCGCCGCCGGAGTTTCTCACGGCGGTCGCCCGCGAGATCGCGCTGCCCGCATTCGCGATCGGCGGCATCACGCTCGAGCGGATCGACGAGATCGTGGCGCTTGGCTACTCCCGCGCGGCCGTGGCCTCAGCCGTGACGGGGGCCGCAGATCCGGGAGCCGCGGCCGCCGCGCTCATCGAGCGGCTGCGTCGCCACCGGCCGGCGGTAACTCAACCGTAGCCGGCGGTAACGCTCTGAGCGCCTCGACAATCGCGCGGGCCATGTCGGCTTCGTCGCGAGAGCGGTAGCCGACCCACACCGCCCGCACGCGGGCGTCGGGTCCGACGAGGTAGGTCGTCGGGTAGGCGGAGAAGCCGAGTGTCTCCGCGGCGATCAATCGCGCCATGCCGGAAGGATCGACCCAGGCGTCGAGCGCGATCTTTTGCTGCGCGAGGAAGGCGCGAGTCGTGTCGGTGATCTCTGTGATCTCGTCGGGGCCGCCACCACCGCAGGAGACGGCCACGAGCTGGAATGCCGGCTCCTGCGCGAGGCGGCCGGCGATCCGTGCCATGCCCGGCAGTTCGCGGCGGCAGGGGCCGCACCAGGTTCCCCAGAAGTTGAGGAGCGTCACCTTCCCCGTGAACGCTGGTGGAGGGAGTGTCGCGTCGGCGACGGAGACGAGCGGCAATTCCCCCACCGCGCGGCCGACGGCCGGGAGCGGCGCGGGGCGGCAGCCGGCGAGCACGAGAAGCATCCAGACGCATGCGCGGTGAGTTATCATGAAAATTCCTGGTGGTTGAATGCCGGCTCACGGAAGCCCGAAGCGCGAGCGAGGTGGGTCGAGGTGATGCGGAGTGGCGGCGGGTTTTGTCCTTGCTTGCGCTGCGGGCTTTCGTGAGACCCGAGGGGCTGGCCGACGGAAGCCCGAAGCGCGAGCGAGGTGGGTCGGGGTAGTTTGGAAGCCCGGCCGGAAATTCGCGAGGACTCAATGACAGTGTACGAAGTCGAGGTGAAGTTTCCCGTGGCGGACCCCGGAGATCTCGAGCGCAAGCTCGTGACGCTCGCGGCGCGGTTTCACGGGCCCGTCGAGCAGACGGATTTCTACTTTGCCCATCCGGCCCGCGATTTCGCGCGGACCGACGAGGCCCTGCGGCTGCGGCGGGTGGGCGATCAGGCGGCGATCACCTGGAAGGGTCCGCGGATCGATGCTGCCACGAAGACCCGGCGCGAGATCGAACTGCCGCTGGGACAGCTTCCGCCGGCGCTTCCCGGCGGTCCGCCCACCACGCTCGAGCGTTGGACCGACCTGCTCGAGTCACTCGGATTTCGGCGCGTGCGGGAGGTCGCCAAGCGTCGGGTTCCGGCCCGCGTGCTTTGGCAGGGTGCCGAGGTCGACGTCGCGCTCGACCACGTGGACGGGCTCGGCGACTTCGTGGAGCTCGAACTGCAGGCCCGCGAGGGGGAGGTGCCGCTCGCGCAGGCCTGCGTCACGTCGCTCGCTCATGAACTCGGCTGCGGCGAGCCGGAGCGGCGGAGTTATCTGGAGCTCTTGCTGGCGTCGGGCGACGGCTCGCGACGTGAGTAGGACAGGCTTCAGCCTGTCACGATCACTGACAGGCTGAAGCCTGTCCTACTTGATGATCGTGTTGTGCTCGTCGAGGACGATCACAGCCGGCTTGTGGCGTGTTGCCTCGTCGGCGTCGAGCCAGGCGAACGACATGATCGTGAGCCGATTGCCAGGCTCACCAAGGTGGGCCGTGGCGCCATTGAGCTCGATCGCGCCCGAGCCCGGCTTGCCGTAGATCACATAGGTCTCGAACCGCTCGCCGTTGGCGAGATTGCCGACGAGGATCTTTTCGTAGGGCCGCAGGCCCACTCGCTCGGCGAGGTCGGCGGCGATCGTGAGGCTCCCCTCATAATCGATCGAGGCGCCGGTCACCTTCGCGCGGTGGATCTTCGACTTGAGCAGGCAGATCGTCATCGGGAGCTCAGCGGGCGGGGGTGTCGGGGGCGGGGCGAAACCGGATGCAGACGGGGGTGGGTACGTCGAGCGAATGTCCGGTGAAGGAGAGTTTGCCGGTGGCTTGGTCGATCGCAAAGACCGTCACGGCGTTCGAGTTTTGCCCGGCGGCCAGCAGGAACCGGCCGCTCGGATCGATGACGAAGTTGCGGGGCGTCTTGCCGCGGATCGGCTCCACGCCGAGGAACGTCAGCTTCCCGGTCGGCTTGTCGATGGCATACATCGCGATCGAATCGTGGCCGCGATTCGAGGCATAGAGGAATTTCCCGCTCTTGTGGGCGACGATCTCAGCGGTCGACATGCCCTTGGTGTCGGTCACGTCGGCGGGCAGCGTGGAGAGCGTCTGAAACTCCGTGAGCGTGCCGGAATTGGGGTCGAAGGCGAAGGCCGTGACTGTGAAATTCTTTTCGTTCACCGCATAGCCGAAGCGGCCGCTCGGGTGCAGCGCAAAGTGCCTGGGGCCTGCGCCGGTCTTGGTCGCACCGAAGCCATGCGGCGCGAGCGTCGCCTTGCCGACGTCGAGCGAGTGGACGAACACCTTGTCGAGGCCGAGATCACAGGTCAGGGCGAAGCGGCCATCAGGCGACGGATAGATCGAATGGCCGCGTGGCACGAGCTGCCGCTGCGGCGCGTCCCCCTTGCCTTCGTGCTGGATGAAGCCGCCGGGAGTGCCCTCCACCACGGGCTTCAGGCTGCCGTCGGCCTCCAGACCGAGACAGATCACGCTGCCACTCCCGAAATTGGAGGCGAGGAGGACGCGGCCGGTGCGATCGACCGACAGATGGCAAGGGCCCGTGCCGCCGGACGATTGCTGGTTTTTCTTGGTGAGGCGGCCCGTCTGCTCGTCGATCGCGTAGGCGACGATCGCACCGGTCGGCTTGCCGTCGGTGTCGGCGACTTCCGACACGGCGTAGAGAACAGGCAGCGAGGGATGCAGCGCGAGGAACGACGGGTTCGTCATCGCCGCTGCGAGCACCGGCGCGGAGAGCTTGCCGGTCGCCGTTTCAAACCGCGAGACAGAGATGCCCTCGCTCTTCGCGGGGCCGCCGGTGTAGGTGCCGAACCAGACCAACTGCCCAGGGGCCGCCGGCGCGTCGGCCGCGGGCGAGGATGGAAGCGACAGGGACGCAGCCAGCAACACGTAGACGACGGCGACCATCTTTCGAAGGCAGGTCAGCTGACGAAAAGCGATGGACGCCATCAGGGGAAAGCCTCATGCTGCGGACGATCGAGCCCTTGGAACCGACTGCAGAAATCGTACCCCCATGACCGTGAGTTGCAACGAGCGGGAGGCGTCGGCGGCGAATGCCGCCGGTCGTGAGGCCCGCAACACGGTCTGGATCGAGATCTACCAGGTGATCGTTCGCGTCGGTTGGATCTTCAAGACCGAGACGATCATCATGCCGGCGGTGCTCGACGCGGTGGTCGATTCGGGGCTGTTGCGCGGGCTCCTGCCCGTGCTCAACCGGGGCGGCCAGAGCCTGCCGCCGCTCTTCGTGTCAGACAGCCTCGGCCGGCTGCCCCGCAAGAAGTGGGCGCTGGTGGGCACGAGCCTGGCGATGGCCGCCTGCTTCGGCGTGCTCGCCGCCGCGTGGGGCCCGCTCGAGGCAAGGCGTCCCGACCTGCTCGCCCTGTTATTCCTCGTTCTCTACGGACTTTTCTCCACGGCGATCGGGCTCAACCAATTGGTGCTGGCCGCGCTGCAGGGCAAGCTCATCGCGCCCGGGCATCGCGGCCGCGCCATGGTCGTGAGCGTGGCGATTGGCAGCGTGCTGGCGATCGTCGCGGCGGTCGTGCTGTTGCGGCCGTGGCTGGGCGAGCCGGATGGGTTTCCAAAGATCTTCGGCGTGACGGGATTGTTCTTCGCGCTGGCTGCGATCGCGCCGCTCTTTCTCGATGAGCCGCCCGATCAGCAGCTGCCTTCGCGTGAATCCAAGACCGGCGGCGTCTCCGCATCGGATGGCTTCATCGGCCGATCGCTACGGGCTGTCGCGCAGGGCATCGGCAGCTGGCGGCGCACACTCGCAGCCGACCGGGCGCTCGTGCGGCTGTCGATCGTGGCCGCATGCTTCTCCGCCGTGCTCATGCTCTTTCCGCACTACCAGGCCTTTGCCCGCGACCGGCTCGGCAGCCAGATCGGCAGCCTGCTCACGTGGGTCATCGTGCAGAACGCCGCCACCGGCGCGGCGAGCCTCGTGGCCGGCCCGCTCTCCGACCGCCGCGGCACGCGAATCGTGCTCGTCTGGCTCGTCGCCCTCTCGAGCGCCACGCCGCTCGTCGTGACGCTGCTTTCACTGCTGCCGCACGCCACGGCCGTGGAGTGGTTTTGGATCGTCTATATGCCGCTCGGCCTCAACCCGATCTCGCTGAAGATCTTCACGAACTACGCGCTCGAACTGGCGCCGCGGCCCGCGGAGCATCCGCGGTATGTCAGCATCGTGGGGGCGGCGCTGGCGGCCCCCTTCGTGCTCTCGCCGCTCATCGGCGCGGCGGTGGATGCCTACGGCTTTCGCCACGTCTTCGTGATCGGTGCCGCGGTGATCGCCGCGGGAGCCGTGATCGCCGCCGGTCTGCCGGAGCCCCGCGGCCGGCGTCAGAAGTAGCCCTCGCGCTTCTTCTTCTCCATCGAGCCGGCCTCATCCTTGTCGATGAGCCGGCCCTGCCGCTCGCTCGTCTTCGTGAGCAGCATCTCCTCGATCACCTCCGGCACCGTGACGGCGGTCGATTCGTGTGCCGCCGTGAGCGGGTAATCGCCCATCGTGCGAAACCGCACCCGCTTCATCTGCGGCACTTCGCCGGGCGCGAGCCGGAAGCGATCGTCGTCGACCATGATCAGCTGCCCCTCCCGCTCCACGACGGGCCGCTCGGCGGCGAAGTAGAGCGGCACGAGCGGGATCTTCTCGCGGTGGATGTATTGCCAGATGTCGAGCTCGGTCCAGTTGGAGAGGGGGAAGACGCGGATGTTCTCGCCGCGGCTGATCCGCGTGTTGTAGAGATCCCAAAGTTCGGGCCGCTGGTTCTTCGGGTTCCACTGGTGATTCGCGTCGCGGAAGGAAAACACCCGCTCCTTGGCCCGCGATTTTTCCTCGTCGCGCCGCCCGCCGCCGAGAGCGGCATCGAACCGGTAGGTGTCGAGGGCGTCGATGAGGGCGTGGGTGTTCATCGTCGGGGTGTAGACGCTGCTCGGGTAGTCGAAGGGGTTCATTCCGGCGGCGAGCGCCTTTTCGTTGACGTGCACGATCAGTTTGAAGCCGTGCTCCGCGCAGTAGCGGTCGCGAAACTCGATCATCGCGCGGAAGTTCCACGTGGTGTCGATGTGCAATAGCGCGAAGGGCACCGGCCCCGGCGCGAAGGCCTTGCGGGCGACGTGCAGCATGCACATCGAGTCTTTGCCGATCGAATAGAGCAGGACGGGATTCTCGAAGGCGGCCGCCACCTCGCGGATCGTGTGGATCGCCTCGGATTCGAGGGCGTCGAGATTGCGCAGGGAGTAACTCACGGCGTGGTGCCCTCTCAACACGGTCGGAACGTCAGGGAAACAGGCGTCGCTTCGCCTGGTCGGCGATCAGCCGCACGGCGGGGTGCGAGATCCGTCGCTCGACAGAGATGGCATAAAACTTTTCGCGCACCTTGTCGAGTTCACCCAGCCAGACGACATGGTAGCGGCGGCAGATTTCCCTGCGCATCACGGTCGGGGCGGCGAACAGCCCGAGGCCGTGCTCGCCGAGAGTCTGCAGCATGGCCATGTCTTCCACCTCGCCGACGATGGTCGGCACGATCTGGTGGACGTCGAACCATTGGTCGAGCGACTGGCGGAGGGCGGTGTTGGCCGTCTGGAGCAGCATCGGGGCGCCGTGCAGCGACTGCGGAAACTTCCGCCGCGCGCTGCGGGCCAGGGCGGCGGCCCCGTAGATCGACACGCTCGTCTCGCCGAGCAGATGGCTGAAGGCCCTCACCCGCAGCGACGGCATCATCGGCGCGTCGGCGATCACGAGGTCGATCGCATGCACGGCGAGTTCCCCCAGCAGCCGCTCGGTCTTGACGATCCGCACGTGCAGCCGGAACGCCGGCTGCATCGCGAGCGCCGGCTCGATCAGCCGATAGGTCGTCAGCTTCGGCAAGGCGTCGGAGACGCCCACGCGAAACCGCTTCGGAGCGTGTTGCGGTTCGCCTTTGACGGCCTGCAGCAATTCGCGGCCGAGGGAAAAGATCTCGTCGGCATAGCGGAAGACCTTTTCTCCCTCGAGGGTCAGAAGGATAGTCCGGTCAACGGCACTTCCGCAACCGTTTTCCGGTCGGTGAGTCGCGATCGGGCCCGGGCTGGTCGCTGACGGGTGCGTGCCGGGCCGGCCGTCGCGGGCATTCCCAGGCCCCGGAACGCTCCGGAAGTGTCGGTTTTTCACGCTCGGCGCAGACCTTCTCCGTATCCGGGCATCAGCCGGTTGGCGACGCCCGCCTCACAGCGAGTGGATGTCGATCGCAGGCAGCTCGTCTATCCGTCCTTGAAAGACGTCGCGATCGTCGTGGCGCTGGACGAGCTCGCCCCAGTCGGTGGGCGGCCCACGAGCAGGGGAGATGAGCGGCGGTGCTGCTTCACGCGGGCGAAGCCATCCTGG
>JBIIOK010000007.1:0-45351 GCA_044336985.1 Pirellulales bacterium | reverse complement strand
GCGGGGCGGTCTGGCGCGCGGTCTGGCGCGCGGTCTGGCGCTTGTTTCAGGCGGTCTTGGCGGCGGCCCATCCGCGTGGCTCCGGGAGGCCTCCGATGCGGCCCGGCCCGCGCGGGCCCTGCGGCAATGCGATCACGCGGACGGCCTCGACCAGCATCACGATGGCGAGGGCCAGGAGCACGGCGCCCGCCCACGGCACCGGGTCGGCCGGCAGCACGAATCCGGCTGCATTGCGAAACCTCGGCAGCGTCATGCTCGCCAGGGCCCAGGTGCTCATGGCATACATGAACGCGGTCGGCAGCCCGGTGACGAACCAGATCCAACTCTCGCGGCGGGTCCGCCAGAGCCAGACCGTCACGCCCAGGAGCGTGAGCGCCGCGAGCAGCTGGTTGCTCGCGCCGAAGAGGCTCCAGAACGTCTTCCACACCGGCACGGCGTTGCCGTTGGCGTCGAGCTGCGGCCGCAGCAGGAAGAGCATCGGCACCCCGGCCGTCAGCACGGTACCCAGCCACGCCCCCGCCTTGCCGGTCATGCCGGTGAGCTCCTGGACGATGTAACGGCCGAGCCGCGTGCAGACGTCGAGCGTGTCGTAGACGAATGTCGTGAATGCGGTGAGGGCGAACGAGACGCCGATCGCCGTCGGCACGCCGAGGATTTCGAGGAATCGCCCCAGTCCGAGGGCATAGATGAAGTTGGGAGGCTGGTTGGCTCGGGGATCGTCCCCCGCGAGCACCATCACGCAGCAGAGGCTGACGATCGCGACCATCGCCTCGAGCAGCATGGTGCCATAGCCGATCGGGCGGGCGTCGGTCTCACGGCGCAACTGCTTGCTCGTGGTGCCCGACGCGATCAGCGAATGGAATCCCGAGCAGGCGCCGCAGGCGATCGTGATGAAGAGCATCGGGATGAGGTCGCCCGCCTTCGCGGTCTGCCAGCTGGTGAAAGCCGGATATTTCACCGCCGCGTCGCCGGCGACCAGCCGGTCGCTCAGGATCAAACCGATCGCCGCTCCGGCGAGGGCGACGTAGAGGAAGCAGCCGCCCAGATGGCCGCGCGGCTGGAGGAGCATCCACATCGGCAGCATCGCGGCGCCGATGCAGTAGACGAGCAGCAAGACGCCCCAGATCTTCTGCGCGTTCACGTCCGTCGTGCCGAGTGTCTGCGCCAGGTCGAAGGGCATCCGCTGGCCGGCCCAGATCGCGAGGCCCACGAGTGGGAGGAAGACCGCGGTGGCCAGCCAGAGCGGCATCTTGAAATACCGCATGCACACGCCCATCACGACGGGAAGCACGAGATAGAGCAGGCTCGAAGTGGCGATTCCGCCGCCGGAGACGGTCTCACCGTTTTCGAGCATCTGCCGGCCGATGAAGCTCGAGGCGGTGATGTCGGTGAAGGCCACGATGATGTAGACCAGCGCGATCCAGACGAACGTGAGGAAGAGCAGGTAGCCGCGGCGGCTCATGTGGTCGCGGACCACCTCGGCGATCGATCGCGCCTTGTGGCGGATCGAGGCCACGAGCGCCGCAAAATCGTGGATGCCGCCGATGAAGATGCTGCCGATGAGGATCCACAGGAGCGCGGGCAGCCAGCCGAACGCCACGCCGGCAAGAATCGGACCCACGATCGGGCCGGCCGCGGCGATCGCCGAGAAGTGCTGCCCCATGAGGAGTTGCGGCGGGATCGGCTCGTAGTCGATGTCGTCACGGAGCGTGACGGCGGGGGTGGGCTCCGTGTCGTCAAGTCGAAAGAGCCGCGAGAGAATGCCACCATAGACGCGGTAGGCGACGGCCAGCACGAGGGCGCTTGGCACGAGGATCGCAAGCAGGCTCATCGGCAGTCCCTTCTTCGGAGGCTCGGGGAAACGTGCGGGCGCGAGCGTCGGGGCTTTCGGCCCGCCACGGATTTCATCATCATGGCTGATCCACGGGTAGCCGTCGAATCCACGGCCGCAATCCACGACAGAGTGAAGGGAGTCGATCAGCATGGCCGCATCCTCGCATGAAACCATCGTCATTATCGGCAGCGGGCCCGCCGGCTGGTCGGCCGCCACCTATGCCGCCCGCGCCCAACTCAAGCCGCTTGTCTACGAGGGGGCGATCTCGGAGAAGAACCGGATGTCCGGCACGCTCCCGCTCGGCCAGCTCGCCCTCACGAGCGAGGTGGAAAACTACGCCGGCTTCCCGCACGGCAACCTCGGCGCGTTTCTCGATTCGGCCCTGCCGCCGGCACGCCGACAGATGATGGCGCCCCACGCCGGCGAGGGCGTGACGGGCCCCGAGCTCATGGAGCTCATGCGTCAGCAGGCCGTCAACATGGGCACGCGGATCATTACCGACGACATCATGAAGGTGGATTTCTCGAAGCGGCCCTTCAAGCTTTATCCGAGCGAAGGGGGCGTGGTCGAGGCGGCATGCGTGATCGTGGCCACCGGCGCCAGTGCCAACTGGCTCGGCCTGCCGAGCGAGGAGAGGTTCAAGAACCGCGGCGTGAGCGCCTGCGCCGTCTGCGACGGGGCCCTGCCGCGTTTTCGCAACAGGGAGCTCGTGGTCGTCGGCGGCGGCGACTCGGCCGTCGAAGAGGCGACATACCTGACGAAGTTCGCGAGCACGGTGCACCTGGTTCACCGCCGCGACGCCCTCCGGGCCTCGAAGATCATGGCCCAGCGTGCTCACGACGATCCCAAGATCAAGATCCACTTCAACACGGCGCTCGCCGAGGTCCTTGGCGACGATGCGAAGGGCGTGACGGGCGTGCGGCTGGAGAGCACGACGGAGAAGGGGAAGGAAGAGAAGATCGACGTCGCCGGCGTCTTCCTCGCCATCGGCCACACGCCGAACACGGCCTTCCTCGACGGCCAGCTCGAGCTCACGCCGAAGAAATACATCGTCTGGAAGAAGCACTTCCGCACCGACACGAGCGTGGAGGGAGTCTTCGCCGCGGGCGACGTGGCCGACGACTACTACCGGCAGGCGATCTCCGCCGCCGGCACCGGCTGCATGTCGGCGCTCGACGCCGAACGCTGGCTCGCCGCGCAGGGCGTTCACTGAGCGGCCCTACGGAAGCCCGACGCGCGAGCGAGGGGAGTTGGGGCGTTTCTCGCGGGGCGGGCGGGGGCGGCGCTGCTTGGAGTGGATCGCGGCTGGACCTTGCTTGCGCTGCGGGCTTTCGGGCACAAAAAAACCCGGCCGGGAGAGGGCTCCCGGCCGGGCGTTTTTTTGTCAGGCTGAGTTTCTTGGTGGCAGGCTGAAGCCTACCCTACTGGGGCTAGAAGCCGACGTAGGTCACGCAGATGTCGCCGCTCTTCTGGAAGCGGATGATCACCGAGCAGCCGCAGCCGTAGTCATACTTGACCTGGCCGCAGCCGAAGAGCGTGCACCGCGAGGTCTCGCACGGGCAGCCCTGGCAGCAGGCCGGGAGACACACCGGCACGTTCACCGTGCAGCAGGTCTCCGGGCTCGTCGGGGTGAGCACCGTCTGGTAGGTCGGCTCCTCGCAGCAGCCCTTGGCACACTTGTGCTTGTGGGCGTGCTTGTGGCGGTACTTGATGCAGGGATTCGTCGGACAGCAGGTTTCGGCGCCGCAACCGGGCTCGAAGCCGCACGACGGTTCGATGGCACAGGCCGGCTCGAACGCGCTGCAGCCGGGCTCGGCGGCACAGCTGGCCTCCGGGGCGGCGCAGGTGGGATCCAGGTGGCGACGGTGATGGCCGAAGCCGGCATCGGCCGACGCGGCGAGCAGAGCGAAAACGGCGGCGAGCGCGCCGACGGTGAACAGACGGACCATGAGAGAAGACTCCTTGTCGCAGAGACTGGGGGCCGCGGACGGGCTGGCGAAATCCGTCCTCGGGTGAAGCCGGGATGCGGCCCGAGACTTCCCTCAACTCTGGCACACGGCGGCTGGTTGTCAAAAAACCCGGTTTTGCTGTGGAATATCGAGGGTTTTATTCCTCCAGGAAGAAAATCCATGCCCGCCGCCCCTGACGTGCTCGTCGCCTTCGTGAAGTCATGCCTCGAACGGGGGCTGTCGCGGGCCGAGATAGCCCGCGGCCTCGAGAACGCGGGCTGGTCGGCCCGCGAGGCACAGACCGCGCTCGACGAGTTCGCCGAGTCACCGCTGCCGGTGCCCGTGCCGCGGAAGCGGGTGTCGAGCTCGCCGCGCGACGCGTTCTTGAACCTGCTTTCCACGGCCACGCTCTACCATGCCGCCCTCGCCACCGGCTCGATCCTCTTCGTGCTCATCGATCGCTGACTGCCGCTACCGGGCGACCGCGGCATGTTCGTGTATCCAATTCTCCGCTGGGCGGCTGCCGCGCTGATCGTTTCGCTGCCGATCCTCGCCCTGGTGCGCCGCACGATCGCCCGCGACGCCGCCGCCAACCCGATGGCGGCGCTCGTCGCGGCGCTGGGCCTCATCGGCAGCCCGATGCGGGCGAGGATGCTGCGGCTCGACGGCCAGCGGGTCGGCGATCTGCGGGCGCTCCAGTCCAGCATCGAGCAGTACCACACGCGGCGAGGATCGTTGCCCGCGACACTCGACGACCTTGCGAAGGATCCCGATACGTTCGTGGCCGACGTCGCCGACCCGGTCACGAAACAGCCCTACGGCTACACGCGGATCGACGAGCGCACCTATGAACTGAGAGCCACGTTCGATCCGCCCTCTCCGAAGGACTCGGAGCAGCCGCAGTGGAACCGCGACGAGTTTTTCAAGCACTCTGCCGGCGAGCAGACATTCACGATCACCGTGCCGGAAAAGTAGGACAGGCTTCAGCCTGTCAGGAACGGCGACAGGCTGAAGCCTGTCCTACTTCACGCCATCATGCGGCGGAATCGCTCGAACAGATAGGCCGAGTCGTGCGGGCCGGCGGCGGCCTCGGGGTGATACTGCACGCTCGCGGCATTGGCCGTCTTGTGCCGCACCCCTTCGATCGTGCCGTCGTTGAGGTTGCGGTGTGTCACCACGAGCTCCGGCGGCAGCGTGGCCTCGTCGACCGCGAAGCCGTGGTTTTGCGACGTGATCTCCACCTTGCCGGTCTCGAGATCCATCACGGGCTGGTTCGCGCCGCGGTGGCCAAACTTGAGCTTGAACGTCTTCGCGCCGCAGGCGAGCGAGAGCAGCTGGTGCCCCAGGCAGATGCCGAAGAGCGGCACCTTGCCGACGAGGTCGCGGACCGTGGCCACGCAGTAGTCGAGCACTTCGGGATCGCCGGGGCCGTTGGAGAGAAACACGCCGTCGGGCCCGAGCGCGAGCACCTCGGCCGCCGTCGCCTTCCCCGGCAGCACCGTCACGCGGCAGCCGTTGCTCGCGAGATGGCGGGCGATGTTCCACTTCATGCCGTAGTCGAGCGCGACCACGTGCTTCTCGCCGGCGAACGAGGGCTTCGCGGGAAACACTCCGCCTTCCGTTGGCTGCGGCAGTGGCTCGCCCCAGGCATCGAGACGCTCGGTCCACTCGCTCTGGCGATCCGGCATCACCTCGCGAACGAGATCGTGCCCCACGAGCTGCGGCGCCGCCTTGGCCATGGCGATAAGCTTCGTGGCGTCGAGAACCTCGCTCGAGAGCACGCCCGTCATCGCGCCGCGGATCCGGAGCCGCCGCACGAGCGCCCGCGTGTCGATCCCGGCGATGCCGACGACGCCGGCCTTCGCGAGGTAGTCGCCGAGCGTACCCTCGGCCGTGAAGTTGCTCGCCATGCGGCTCGCCTCGCGGACCACGAAGCCGGCCATCTGGAGCTTGCCGCTTTCGACATCGGCGTGGTTGACGCCGTAGTTGCCGATCTGCGGCGCGGTCATCGTGAGGATCTGGCCGCGGTAGGAGGGATCGGTGAGGATCTCCTGATACCCCGTCATCGACGTGTTGAAGCAGACCTCGCCAGAGACGGTGCCAGGGCCGCCAAACGACTCACCGAAATAGACCGTGCCATCCTCGAGAGCCAGTGCTGCACGTGCCACGCCGTCGGGTCTCCTTTCCGGGGTTGTGCCCCCATGATAGCGATACCGCATGACTCCAAAAGGGTGCCCCCAGTAGGACAGGCTTTAGCCTGTCACTCGTAGACCGCTTCGTCCCGAAGCGGTCTACCAGCCGGCAGCTACTGCGGCGTCGGGGTGGCCGTGACGAGAACATCCTGCGGGTTTTCCACGATCCGGAGGCCGCGGAACCGGACCTCCTGCGGCACCTTGTTGGAATGAAGCTGGAGGCCGATCGGTCCACTCGCGCAGAGTTCCGGCTTGGGGTCGGTCCAGTCGAGCACCGCCTGGCCGTTCACGGCGAAGCGGATGCGGTTGCCGATCGCGAGGATCTCCATCTGGTTCCAGTCGTGCTGCCGGCCGGCCTTCTTCGCCTTGCCGTCCTGGTCGCCACTGATCCCGCTGCGGCGATAGAGATCGTAGAGGCCCCAGCCCGACGGAAACATCACGAGGTGGCCCTGGTAGCTCGAGGCCTCGCCATCCTTGTCGAACTTCTTGCCCCAGATGGCGACGCCCGAGTGCATCTCGCTCGTCACGAGCTTCCCCTCGAAGAGGAGCCGGAAGTTGCGGTATGGGTTCTTCGTGAGCAGATAAGTGCTGACCGGCGGGGCATTCTCGGCGGTGTTGCGGCCCACGATCTCGGCGCCGTCGATCGACCAATAAGGATCGATGTGGCCCTCCCAGCCCTCGAAGTCACGGCCGTTGAAGAGCCGCACCGCGCGGGCCTGCTCCGCGGCCGGCAGGTTCACGGACGAGGACCAGTCGCTCGCCGCGGCGGCCTCGCCGGGGGAGAGTTCGAGCCCCGCGTCGGGCGTGCCATCGTCGTCGAGACGGCCGGCCGCCCAGAGCAGGCCGCGAGCCACGAGGTCCAGGTAACGGTCGTCGGCGACGGTTGCGTTGTTATGTCCGAGCGACGTGCTGAAGATCCGCGTCTTGTTGGGACCGTACTCGTTGACCCACACGACGGCTGCTTTCGCCTCGGTCGGCTGGGCTGCTGGGTCGGCAGGCTCGTCTTTTTTCGGCTTCGGCGGCACGAGTTGCCGGCCCGAGGCGAGCACCTTCGCAGTCGGCAGGACCTGGATGTTGTTGTAGAGCTCCTCGTTGACCGTCTTCCAGTCGGCGAGTGGCTTCGTGATCGGATGCGCGCGGTCGGTAAAAATGACTTCGATCGGCTGCTGCGGACCATGTCCTGTCGACTGCAGCCCGACCATCTCATACCAGTCTGCGTTGTCGGCGCCGGGCGGAACCGGCTCCCGGAAGTTGCCCCGGCGATAGGAGTGCATCGCGCAGTGGAGGTTGACTGCCGGTGTGCCACGACGGTGGGCCGCGAGAATCCGCTCGATGTAGCCGCTGTCGGTCACGTCGCACGTGCACTCGTCGTGAATGACGACGTCGTAGCCTTCGGCCCAGTTGGGGTTGCCGTAGATGTCGAACGTGGCCTTGCCGGAAGGTTCGGAGCTGTAGGCCACGTCGACGTGCGACCGCACACGGGCCTCGATTCCCTGCTTGAGAATCTGCGACTGCGCGGCGTAGTCGTGCCAGCCGCCGCCGATGACGCAGAGCACCTTGAGCGGCTTACTGGTCTCCGCGGCAATCGCCAGGGAGGGAAGCAGGGCCGAAACCAGCGCCACAAGCAGGGTGTGCGTCGCGCGCATCGAGATGGTTCCTTTGGGAAGAGAGCCGGCGCGATGTCGCGCGGGGTGATTGGGGATGCGCTTCCGGAGGAAGCGGACTACTTTGGCAGGCTGAAGCCTACCCTACTTTGGCAGGCTGAAGCCTACCTTACTTAGCCGCGCGGGTCGCGGACGGTGCCGGCGAAGAGGATCGTGCCCGTGGCCCGCTCGATGATCGCCCAGGCGAAGGGGCGGTCGGCCCGGACGACGAGCGGCGGTTCCGGCGATGGTGCCGCGCTTCTCACGCCGATGGCCACGCCGGTGGCCGCGGCGGCCTCGGTGCCCTCCTCGGTCACGTCGACGAAGCCCTCGTGCACGACCGCCGACACGAGCAGGTCCTTCGTGCCATCGATCCCCGAGAAGTCGGCCGCGCCGGCTTCGAATGCCTGCCGCATCCCCATCGCCATGAGCGGCGCCTTGAGCGAGAGCGGCGAGCGGGCGGTCCACCGAGGCAGCGCGAGGTTGACCGGCCGGGAGACGAGCGACTTCTGCCCATTCGTCTCCCACGAATCGCGCCAGTGGCTGTCGAGCCCGGCGACCACCTGGTCGAGGCCGTCCACGGCGTCGGGCACGACGACCATCATCGCGAGCCGGTTGCCCGCATAGGGAATCTCGCAGGCGGTGGCGGCGTGGCCGGCCACGCTCACCTTGCCGGCGGTCATGTTGCCGGATCGATGCATGAAGGGCACGACGGCCTTCTGGCCGCCGGCGAGCAGGAAGGGCTCCGGGACCGTGGCCGACTTGTCGAATGGATCTGCCCACGGACCCTTGAAATAGATCGCGTTGGTGAGCACGAGCCGCGTGAGCGGATCGATCGTGTTCGGCTTCATCAACTCGGGGATCTTGCCCGCGGTCTGGTCGCTCACCCACTTGTTGACCTCGGCCCGCGCGGCCTCGCTCGTTCCGGCGAAATCGACCTCGCCCGCGGCCGCGTTGTGCCGATCCTTCAAGAGCGTCGTGAAGGCGGGATCGAGCGGCTTGCCGCGCTGCACCCAGAGGCGGTTGGCCCGCTCAAGCGTGATGTGCTGCCCCTTGGCGATCTTGAACGTGCTGCGGAGGCTCTCGACGGCGCCGGCCAGTTGCTCGCGGTCATCGGGCATGCCGAGCACCGCGGCGATCTCCGCGGCCGTGCCGCCGCGGGCGCCGGCGTGGGTCATCGCCAGCGCACCCCAGACGCTCGCCGGCGACAGGATCACGTTGCCGTTGCCGGCGGTTCGAACGAGGTCCCAGGCCATCTTCGCGATGCCTTCGGAGACGGCTGCACCCGACGAGGGCTCGCCCGCGGTCAAGCGGGCAGTCCAAGTGACCGGAAAGGCCAGGGCGATCGACAGGGCGATGACAAACAGACGATTCATGGCACTCCTCTTTCTCGCACGCGGTCACTGCCGCCCGATCATGACGGCAATCCGTCGTCCCGGTGCAGACATTGCCAGCGTAGCGAGTTTTCCCACCGGCACCCAAGCGCGATTCGCGGCCGCACGCGGCGGCCGTGAGAGGGTGATTTCGACGATTTCCAGCGAGATTTTGTGGTGAGTGACCGTGTGGGCGATCCTGCCCAGCCTGCGCTTCTTGCCGGGCCCGAAGGAGGCGAGCGATCGCGGCGAGGTGGCCCGCGGAAAATCCCAGAGGCCGGCCCACCATTCCCCGTCGCCGCGCCGCTCCACGAGCACGCGGTTCGCTTGCCGGAGGACGACGGCAATCTCGCGGACCTCCTTCGTCTTCCGGCGCGGGGCCCGCGCGGGGATCGTGTCCGTGCGATTGGTGCGGTGCGCCACGCAGAGGCGGGCGAGCGGGCAAGTCGTGCAGAGCGGCCGGTCGGGCGTGCAGACGAGCGCCCCCAGATCCATCAGCGCCTGGTTGAACGTGCCGGGACTCTCCTCGGGAACGATACGTTCGGCGATCTCCCAGATCGGCGCATCGCCGCCGGGGCCGTCGAGCCTCGCAGCGTGGCCGAAGAGCCGCGCGATCACCCGCCGCGAGTTGGCCTCCACGATGGGGGCCCGCCCGTCGAACGCGATCGAGAGAATCGCGCCGGCGGTGTAGCGTCCGATCCCCGGCAGGCCGCGCAGCCCATCGAGGCTCCGCGGAAACCGGCCGCGATGCTCCGCGACGATCTGCTTGGCGGCGGCATGGAGCTGCCGCGCGCGGCGGTAGTAGCCGAGGCCCTCCCAGAGGCGGAGGACGTCGTGCTCGTCGGCCGCCGCGAGCGCCCGCACGCTCGGAAACGCCGCGATGAACCGGGTGAAAAAAACCTTCACCCGCTCCACCTGTGTCTGCTGGAGCATGATCTCGCTCACCCAGACGCGATAGGGATCGCGCGAGCGCCGCCAGGGCAGGTCGCGACGGGACCGGGCATACCAGGCCAAGAGCGGCGGCGCGACCCTGCCGGCGGCGGGCGGCCGCGCCCGGCGGTCTTCAGCCTTCACGTTGCCCCTCGCCACGACGGCCCCTTGCAAACAGGTTTTTGGTGCGTTCCAACGGGAGGAGTGTAGCGTTCCTTCCCGTCGGCCCCGGCCAGGCACCATGACCGAAAAACTCAGGGTCAAAGAACACGAGTCCCCCGCGGGCAAGGCCTGGGAGCTGGTCCATCCACGGTGCGCCCGCCGGCGCCGCGAGGACATCGAGGAGGTCGAGGCGATGGTGGAGGCGGGCGAGATCGAGATCGCCCGCGAAGAGCTCGTCTGGCTGCTCTCGGAGTGCCCCGACCACCTCGACGCGCACGTGCAGCTCGGACTCATCGCGCTGGAGGACGACGACGCGAAGCTCGCCCGCGGCCACTTCGGCCGCGCCTACGAGCTTGCGTTGAGGGCGCTCGAGGCGGCAGGCAACCCGCAGTCACTCCCCTACGCGCTGGCCGGCAACCGCCCGTTCCACGAGGCGGCAAAGGGCCTCGTGCACTGCCTGCTCGAGACGGGCCGGCAGTCGATGGCCCGCGACGTCTGCCGGCGGATCGCCCCGCTCGATCCGTCCGACCCGCTCGGCATCCAGCGGCTCGTGGCGGCGCCGGCAAAACCGCCGGAGCAAAAGCCATGAATGCCGCGGCGACGGTCAACGGCTCGCACGGTGCTCCAGCGCGGTTCATCGTGCTCGAGGGGATCGACGGCGCCGGCAAGAGCTCGCAGATCGCCGCGATCGCGGCCTGGCTCGGCGAACGGGGCCGCGAGTTCGTCACCTGCCGCGATCCCGGCTCGACGCCGGCGGGCGACGCGATCCGCGCGATCCTGCTCGACCGCCACGATCTCGAGCTCGCGCCCACCGCCGAGATGATGCTCTACATGGCCGCGCGGGCGCAGCTCGTGAGCCAGGTGATCCGGCCGGCGCTCGACCGCGGCGCGTGGGTCGTCTCCGACCGCTATGTGCTCTCCAACATCGTCTACCAGGGGCATGCCGGCGGCATCGATCCCGACGTCATTCGCGGCGTGGCCGACGTGGCCACCGGCGGACTGCATCCCGATCTTGTGATCGTACTCGACGTCGATCTCGAGACATCGGCGCGGCGGCTCGATCGGCCGCTCGACAAGCTCGAGAACCGTGGCGATGGCTACCGGCGGCGGGTGCATGCGGGCTACCATGCGGAGGCGGCGCGGAGCCCCGATCGCGTCGTGCTGGTCGACGCGACCGGCGGCATCGACGAGGTCGCCGCCCGGATCCGCCGCGTGGTCTCCGATCGCTTTGCGGAGCTGGCCTGACCCATGGCGTGGCAGGGAATCGAGGGACATGACGCGGTCGTCGACGCCTTCGTAAAGGCGCAGACCAAAGGCCGTGTCGCCGGCTCGTATCTCTTCATCGGTCCCGAGGGGGTCGGCAAGTCGACATTCGCGCGGAAGCTCGCGAAGTCCCTCACCTGCGCGCAGCCGCGGCCCGGGCTCCTGCCCTGCGACGCCTGCGCATCGTGCGTGCAGGCCGAAGCGGGCAGCCATCCCGACATCGACATCGTGCAGAAACCGGAAGACCGCGCGACGATCCCGCTCGATGCCCTCATCGGCGACGCCGATCACCGCATGCGGGAAGGGCTCTGCTGGCGGATTCTCCTGCGGCCGGCGCTCGGCGGCCGGAAGGTGGCGATCATCCTCGATGCCGACCTGCTCTCCGACGAGGCCGCCAACTGCCTGCTCAAGACACTCGAGGAGCCGCCGGACGGCGCGGTGATGATCCTCGTGGGCACGGCCTTCGAACGGCAATTGCCGACGATCCGCTCGCGGTGCCAGATCGTGCGGTTTCGACCGCTCGCCGCCGATGCGGTGTTGCGGATTCTCAAGCGCGAGACCACGGCCGAGCCCGTCGAAGAGGCCCGCCTGCAATCGATCGCGGCTGCGGCTGCCGGCAGCCTCGCGCGGGCGCGCATGCTCCTCGATCCGGCGCTCGCGGAGTTTCGCGGGAGGCTCGTCGCGCTGCTCGCCAAGCGGCCGCTGCACGGCGTCGATCTCGCCCGCGAGACGCTCGCGGTCGTCGAGGCGGCGGGCAAGGACGCTGGGCCTCGCCGGGCGCGGCTGCGGCTCGTGCTCGAGTCGGCGATCGACTACCTGCGGGGCGTGCTGCGGCGCGACGTGGCGGGAGAGGTGCCGGCCGACCCGATCATCGCGCGGGCGGTCGAGGCCTGGGCCGGCGACGCCGAAGACGCCTCGGCGGCGCTCGCCCACACGCTCGACGCGATCGACGCGATCGATCGCAACGCGAATCTCACGATCCTCGTCGATGCCTGGACCGCGATCCTCGAAGAGCCGCGGCTTGCCCATCCTGCCTGAAGCCGCCCGCTCCCCCTGGCTGCCCGTGCTCGCGCTATTGGCCGCCTGAGCCCGCCCGTTGGCAGACCGTGACGGCAGGCCGTCGGAGCAATCGATTTTTCGGGTCGTACCCGTCGATCCATCTATGCGGGCGGAGTGAGTCGCCGCCCGGCGCGGGATTTGAAGGTTCGATCGAAGGATCTACGGGGGCGGGGAATGGCCGACAAACGCGCCGGATCGATCTTTGTCTCGTCGTTCGTCGCCGGACTTCTCCTGACGGCAGGCATCTTCGCGCCGCGGGCCTGGGAGCCGGTTCCGGAGCCCTACTTCGGACTCGAGGAGCCTGCGGCGGATTCGTCGTCGCCCCCGGCGAAGGACTCCTCTTTGCCACGTCCAGCGGAGCGGCTTGCGCTCAACGACGGGCAGGCCATTCATCCCGGATCGGCTGCGGCGATGCGATCGGCCATCGCCGTCGGCCAGGTGGTTCCATCTCCGGTCGCGACTTCAAGACCCGAGCCGGCCGCCCCGGTGCTGGCGGCGCAAGTGCCGCCGACCACGCTCCTGAACACGCCTCCGACCGCCGAGGTTCAGTCGGCTGAATCGGCGCAATCAGCGTCGCAGCCGAATCACCAGCCGGTGGAAGAATCGCTTCGCGCCCTTGTGGTCCGGGTGCAGACGGCCAGGCCGCCTGCTGAAAAAGTGGAGCCCTCACTGGCGCCGAGTCGGCTGCCCGAGCCTCCGTCCGAGGCCGGCCCGCTGGCTGAGGCCAACTCACCGGCTGAAGCCATCCCGCCGACGGAGGCCGGATCACTGGCCCATGAGTCGCTCGGCAGCGCACCCCTGCCCGGCGATGAGTGGGTCGATCCAGACAGTGTGAACTGGTCCGATGCCCCGTCACAGAGCGCGCAGCCCAAGCCGGCCGCCGCGCCCGCGCCGAGAATCGGCCTTCGTGGGCCGGTCGCAGGGGGACTCCGCGGCGAACCGGCGCAAGGGTTGCGTCCACGGCTGCGTGTGGCCGAACGCCTGCTCGGCCGCGACCGCGTCGCGATCGCCGACTCCACCGATGGACCGTCGCCGGCGATGCCCGCGCGGCAGCAGCCGCCGAGCATCCATGTCTGGCCCGTGGCGGCGAAGCTTGGCCATCAGCTCGAACAGATCGCATCGACCGCGGCTTCGGCGGATGGCGCGGCTTCAGGGCCGTGGGCGACCGAGGCCATCGCGCGGCTGAGAGCCGTCGCGGCAACGGCCGGACCCGGGGATCCGGCGGCCGAAAGTGAGCTTGTGACGCTCGGCGAATCGGTGCATGCCGGCATGGGGATCGCCGACTCGACCGCCGACCACGCCAGCGCCTCGCTCGTGAGGCGGGCCGCCCTCGCGCTCGCCCGCCGCGTGGCCGTGTGGCGATCGGCCGCCGGCCTGTTTGCCGTGATGAGCGGGCCGCCCCCCGTCGCCGCGGCACCGATCGACGCCGCCGCGCACGCCATCATCGCGACGGAGACCGCCAAGCTGCTCGACTCGATCGAGCGATTCGAGGTGTCGCTCTCACCTGTGGATGCGGCGCTGGCGGCCACCGCGCTCGGGGCGCTCGAGGCCACGGGCCATCCCGGCACGCCCGGCGTGGCGAAGGCTGTCCGCGATCACTACCTCTCGGCAAACGTCCGGGTCGCCGTGCACCAGCAGTTTCTCGAGAAGATGCTGCCCGAGACGACGGTGATGACGGGGCCGGTGGACGAATTCGTGATGGGACGCAAGGTGCGGGGCACGCGCACGGTCGAGCAGTCCACGAAGGTCCGCTTCACGCCCGACTCCGACGAGATCTGCTTCGACCTCGAGGTGCACGGCGACGTGTCGAGCCGCACCGTCACCGACGCGGCCGGCGTCTCGCTCACCTCGCACGGCGATTCATCGTTCACCGTCCGCAAGCCGATCAAGATCTGCTCCGAGGGCCTGCTCTTTGGCAATGCCACGGGCGTGGCCTCGAATCGCACGCAACTGGCCAACGTGCAGACGAGTTTCGATTCGGTGCCGATCATGCGGTCGGTCGTGCGAAACATCGTGCGCAACCAGCACGACGAAAGCCTGCCGCAGGCCAACCGCGAGGTGATCGACAGGATCATCAATACCTCATGCCGGGAGGTCGATGCGCAGTCGGAGCCGAAGTTCGCGGAGATCGCCGAACGGATTCGAGAGCAGATCTGGTCGCCGATGGTGCGGCTCGGCCTCGAGCCGACGCCGGTGGGGATGGAGACGACGCCGACGACGGCCACGCTTCGCCTGCGGCTCGCGGGCGACGACCAGCTCGCCGCGCACACGCCGCGGCCGCGGACGCCCGCCGACGCCATGCTCAGCCTGCAGGTGCACGACTCGACGATCAACAACGCCCTCGAACGACTCGAACTCGGCGGCCGGCGGCTCAGCCTCGAGGAGCTCATCCGCCTAATGTGCGAACGCATCGGGGTGGAGCAACGGGTTCCGGACGACCTGCCGGAGGGCGTGACTGTCTCGTTCGCCAAGGTGCAGCCGCTGCGGGTGGAATGCCGCGATGGGCTCGTGCATGTGCGGGTGGCGCTCGACGCGATCGAGAGCGGCCGTCGCAACTGGTATGACATCGTCGCCCATGTGGCCTACAAGCCTTCGGCCGTCTCGCCACAGGTCTTCCTCGAGCGCGAGGGGCCGGTGCAGCTCAGCGGTCCGGGGCATCAGGGCCGGATCGAGTTCGCCCTGCGGACGATCTTCAGCAAGATCTTCCCGAAGGAACGGCCGATTCCGCTGTTGCCCGAACGCATGGTCGGCAACCCGCGGCTCGCCGGCATGCACGCGGTGCAGACCGTCAGCAACGACGGCTGGTTCTCGCTCGCGCTGGGCCTGCGCGAGCCGGCCGCCGTCGCCGCCGAGCCCGCGAAGACCGCCAGCGACCGCCGCAAACCCTTCTTCAAGTAGGACAGGCTTCAGCCTGTCTCCAAGTAGACCGCTTGCTCCGCAAGCGGATCCAGATCCGCTTGTGGAACAAGCGGTCTACGGACGGGAGGCTACCGGCGCCGCGAAATCGCCCTACACTGACCCGCGGAGGTGTCCGATGCCAGCACAGCAGTTTCGTACCGAATCCGACAGCATGGGCGAGGTGCAGGTGCCCGCCGACCGCTATTGGGGCGCCCAGACCGAGCGTTCGCGCGACAACTTCAAGATCGGCGTGGATCGATTCCAGTGGGGCCGGGCAGTGAAGCGGGCCCTCGGCATCCTCAAGAAGTCGGCGGCTCTTGCCAACGGCGAGCTCGGCCAGCTGTCCCCCGCGACGGTCAAGCTGGTCGTGCAGGCCGCCGACGAGGTGATCGCCGGCAAGCTCGACGACCACTTCCCGCTCGTCGTCTTCCAGACCGGCAGCGGCACGCAGTCAAATATGAACGCCAACGAGGTGATCTCGAACCGCGCGATCGAGATCGCCGGCGGCGTGATGGGCTCGAAGAAGCCGGTCCATCCCAACGACGACGTCAACCGCGGGCAGTCGTCCAACGACACGTTCCCGACGGCGATGCACATCGCCGCCGTCGAGGTGATCCACGACCGGCTGTTGCCGGCGGTCCGCAGCCTCCGCGACGTGTTTGCGACGCTCGAAAAGCGATACGCCGACGTCGTGAAGATCGGCCGGACGCACCTCCAGGATGCCACCCCAATCACGCTCGGTCAGGAAATTTCGAGCTGGCGGGCCCAACTCGACGACCGGATCCAGGCGGTCGAGCGGGCGATGCCCGGCCTCTACGACCTCGCCATCGGCGGCACGGCCGTCGGCACGGGGCTCAACGCCCATCCGCGCTTTGGCGACGTGGCGGCGTCTTTCATCGCGAAGGAGACCGGCCACCCGTTCGTGTCGGCGCCCAACAAGTTTGCGGCGCTCGCCGCCCACGATGCCATGGTGGACGTGAGCGCGGCCGAGCGCGGCCTCGCCGTCGCCCTCTTCAAGATCGCCAGCGACATCCGGCTCCTGGCCTCCGGGCCGCGGTGCGGCATCGGCGAGATCTCGATCCCGGAAAACGAGCCGGGCAGTTCGATCATGCCCGGCAAGGTGAATCCCACGCAGTGCGAGGCGATGACGATGGTCTGCGTGCAGGTGTTGGGCAACGATGCCGCGGTGGCCTTCGCCGGCTCGCAGGGGCATTTCCAGCTCAACGTCTTCAAGCCGCTGATGGTGCACAACGTGCTCGAAAGCGCCGATCTGCTGGCCGACGCGTGTGATTCGATGCGGATCCACTGCGCGACCGGCATCGAGCCGAATCTCGCCCGCATCAAGCACCACCTCGATGACTCGCTGATGCTCGTGACTGCCCTCAATACGCACATCGGCTACGAGAAGTCGGCGAAGATCGCGAAGAAGGCCCACGTCGAAGGGACGAGCCTGAAGGAGGCCGCCGTCGGCCTGGGCTACGTCACGCCCGAGCAATACGACCAATGGGTCGTGCCCGTCGAGATGACCCACCCGCTCAAGTAGGACAGGCTTCAGCCTGTCGTGCCCGTCTCTCCGCGACGCATGTGCCGGCGTCCGTATTGGCCGCCAGAACGGCAGAAGTCGCCTTCGCGCTGCAATTTCTCCGCGCACGACCTACGGAGCTGCTGACCTCAGAAGGTCGAAATTGCATACGCTCGGCGAGCTTCCGCCGATTCTGGCTCCTCAGCATCGGATACCAGGGGCACTGACGGAAAGTAGACCGCTTGCTCCGCAAGCGGATCCAGATCCGCTTGCTCCGCAAGCGGTCTACTCTCGGCAGCGGTCTGCGCCCACAGGCTGCAGGGGCCATGATTGGCCCCTGCAGCCGTGAAACTAGATCGCCGCGCCGGCGGTCTCACCCGTGCGGATGCGGATCACGTCGGCGAGGTTCGTCACGAAGATCTTGCCGTCGCCGACCTGGCCGGTCCGCGCGGTGGTCATGATCTTGTTGATCACGTTCTGCGCCTCGGTTTCGTCGACCACGACCTCGATCTTCACCTTCGGCAGGAAGTCGACCGAGTACTCGGCACCGCGGTAGGTTTCCGTGTGCCCCTTCTGGCGGCCGAAACCGCGGACTTCCGTGACGGTCATGCCCTTCACGCCCAGGGCGTTGAGGGCGTCCTTCACTTCCTCGAGCTTGAAATGGCGGATGATTGCTTCGATCTTCTTCATGGCGTTTGTCCTTTGTTCGGTCTGGTTTCGATCCTGGCGTCCGATCACGTTGATCGGCTCTCGACTGGATTCTTGTAATGCACACCGCGTGCCAAATGGAGGACGGCAGTTTCAGCCGCATTCTATCGCGGTGAGGGGCGGGGCGGTGTCTCGCCGATGAGGCGCGCCAGGCCGGGCTGGGCCGACGAAGCAGTGTTTTGTGCTACGCTGACACCGTTTTTTGGCCCTGTCGCGCCGGCGCGGCGCGCAAGGCCTGCTGGTCGCGCCCCGAACACGTTTTTGAAGGAGCCGCTGATGCCCCAGGGCATGTTTCCGCGACGTCTCTCCCGCCGAGTGTTTGCCGGCGTTGCTGCCGCCACGGCCGCCGCCGCCACGATGCGGCCTGCCCAGGCCAGGGCTCGCCGGCTTGGCAACGAGACGCTCGTCGGTGAAGGGGCCCACACGTTCCGCGTCCGCCACAACTTCCCGCAACTGCCCGCTCCCTTTTCCTGGCAGACCACGCACGGCGTCGCCGTCGATGCCGCGGGCAATCTCTACGTGATCCACGAGGGCAAAAAGGAGAGAAAAGACCACCCCGCGATCTTCGTCTTTGATCCAACTGGAAAATTCATCCGCGGCTTCGGTAGCGAGCTTCAGGGGGGCGGCCACGGGATCGAGGTCCGCAAGGAGGGCAACGAGGAGTTTCTCTACGTCTGCGGCTACCAGCAGGTGAAGTCATTCGCGAAGATGACGCTCGACGGCGAGATCGTCTGGTATCGCAAGGCACCGATGGAGTCCGGGGCCTATGCCCCGGGCGAAGATACGTCGACCAAGCCGAACTGGACCCGGCAGGGATTCCTGCCCACCAACTTCGCGTTTCTCGACGATGGCGGGTTTCTGCTCGCCGACGGCTATGGCTCGTTCAAGATTCACCGCTTCGACAAGGATGCGAAGTGGGTGAGCGCCTTTGGCGGCGCCGGCGAAGGCAAGGGCACGTTCAACACGTCCCACGGTCTCTGGATCGACCGCCGGCCCGCGGCCGATGGCTCGGCCCGCGCGCCGACGATCGTCGTGACCGACCGCGCCCACGACACGCTGCAGATCTTCTCGATGGACGGCACCTACAAGGAGACGCTGACGGGCTTCGGTCTGCCCGCCAACATCGACACCTGGAAAAACCTTTTACTTGTGCCGGAGCTGAAGTCCTGCGTGACGCTGCTCGACGAGAAGAACAACGTCGTGGCAAGGCTCGGCCGGGCGGTCGACCGGCTCGGCGAGATCAAGAACCTCCGTGGCCAGCCCGACAAGTGGCTCGACGGCCAGTTCGTGCATCCGCACGATGCCTGCTTCACGCCCGCCGGCGATATCTTCGTAGCGGAATGGGTGAGCACCGGCCGGGTCACGAAGCTCGAGCGAGTCACGTAGGGTAGCCTTCAGACTGCCTCGCAATCGCGTCGGGCTTCCGTCACGCCACCTACGCGCGCCGCGCCACGAGCCCGCGGACGAAGAGGTCGCCGCCAGGCCGGGTGATCTCCTCAATTTCGATCCCTGCGGCGTCGGCCATGCCCGCAATGCCGTGGCCGCCGATCGGGGCTGGGGCCGCGGCGCCCCCGATGATCTTCGGCGCGATGAACGCCCACGCCTCGTCCGCCTCGCCGCGATCGAAGAGGCTGCCGAGGACGCCCGAGCCTCCCTCGACGAGCACGTTCGTGAACCGGCGACGGCCGAGTTCCACGAAGAGCGGCGTGAGCCGCTCGCCAGGATCGCGCTCGCGGCCGGTCCAGACCTCGCAGCCGGCCGCGGCGAGCGCTTCCCGCCGATCCGCCGGGGCATCGGGACCGACTGCCACGAGCACGGCGTGCGTGCGGGCCGTCTGCACGAGCCGGCTGTCGAGCGGCAGCCGCGCCGCCGAGTCGAGGACGACCCGCATCGGCTGGCGCGGTGGAATGGAGCCGTCGCCGGGGCGGGCTGTGAGCTGCGGGTCGTCGGCGAGCGCCGTGCCGATGCCGACGACGATCGCATCGACGCGGCCGCGCAGCCCGTGGACGATTTCCCGCGACGTCGCCGACGAGATCCAGCGGCTCTCGCCAGTGGCTGTTGCCATGCGGCCGTCGAGGCTCATCGCCCACTTGGCGATCACCCAGGGCTTCTTTGCTTCGACGAGTTTGCGGAAGGGGGCCGTGAGCCGCAGCGCCTCGCGCTCGCAGAGCCCGGCCTCCACGGAGATGCCAGCCGTGCGGAGGGCCGCGACGCCGCCGCCATTCACCGCGGGGAAGGGATCGCGGGCGGCGATCACCACGCGGGCGATACCGGCCGCGACGACCGCCTCGGTGCAGGGGGGCGTCTTGCCGTGGTGGCAGCAGGGTTCGAGCGTGACATAGAGCGTGGCCCGGCGGGCGGCGGCGCCCGCCGCGAGCAAGGCCTCGACCTCGGCGTGCGGCCCGCCAAACCGCGCGTGAAAGCCCTCGCCGATGATTCTTCCGGCGGCGGCGACGACGGCGCCCACCATCGGGTTGGGCTCGACATGCCCTTCACCGCGGCGGGCCAGTTCGATGGCCCGCTGCATCGCGGCGACGTCAAACCCGCTCCATTCCATGGCCCGGCCGTCAGTTCGGCGTCCAGATCGTCTTCTTCTCGCCCGACTGTCCCGGCTGCGGGCTGCCCGGAGTCCAGATGCCGCCCGGATTGGAGGCTGCAGGCGGCGCCGCGGCTGGCATGCCGCCGGCTGCGCCCGCTGGCATCGCCTGCCCGGCGAGCGCCGAGAGATCGACTCCGGCTTCGACGAGCACTTCCGCGAGCGCCTCGAGGACCCGCTGGTCGCGCGAGTGATCGCGGCGAAGGTGCTCGAGCAGACGCATGATGTCGGCCTGGTCGCCACGCTGCAGACGGATCCGCAACTCAGCGATGTCGATCATGCCGTCGCTCACCTTGAGCTCCTTGGAGAGCTCGCGCAGGTGGCCGATGATCTCGAGCCGCTTCACGCTCGAGGTGGCGCGGGCTTCGAGGAAGCTGTAGGCCTCCCAGCGATCCTCGGGCGCCGTGTCGGTCCGCGCGAGAATCGCCTCGGCCGCTCGTTCGGCGGCCAGTTCGAAGCCGGCATCCATGGCCGTGAGGAAGAGCCCGCGCAGCTGGTCGAGATCGAGCTTCGCCAACGCCACGCGATGCCACCGCAGCGGCGGCACCTCGTCGAGCGGCCGGGTCGCCTCGATGGTCTGGGGGGATTTTAGACCGAGCCGGCCGCGCAGGGCCGTCCAGGCCTCGGAGGCGTCGCGCTGCCGCGACGTGGCCTCGCCTTCGCTCACGAGCGCCTCAACTCGCATTGCGCCATCGGGCGTCTTCAGCGCGTCCCGCGGCGTCTTGCCGAGGAGCTCGGGCAGCGCGGTGTCGGGCCAAAGCTCGATGAAGCGGCTCCAGAGCAGCGAACGTTGCTCGTCGAGCAGTTTGTCGATCGGCGAGTCCTCGCCCGCGGGGATCGGGGCCGTGGGGGGCGCCGGTGGCTTCATGCGGAACTGGCTCGCGAGGAGCCAGTTGGTGGGAGTGACGGAGGGGAGGCCTGGCTGCGACGCAGGGGCCGCCAACGAAAGCCCGAGCACCTGCTCCACGATGCTCCGCGCCGCGGCCAGGTCGGGCGCGAAACCTTGCAGCACCGCCTCGGCCTCGCGGTCGGTCTGCTTGCCGAAAAGCAGCAGACTCGCCGCGAGCCTGCCCGGCGCGGCGGCATCGGCGGCCGCGTCGAACACGCGGTACACCGACCGCGGCGGTGCGGCACCCCGCGCCACCCAGGTCGAGCGATCGAAGGGGGCGGGCTCGAAATGGCTGTCGTGCCGGAGACGGTCTTCGAGCAGTTCGATCCCACCGGCGGCAGCCTCGGCGGCGGCGAGCGGGCCGCGGGTGACCTCGTAGCGAACCTGCGGTGAACGGTCCTCGTCGGCCTCCGTCTCGAGCGCGATCGCGCGGCCCGTCGCCTCGATGGCGTCGTCGGCCGCGGTGCCCCGCATCCCGGCGATCTTGAGCCAGGCCTCGGAGGCTTCGAACGGACGGGCGAGCATCTCGCAGAGCGCGGCGATGTTGGTGAAGATCTCGGGGCTCTCGCCAGCCAGGCCCTTGAGGCTCCGAAACGCGGTGAGCGCCTTCAGGAGCCGCCACTCTCCGGCAGCCTTGAACGCGGTGTCGAACTCGAGCCTCCACGGTGCATCGGCCGGCGCCTCCTCGAAGTGGACCTTCGTGCGGAGCGCGGGGGCGACGCCCGACGAGCCGACGACTGCCGCAAGCACGCGACGATCCTCCGCGCTGCCAAGCGACTTGTCGATCATCCACTCGACGATGCCCTGGGCAAACCCGGTGTGGCCGGCCTGCGCCGCGGCCTGCACGAGCGTGGCGGCGATCCGCACGAGGTCGGGGGAGACTTCGTCACCAGAGGCTTCCCTCGCCTTGTCGAACGTGGCGGCCGCCTCCAGCAGGTTTCCGGCGATCGCCTCGCTCACGGCCGCATGGCCGAGGGCGAGCGGATTGTCGGGAAAGGCCTCGAGAAATGCGCGGCTCGACGCCGCGGCCTCGGCCACCTGCTTCGTGGCGAGTTCGAGCTTCACCTGCGTCGCCATCAGGCAGGCCCGCTTGGGATGCTTCTCCGCCAGCCGCTTCACCTGCTCGAGCGCCGCGGAAATCTGGTCGCCCTCGATGAGGCGGTCGAGCTGCTCGAGGTCGCCCACGAGATCGGGGCAACAAAACTTCACCTTCTTGCAAGTGCCGCCGGGGCAGGACGCGTAGGGATCGATGGCCATGCTGGGGAGAGTCTCCGGGAATGGACGAGCCCCTGAATGTAGCAGCGCGGCTGAGCGGTCGTCAGACAGGCCGCGTTGCCCGGCCACCGCGGGCCGCGCGTTGCCCGCCGCTCCCGGTCACTGCATACTTCTCGTCTCGCGAACAACGGGCAGGCGGCCGGCGGTTTGCGATCTCACCGTCATCCCAGCAGATGCCCCGCCGCCATGCGCCAGCCCCGCATCCTCGTCGTCGATCCCGCGGGCCCCGCCGGTCTGCCCTATGCGCGGCTCGTGGCCCGTCTGCAGCCGATGGGCCTGCGCGTGGAGCCGACGGTCGAGGCCGCCCGCGCGGCGCTCGCCGGCGATGCCTGGGATGTCGGCATCGTGACGTCGCGGGCCACGGCCGGCGCCGAGACATTGTTTCGCGCGATCCACGAGGCCGATCCCGATCTGCCTGTCATCGTCATCGACGACGCCCCCGCGATCGACACCGCGCGGGCCTGCCTCCAGGCGGGGGCCGGCGATTATCTCGATGCCGCGCGGGCGGAGGCTGAACTCGAGGACGCGCTCGTGCGAATCCTCTCGGCCTCTCGGCGGCGCGACGCGGAGGAGGTGCTCCGGCGGGCCGTCGAGCGGCCCTATTCGTTCGAGGGCTTCCTCGGCGAAAGCTCGGCGATGAAGCAGGTCTATTCCGTGATCGATCGCGTGGCCGGCAGCTCGGTCGATGTGCTCATCACCGGCGAGACCGGCACGGGCAAGGAGCTCGTGGCCCGCGCGCTCCACCAGCGGAGCCGGCGCGCGGCGGCGTCGTTCGTGCCAGTCGATTGCGGCGCGATCCCCGACGCCCTCATGGAGGCCGAGCTCTTCGGCCACGAGCGGGGCGCCTTCACCGGCGCCGATGCCCGCCGCATGGGGCTCATCGAGTTTGCCGATGGCGGCACGCTCTTTCTCGACGAGATCGGCGAGCTGCCGCTGGCGCTGCAGGCGAAGCTGCTCCGTGTCTTGCAGGAGCGGCGAGTGAGGCGGGTGGGCGCCCGCCAGGAGACGGCCGTGGACGTGCGCGTGATCGCCGCCACGTCGCGCAACCTCGACGAGATGGTGGAGCGGGGGGAGTTTCGTCGCGACCTCTTCTATCGGGTCAACGTGGTGCGGATCGATCTGCCGCCCCTGCGGGCACGCGGTGACGACGTGGGCCTGCTCGCCGAGTTTTTCGCGAACCGGGCAGCGCAGGAGATGGGCAAGCCGGTGAGCGGGCTCTCGATGGACGCCTACCAGGTGCTCCGGGGCTACCACTGGCCGGGCAACGTCCGCGAACTGCAAAACGCCGTGCGTCGCGCGGTGGCAATGACGCGGTCGGCGACGGCGGGCGTCGAGGATCTTCCTGACGACATCGTGGCGGCGGCCGGCCGTGCGGCCGGCGACGGCGCGGAGACGGGCTTCTTCGCGCAGCGGGCCGCACACATGGCCAGGTTCGAGCGGCAGTTTCTCGCCGACCTTCTCACCCGCCACCAGGGCGACGTGACTGCCGCCGCCCGCGAGGCGAAGCTCCCCCGCGGTACGCTCTACCGATTGATGAAGGGGCACGCGCTCGACGGAGCGGCGTTTCGCCGCTAGGCGTGTAGACCGCTTCGTCCCGAAGCGGATCCCCTGCCTGTTATCCGCTATCAAGTTGCCCAATCCGGCCCGGGGCTGCCTGTACCCTCTCGGCGGACGTTCGCTCGCTTTCGGCATCCTGCCTGCGCTCGCTTCCATAGCCCGCGAGAGGGTACAGGCAGCCCCGTGCCTCTCCGCTTTTAGTAGGACAGGTTTTAGCCTGTCATCAATAAAGACAGGCTAAAGCCTGTCCTACTAACGCGGCGAGGCTTCGGGTGCCCCGTACCCCGCTCGCCGGCGTTGCTGACAAGCGACGGAAGCCCGCAGCGCAAGCAAGGTTCATCCGCCCGCCACTCCCTCGCACGGCGCTCCCACCCGCCCCGCAAGAAACGCCCCAACTCTCCTCGCTCGCGCGTCGGGCTTCCGTACCGTCCGCAGCGAGCGTCCGGCGACGGGGTACGGGGCACCCGAAGCCGGTTGGGCGAGTTGAGCCAAATGGCGTGCGGGACAGGCTGAAGCCTGTCCTACTTTGGGCCGGTTGGGGCGTCGAGCGAGGCGGGTACGACACCCGAAGGGCTCGCCGGGGGAGTGCTCGCCGCCCGTCGGCTGCCAACGCGGGGACGGGCGAGATCCTCCCTTTCGGCCTTTGTAAGCGACGACTTCGGCTCGCCCGGGCGGCCCGGTGCACCGCTGGTGGGGCCCTGGCTGGTACCGGCGAGGAAGTTGTCGATCGTGGCGCCCTCGCGGAGGTGGGTGAAGTGGCGGGCCATCTCGATCCGCTGCTTCTTCTCGAAGATGTCGTCGTAGAGTTCGTTTCGCACCTCCTCGAACTTCACCTGCGCCGGCGCCGTGAAGCCCTCGCAGAAAAGGACGAGAAACCGGTCGGCCACCTGCAGGACGCCGGAGAGTTCGCCCGGCTTGAGCGCGAAGGCCTCCCGTTCGATCGCGGGTTGCCCGCCATATTTTTGGATCGGCGGCACCTCGCCGCGCAGGGCGCGGCTGGCGGGATCGACGGAATATTTCTCGGCGAGTTCGCCCATCATCTCGGCAGTCGGATTTTCGCGGGCGAGCGACCAGACCTCCTGCGCCCGCCGCTGGTTGTCGAGGATGATCACGCGGCACTTGGCCCGCGGGCCGAACGTGGCCGTGAACGCCTTGTCGAGATCCTCCTGTGTCACCGGCACCTTGCCGACGAGTTTCTTGAGCGCGACGGTCGGCTGCACGATGTCTTCGAGGTAGTGCCGCACGGGCAGCTTCTGCTCGCGGGTCACCCGCTCGATCCAGCCGGCCGTGTCGATCGTGCCGTCTGGCTTGCGAAATCCGAGCCGCTCGGCGGCGAGGGCGATCTCGGCGTCGATGTCGGCCTGCCCCACCTGCAGCTTCTCCCGCTCGAGGGCCTGCTGGAGGAGCGTGCGTGTGATCATGATCTCGAGCACGTCGGCGCCGTGCCGCTCGAGGCACTCCCGCCGCACCTGCTCGACGGCGATCGGATCGCCGTTGACGAGCGCCGCCACGCCCGGCCGTGCCGCCGCCTTCGCAGGGTCGTTGAGCACGTTCTCCACGGTCGAGGCATCCTGAAGTTTCCGGAAGAGGTCGGTCGAGGCCGTGCGGCTCTTCTTCTCGCGAAGCTCCTCGGCCAGCCGCGGCCGCACGTCGTCGAGCTTCACCTCCGCCGCCGGCAGGCGACCCTCGCACTTGACGATGATGAATTGATCGGCCACCTGCACGACCGGCGAAATGTCGCTTGGCTCGAGCGCGAAGACGGCCGCCTCGAACTGCGCGTCGCCGGAGTGCCGCCGCACCGGCTGCACCCAGCCATTGGCGCTGGCGCTGCCGACGTCGATCGAATGCTGCCGCGCCAGCGCGCCGAAATCGTCGGGGGCCGCGAGGGCCTGCGCACGCAGTTTCTCCCCCTCGGCCTGCGAACGCACGACGATGATCCGGGCCTTCACCGCCGGGCCGAACTGGTTTTCGAAGGCGTGGGCGACCTCCTCGGGGGTCGGCTCGATGCTCGCATGGGCGAGCCGCCGCAGCGCGATCATCGGCCAGACGATCTCTTCGGCGTATTGCTGGGGCGTGACACCGCGCTCCTGCTGGATGAGCTCGATCCACTTGTCGCGTGGCACGTTGAACCGGCGCGACATCGCGTCGATCTCGGCGTCGACATCCTGCTTGGTCAGGGCCACGCCATGCCGGGCGCAGGCCTGCTCGATGATCCGCTTGTTGACGAGCGTCTCCGTGACGCCGGCGCCGTGGCGGCTGAGGCACTCGGCGGCGAGTTGCGCCTCGGTGATCTCGGCGCCGTTGACCACCGACATCAGCTTCGACTCCGGCGGCTGGCTGGCGGCCGCGGCGGCGGGATCGGGCTGGCGGTCGTTCTTCGGCGCGGCATCGGCCTCAACGCCTCCGGTGAGCAGCCGCCAGGCGAGACTCGCGGCCACGATGATCGCCAAGCCCCCGATCTCGCGCAGCGAGCCGCCCGCCCGAAACCATCCACGGGAGACAAACGCCGAGATCTGCGCCCAGATCAGTAGGCAGAACCGTTGCATCGAAAAGCCCTCCTTGGCTGCCGAACGAGCCCAAGAAAATAGGGAATCAGAGGGCGTGGGGCAAGACGAGACCGATGCCGCGAAAATCGCTTCGACGTCGACCGATTCCTGCAAAGTAGACCGCTTGCTCCGCAAGCGGATCGGGATCCGCTTCGGGACGAAGCGGTCTACTTTCAAGCGGTCTACTTAGGCCGGCGGCGTTGGGCGAAGAGCCAGTCGAGCACGGCTGGATCGTGGTAGGTGGGCGTCCAGGTATCGTGCCCCACGCCCGGCATCTCGACGTACTTCGGGCGGCCGCCAGCGGCCTCGAGCGCCTTCACCATGCTGCGCGACCGCTCCACCGGTACCGCCTTGTCGGCATCGCCATGGACCACCCAGGTCGGGATGCCCGCGATCCGCGCGGCGGTGCGTTCATCGCCACCACCACAGATCGGCAGGAGCGCGGCAAACCGATCCGGCATGCGGCTGGCGAGGTCCCACGTGCCGAAGCCACCCATCGAGATTCCGGTGAGGTAGACCCGATCCGGATCGATCGGCTCATCATTCAGAACGGCCTCGAGCATCGCCATGACTGCCCTGAGGTCGGTGGTGGGCTCGGCGGCCCGCGGCATGCTCGTCTTGTCGGCCCACGAGACGTCGACCCAGCGCTCGTCCATGCGGCACTGCGGCGCGAGCACGAAGCAGGGATGCCTCTCTCGCGCGGCCGGGACGGCCAGCCACGCAGGCAGATACTTGAGCTGCAGGACGTTGTCGGTGCCGCGCTCGCCGGCGCCGTGCAGAAAGACGACGAGCGGGTATTTGCTGTCGGGCTCGATCTTCACCGGCGCAAGCAGCCGGTAGCCAAACTCGATCGCACGGCCGCCCTCGTCGACGGAGACCGCGCTGGATGCATAGAGATCGTTCGCCGCCACCGCATCGGCCGGAAGCGATGCCAGGGCTTTTGCGACGGCGGGATCGGGTTCACTCCTCATCGGGGCCGTCGCCGACGACGAGCTTCACCCGCCTGGGCATGCTCAGGCGGCCGAGCAGGCCGAGGGCGCCCTTCGGCAGGCCGAGAAACTCGAGATGCTCGAACCACTGCGGAATCTCACCGGCGAGCTTGCCCACGGCCGTGCCGCGCAGGTCGAGCGACCGCAGGTTCTTGAGATTCTTGAGCTGCAGAAGCCCCTCGTCGGTGAGCGAGCCGCCGGCGAGGTCGAGCACGGAGAGATCCTTCAGCGACTCGGCGCGGAATCCGAGCAGGATCGCGAAGAGATCGTCGGCGCCCGCGCCGCGAACCCGCACCTCGACGAGCTTGTCGGCGACGTGGCCGAAGTCGTCGCCAAAACTCTTCCGAAGCCAGTCGGCCTCCTCCATGCGGGCCTCGCCGCCTCGCTCGATCGCAGCGGTCACGACCTCCTGCTGCTGGGCGTAGGCGTCGATCTTCGACGCGAGCCACTCAAGCTTGCCCGCCTTGAACTTCACGTATTCCGTGGCGTCTTCAAACGCCTTCTGCAGCCGGACGAACTGCTCAGGATCGCCACCGCGATCGGGGTGCATGGTGCGGGCCTTGGTGAGATAGGCCTGCTTCACGTCTTCGAGCGTCACCGGCGGCATCAGCCCGAGGATGCCGATGCACTCGGGAGGCTGGTGTTCGGTGGGCTTCGCGGCGGGGCTGTTCATGAGGGAGAGACTAAACCAGCATCGTGGGCCGCGGCAAACGCGCTGGTGGGATAGGCTTCAGCCTGTCATGCGTTGATAAGCGCAACCCGGCCCGGGGCTGCCTGTACCCTCTCGGCGGACGTTCGCTGCGGACATCCTGTCCTTCGCTCACTGCATGTCCGCTCGCTTTCGTAGCCCGCGAGAGGGCATGTGCAGGCCCGAGCCTTCCCGCTTTTCCAGTAGGACAGGCTTCAGCCTGTTCCAGACAGGCTGAAGCCTGTCCTACTAGGACGGGAGGTTTCGGGTGACCCGTACCCCGGGAGCCGGCGTTGCTGACCAGCGACGGAAGCCCGCAGCGCAAGCAAGGTCCATCCGCCCGCCACTTCGATCAGTTACGCTCCCACCCGCCCCGCGAGAAACGCCTCCACTCTCCTCGCTCGCGCGTCGGGCTTCCGTGCCATCCGTAGCGAGCGTCCAGCGACGGGGTACGGGTCACCCGAAGCCGGGTTGGGCGCGTTTGAGGTTTCTGAGTCAGTCGAAGGGACGGCGCGGCTCGCGCTTGACGACGGGCGTTTTTTCCTCGGCCTCTTCGGCCGGCTCGTCTGCGGGCTCGTCCTCGTCGTCTTCAGTCACCGCTTCGATGGCCAGCTCTTCCTTGGCGCCGTCGAGCACCGCCTCGGCCGTTTCCTGCCGCTCACGCCAGGGTTTTTCCTTTTCGTAGCTCGCCAATTCACTTGCAAGCTGTTCCTTCACTTCGGGCGACGAGTCGCCAGTCTCCACCGCCTTGCGGCTGTATTCGCGGGCCTTCTCGAAGTCGCCAGCCTCGGCGTAGCCGGCGGCCAGCGTGCTGATGATGTGCGCCTGCTTCCACTCGGTCTTCTCGCAGGCCATCGTCGCCAGTTCGATCGCCCGCTTGCCGTCGCGGATCGCGTCGTCGGGCGATGTTGCCAGGAGCCAAGCGAGGTTGTTGAGCACGCCGTCGTTGTCGGCGTCGAGCACGAGGGCCTTTTCGAGGTCGGCGAGGGCCGCTTTGTGGTCGCCGATCGAGATTGCGGCGTCGCTGCGGCCGCGGCGGCTGAGGAACTGCTCGTCGTCGAGTTCGAGCGCCCGCGTGAACCGCCGGATCGCCTCCCGCGGCTGCTTCGCGGCGAGATAGAGCATGCCGAGCTGGCCGACGAGCACGGGGTCGTCGCCGTTCTTCGACACGAGCTTGCGAAAGTCACGAATCGCGGCGGGGTAATCGTTGGCCTCGGCGGCGATCAGGCCGCGGAGCTCGAGGGCGGCGGGATGTTCGGGCTGCTTCTCGAGCACCCGCTCGAGGTCGGCGGTGGCCTGTTCGGTATTGCCCGCCTGCTGGTGGATCCGCGCCCGCAGCACGAGCGGGATCGCGTCGTCGGGCTCGAGTTCGATCGCCTTGTCGAGGTCGGCGATCGCCTTGGGCTGCTCGCCCTTGAGCGCGAGCACGCGGGCCCGCTGCAGGAGGGCACCGGCGGCGTCGGGATCGACCTCGAGCGCCTTGTCGAATGTCTTGAGCGCCTCGTCGAGCTTGTTCTCCATCATGTAGGCCATGCCGAGCGCCTCGAGCAGCGAGGAGTCGTCCGGCTTCTCCTCGATGGCCACTTCGAGGTCGGCGCGGGCCTTCTCGAAATCGTCGTCGAGCAGATGGAACAGCCCGCGGGCGCGGCGGATGTCGGCATCGCGCGGGGCGAGCTCCACGGCCTTGTCGTAGGCGGCGGCCCGTTTCGCATCGTCGGCATCTTCAAGATTGCCGAGGATGACATGCGCCTGCGCGATCTGCAGGCGATCGTCGCCGCCGAGTTCGACCACCTGTTCGGCCGCCTTGAGGGCCCGCTTGCGGTCGCCGCCAGGGAGCGATTCGAGCCGCGCGATCATGAGCTGGGCCGCGCCGAGCTTCGGGTCGCGGTCGATGGCCTCGTTGAGGTCGCGCATCGCGTATGACCGCATCCGCGGCCACTGCGGGTCGGGCGTGGGCGAGTCGAAGATCGCCTCCACCACCATGCCGGCGCGGTCGATCAGCGTGCCCGTGTAGAGGTTCTCGGCGAACTTCTTCGATTCGTCGTCGAGCCCCTTCTCCAGGGCCGCCTTGCACCGTTCGAGCACGGTGCCGAAGTCGTCGAGATTGTCGGCGCCGAGCTTGGCGTCGATCGCGGCGTCGAGATCGGCCTGACCGGGCTCGTCGGGGCGAGCGGCGCCGGCGCAGACTCCCAGCAGGAAAATGACGGAAAGAAAAAGGCGGTTCGTCATGGATGGGCTCTCCTCGGAACGGCAATAGTATGCGGCAAGCCCCCCGGGAAAGGCTACGCACGTTTCAGAGGGGCGCCGGCAGGTCGCGGCGGGCGAAGACGGCGGCGCCGACCAGATAGCCCGCGATTCCGAGCCCCAGGAGAACCCCGTCGTACATCCCGAGCAGCCGCCACGATGCGGCTGGATCGCCCACCAGCCGCTGCGGCTCGTAGGCATTGAGGATCGAAAGATAGCCCACCCAGTCCAGCGAGGAGCTCAGCCGGCCGACGAGCTTCGCGAGGATCGAGAAGACGTAGAAACCGCAGAGGATGCCGATCGTCCGCCAGCGGTGGCTGTCGCAGGCCGATACGCAGGCCGCGATCCCGGCCATGCAGACCATGAGCCCGAAGACGTTGGCAACGGCCGGGATGAACCGCGTGGGCGACACCAGGCCGGCCCACGGCCCGAAGGCCACGGCCGTGTGCACTGCGGCATAGAGCACGCCGCAGAGCAGGGCCGCACCCGCGGTCGTGGCGAGGGCCTGTGTCACGAAGACGGCCAGCCGCGTCACCGGCTGCGCAAGGATCATCTCCATCGTGCCTCGTTCGAGCTGGCCGGAGACGGCATCGCTGCCGCGGGTGATGCCCCAGACCGTGGCGGCGAGCACGACGACGGGATCGACGAAGGCGAGCGCCACCCGGCCGGCGTGCGTGGCCACCTCCGAGAAGGGCACACCGGAGAGCCGCTGCCAGTCTTCGGGGATCGCCCGCAGGAGCACCTCCTGAAAGGCCGGCATCGGGATCTGGGCCGAGAGCCAGAGATAGATCCAGGGAAACGCCATCCAGAGCGCGGCGAATGAGAGCAGTAGGACGCGCTGGTCTCCCCAGGTCTTTCTCCAGATGGCGGTGTTGAACACGCTGTTGAGCATGGTGTCAGCCTGATTTGGTTCGTCCATGAAAGCGGTCGTAGACGGCGCCGAGGCCGACCGGTTCGATCTGCACTTCGTCGAGAGGGAGTGTCGCGAGCCAGCCCAAGAGTGGCGTGATCGAATCCGACGACTCGATCACGACCGTGCCGTCGGCCTCCTCGGCCACCGTCGCATGCGGCGCGATCGATTCCGGCAGGCGGCCGAGCCCGCCCGTCAGCCGGGCCGTGATCCGGTGGCTGCGGCGCACGTCGGCGATCGATTGCTCGTGCACGAGCCGGCCCGCCCGCACGATCGCCACGCGGTCGCAGGTCGACTCCACTTCGGAGAGGACGTGCGACGAGAAGATCACGGTGCGGCCCGCGGACCGCGCCTCGCGGACGAGGTCGAGCACCTCGGCCCGCGCCGTGGGATCGAGGTTCGCCGTCGGTTCATCGAGGATCGTGACAGCGGCCTCGGTGGCGATCACGGCGGCCAACGCCAGCTTCTGCCGCATGCCCGTGCTCATGCGGGCCACCTGCCGCGAGCAATCGAGGTCGAGCCGCCCCGCCACTGCCGCAGCGCGGTCGCGGCGGCATTGCGGCCGCAGGCGGGCGAAGAAGTCGAGCACCTGATGGCCGTTCATGCGGCGGAAGAGCCTGGCCTCGCCCGGCAGGTAGGCGGTGCGGGCGCGCACCGCCAGCGATTGCCGCTCGCAGTCGAAGCCGGCGATCCGGGCGGTGCCGGACGTCGGGCGGATGTAGCCGAGCAGGAGCCGCAGGAGCGTGGTCTTGCCGGCGCCGTTGGGGCCGAGCAGGCCAAAGACCTCGCCTTCGCGGACGGAGAGCGAGCAGCCGTCGAGCGCCGTGAAGGCGCCGTATCGCTTCGTGAGGTGGTCGGTGTGGACGAGCATGCTGCGGTCAGGTGACGAAATAATAGCCGGCCAGCGCGAAGGCGATGGTGGCGACCGCCCGGCGGACGACGCGGGCCGGGAGCAGGCGAGCCACCGCGGAGCCGGCGAGCCCCCCGGCGGCCGCGGCCGCGGCCATCACGGCGGCATGCGGCCAGGAGACGTCCTGCCCCCCCAGGAGCGAGCTGGCCGCGAAGAAAGCGGCGGCGGCCCCGTTGACCACCATGCCGAGCACGTTCTTCACCGCGTTGAGCCGGTGGATGTCGCCAAGCCCAAGGAGCCCGAGCACGGCGAGCATGAGGATGCCGATGCCGGCGCCGAAGTAGCCACCGTAGAGGGCGACGAGAAACTGCAGCCCGCAGGCGAGCGGAATGCTCGCCTCGCCGAGGCGGGAGGATGAGGCGGCGTCGGCGACCGCCCCGTGGCCGGCGCGCACGAGATATGGCTGCGCCGCAAAGAGGATCGCCGCCGTGAGGATGAGCCAAGGCACGAGCGCTTCGAACAAGGCTGGTGGCAATGCCACCACCAAGAGCGCGCCGGCGATGGCGCCGACGACACTCGGCACGAGCAGCCACCGCGCCCACGGCGGCTGGCCGACGCGTTCGTCCCGATACGCCCAGGCCGCCGCAATCGCGCCGGGCCAGAGCCCGATCGTGCTCGTGGCGTTGGCCGTGACGAGCCGCGCCGGATCGGCAGGCAGGATCGCGGCGAGCACCGGGAAGGTGAGGATCGTGCCGCCGCCGGCCACCGAGTTGACCGCCGCGGCGAGAAACGTCACCGCCGCAAGCAGCGCGAAGCCCGCCGGCCCGCCCCATCCCGCGGGGCCGGCGAACGCCTCGATCGCGTCGCTCATGGCTTGGCCTGCGGCGGCGGATCGTCGTATGTCCCTGGTCCGCAGTCGATCACCGCGTAGCCCGCCCAGAAGAACGGATGCCGCGCATCGGCGAGGACGGCGCCGGGCGATTGCTTGAGCCGAGGCTCGCGGGAAGCATCGGGCTGCTCGGCGCCGACGAGCTCGACCGCGCGGTGCCAGCTTTCGACGACGGCCGGCGGCACGGTCGCCGCGCCCTCATCCATCGGCATGGCCGTCACGTCGCGGATGAATTCCTCGACGAGATCCACGGAGAACTTGCCGCCGGTCCGCCAGCGGCTCACCACCGCGGAATGGGCGCCGGCGGCCAGTAGGTCGGTGACGGCGATGAAGAGGTCGTCGCCTGCCCGCGGCGGCATCTTCGCGAGTCCGCCGGCCATCGCCGTCTGGAACCCCGGCAGCACGACGAGCCGCGGTCGCTTGCGCGGCGGCGCGAGCCAGTCGCCGAACGTCATGCCCCCTTTCGCGGCCGTCCCTGCCACCAGCGATCGGTCGGCGATCGGGCCATCCCCGGCCAGTTCGTCGAGGATCACGAGCGTATCGCAGAGCGACGCGACGACCGGGGCCGGGGCGGCGCGGTTCGCGCCGTCGATCGACACCACGCGTTCGCACGCCTGCGCGAGGCGATCGAGCGCCTCCTGCGCGGCCTCCGGCTTGGAACCGCGAAACATTTTGCCGGCGTGGACACCGACCGGCCCCTCCGCCCTTCCCGCGTCGAACCGCATCACGGCCAGGCTCCGCGTCGGACAGTAGCGGACGCGGCAGACATCCCGCAGCAGCGGCGGCTTGGCCGCATCGGCATCGGCCGTCGGGTCGTCGGCCGCCACGTTGCGGGCCGATCCGACGGGCAGCAGCTCGAACGGCAGATACCAGAGCGGCCCGTCTGGCACGATCACCAGCTCGTCGGTCTGCTCACCGAGGGCGACCTTCGAGTTTTCGAAGAGCAGCCGTTCGACACGCTCCGCGGCCGGCCGCCAGTCGGTCTCGAGCAGCCTTTCCGTCGGCACCGGTCCCACGGGATCGACGAGGCCGATCGCCTTGGCAAGCGCCGCGATCTCCTTCGCGACGGCCGCCGGGTTTTTCACTTGCCATGTCGTCGACTGCGCGTTCGATTCAAGCGCTCCGAGAAGGCCGGCGGAGGTCCAGTGGAAAGACAGGATGAGCCGTCGCGGCGGCAGCCGCCGCTGGATCTCCTGAGTCGGCGTGAGCGGCGGAAAATCGAACTGCGTCGGATCGCGGCCCGCCGCGACCGCGGCCACGAATTGCCCGCGGCGCTGCGCGAGCTTCGTGTAAGCGGCCCAATCTTCGTCGGCCGCGCCTGCCGGCGCGGCGGCCTTCGCCAGGAGCGCCGCGGTGAGCGGCGCCCGGATCCGATTCATGTCATCGACCACGCGGGCGAGCTCTTGGTGGCGGGCGAGCAGACCGGCGCGGCGGGCTGCATCGGCGCGAGGCATCGCATCGGCATCGGCGCCCAGCAGCGTCTCGATCGCCGTACGCCGGCCGCCGAGCGGCTGGGTGGCGAGCCACCGCGCGCGGAGCCTGGCCTCCGCCGCCTGTAGCACCGCCTCCTTGCCGCGGCGTGATGCGGCGGCCACCCAGGCTTCGAAAGCCTCCGCCCGGCGGCCGGCGAAGGCGGCGAGCGTCCCGAGCGGATCGACCGTGAATTCCCGCGGTGCCGGATCGCCAAGCAGTCGAGTGAAGAGTGCGTCGGCTTGGCGGTCGGATATTTCGCTCGATCCGGCCATCAGCAATTCAACGAGCCGCGCGGTCTGGAAGAGCCGCGGCGACCGCGATTGGGCGATCGTGAGCGCTCGCGCGAGATCGGCGTCTCCAGACGCCAAGTCGCCCGAGGCATAGCCCGCCAGCGCCGCCGCGTAGGCCGCCTGTGCGCCGCACTCGCCCTGGCCCAGGCCGCCGCGCATCAGCCGGCCATCGATCTCGGCGAGCAATTTGACCGCCCTCCGCGGATTGCCCGCGGCGGCCGCCGCCTCGGCCTGCATCGCGAGCAGCCGCGATCGCAGCGACGGTAGGTTGCCCCGCGCCCACTCGGCGGCGTTGGCCAACGCCCCGGCCACGTTGGCATTGCCGGCCGCCATGTGCGCGGCGAAGGCGAGCCGAAAAGCCTCCTCGAGCGCCCGCAGGTCGCCCTGGTCGGCAGCCGTGAACGTGGCCTCCTCGAAGTATTTGGCGGCGGCTGCCGGCTGGTCGCCATCGAGCGTGATTCGGCCGAGCACGATCAGCGCCCAGGCGGTGAGCGGATGATCGAACTGGTTCTCGACGAGCAGGCCGCGGTTGAGCAGCGGCGCCGCCTGCTGCGGCTTGCCTTGCGCCCAGTAGGCCATGCCGAGCGCGACGTCGATCCACGATTGCGAGTAATGGTTCGGCGCCGCGGGCCGCTTCGCGAGTGCCTTCGTCGCCTCGTCGAGCGCCATCCCCTCGCGCGACAATTCCCCGAGGATGTCGGCGCGTCGATAGAGCGCGATCGCGAGCGACCGCATGATCTCCTGCGGACGGATCGGGTAGAGCGCCGGCGCCGTGAGCACGCCCCCCTGCTTGAGCACCTGCTGCGGATCGGCCCCGCCCATGCGGATCGAGAGCGTGTCGGGGATCGCGGCCGATGCCACGTTGCGCTGGCTGCGGCCCCATGTCGCCTCGTGCTGCCCGGGCACCGGCCTCAGCGGCTGCTGCGGAAACTGCACCGCGAGGAGCCAGTCGCGGTGAGTCGCCGCGAGGAGCAGCGCCTCGTCGTAGGCCGCGACCGCCTCGCGGAAACGCCCAAGCTCGAACTGCGCCTCGCCCACGACGGCGGCGCTGGCGATGGAATCGATCCAGCGGGCCGCGCCGGCGCGGATGCCGCCACGATACTCGCGCGAGGCGATGTCGAGCGCCGCCACGAAATCGCCCGCCGCGAGTGCGCCGAGGGAGAGGTCGTAGCCCGGTCCGGGAATGGTCTCTCCGCCGGCAAGTCCTCCCAGGCCCGGCTGCAAGACGATCGGGCCGGCCTCGGCGCCCTGCGGGAAAGCCCGCGGCGCCGGCCAGAGCAAAAGGGCAACGATCAACGCGTGGCGGACGGGCTTGAGGCCGCTCATGCCGAAGTTGTACCCGAAGCGGTATCAATCCAGCGTGAGCAACGCGACGCTTTCATGCCAGCAGTCTGGGAAGCCTGGGGCAAGGCGACGGCAGCCTGGGCAACCTGCCGAGCGAGAGCATGGCCTGACCATGACGGTTCTTCAAAGTTTGGCGGTCGTGACGGTCGATAGCGATATCGAGCCCGACGAATGGCTCGGGCACACGAGGCAGGAACACGACCATGGCCCCCACGGCAAAGAACCACAACGAACTGCGTGCAACCACCGCGATCGCCCTCCTGAGCTTCGGGCTCGTCGGCATCTCGCTCACGGGCTGCCAGGTCGATGTGGGCGGTCAGACACTGCCGAGCGCCTACTACCTGCAGGACGACATCCAGTACTTCCCTGCCGGCCCCGAGTTCAAACTCGCGAAGGAAGCCGCCGCGCAGAAGGCCTACAAGAAGGAACTGGCTGAGAACGACACCTGCAAGACCTGCAAGTAGGGCAGGCCTCAGCCTGCCACCAGTAGGGTAGGCTTCAGCCTGCCACAGCCAAAGTAGACCGCTTGCTCCGCAAGCGGAGTTCTCATTGGCGTCAACGCGCCCAACCCGGCTTCGGGTGACCTGGGAGCCGGCGTCGGTCGGGCACCGATCCGCGTTAGCGGATTGGTCGGCTACGGAAGCCCGCAGCGCGAGCAAGGTCCATCCGCGCTCCACTCCCACCAACAACGCTCCCACCCGACCCGCGAGAAACGCCCCGACTCTCCTCGCTCGCGCGTCGGGCTTCCGTATCGTCCGCAGCGAACGTCCGGCGACGGGGTACGGGTCACCCGCCGCCGGCTTGGGCCAGTTGACCCGCCCCCTCCCAGTTGACCCGCCGCTTGTCGAACCGGCGGCCCGCGCGTAAACTCGCCGCCCGTGGGTTGACGGCCCTTTTTTATGAGTCACAATCAGTGACTCGTGGGTTTTCAGCCCTTTCCAGTCTGGGCGGCCACGAGCAGTGCGATCTATCGAGCCCATTTCGCATGACAGCCGCCCCGGAACTGCTGATCGGCGAGCACGTCCGCACGCTCGACGAGCGTTTTCGGCTGGCCATTCCACCGGAGCTTGCCGAGCCGCTCACGGCATCGGGCTCGCGGCTGGTGCTCGCGAAGGAGCGGGCTGGCTGCCTTTCGCTCTGGCCCGCCGCGATCTGGAAGCCGCGAATCGATGCGGCCGTCGACGTGGTGCGCAGCAAATTGCAGGCGGGATTGCTCGCCCAGCGGGTGGGACAGCTTCAGGATCTCGGCCGGCTGCTTTCGACGCGGCACAAGGTGGTGTCGCTCGCGGCCCGCGGCCGGCTGGTGGTGCCCGAGGGATTCAGGGAGTTTCTCGGTGTGGAGCCGGGGGGCGACCTGCTCGTGGTGGGAGCGGCGGTGTGCGTGGAGCTCTGGCAGCCCGCCGCCTGGACAGCATTTGTTTCGAGCGAGATTCAAGAGTTTCGGCGAAGGATCGACGAACTCACTGCCTGACGGTTTTTGGCCATGCCCGGATGAGAGGAGCGGTTTGACCTGTCGGTCTCATCCGGCCAGGAAACACGAACGCCATGGAACGGGCCCCACCAGCACGGATGCTGCCGAGGGACCTCCTCCGGGCATGGCCTATTTTGCAGAAGGCTCACAATGGCTGCGGTTCATTGACACGCGGAGAGAGCCGTTCGTAAAGTGTTGAGGAGACGGTTTTTGTGGCATTTTCAGCCGCTGAGCCGACGGTTCAACGCTCCTTCTGGATCAAGCCATGGCTCGCAGCGTTCCCTGTTGGGGAATCGACATCGGCAAGTGCGCGCTGAAGGCGGTCCGCTGTCAGGCATCGTCCGAGCCTCGCAAGATCACTGCCGACGCCTTCGACTACATCGAATACCCGATGCTGCTCACGCAGCCGGAGGCTGATCCCGTCGAACTCGTGCGGGCTGCCCTGGCCGAGTTCGTCGACCGCAACAAGCTCAAGGGCACCCGGGTGGCGATCTCGGTGCCCGGCCAGTCCGGCCTGTCGAAATTCATCAAGCTGCCTCCGATCGAGGCGAAGAAGATTCCCGACATCGTCAAGTACGAGGCCCGCCAGCAGATTCCCTTTCCGCTCGAGCAGGTGGTCTGGGATTGGCAGCGGCTCCCCGGCGGCATGGAGGAGGGGGGCTTCGTCATCGACGCCGAGGTGGCCGTCTTCGCGATGAAGCGGGAGCAGGTCTTCAAGGCGCTCGCGCCGCTCACGCAGGCGGGCATCGAGGTGGATATCGTGCAGCTCTCGCCGGTCGCGCTGGCGAACATGGTGATGTTCGACCAGCTGCCCGATCCGGCGACGGTCGACCCCGATCAGCCGCCCGCCTCGATCGTGCTCGTGTCGATGGGCGTCGACTCCACCGACCTCGTGGTCACCAACGGCATGCGGATCTGGCAGCGCAGCATGCCGATCGGCGGCAGCAATTTCACCAAGGCCATCGTGCAGGGCATGAAGCTCACCTTCGCGAAGGCCGAGCACCTGAAGCGCAATGCCGTCCGCGCCGAAGACCCCAAGATGGTCTTCAAGGTGATGCGGCCGGTATTCAACGAGTTCACCGCCGAACTGCAGCGGTCGCTCAACTACTTCACGGGCGCCGACCGCACCGCCACCATCGGCAAGGTGCTGCTGCTCGGCAATGCCACGCGGCTGCGGGGCCTCTCCGACTTCGTCGCCAAGCAGCTGCAACTCGACGTGCAGAAGCTCGAGTCGTATCGGGGGCTCGAAGGCCCTTCAGTGACCTCGGCGCCGGCATTTCGCGAAAACCGCCTCGCGTTTGGAACCGCTTACGGGCTCGCGCTGCAGGCCGCCGGCAGCGCGGCGATACGCTCGAACCTGTTGCCTCGCGAGATCGTCGTCGATCGGCTGATCGAGGCAAAGAAGCCGTGGGCACTCGGTGCCGCCGCAGGGCTGCTCGCGGCGGCGGTGATCAGCTTCGCCGGGATGTTTTTCGCGTGGACCACCTACGCCCCTGACCTTTATGCGGGCGCCTTCGCGCAGGCCGATGGCGTGAAGAACCAGTCGGGCGCCGCAATCTCCGCGTTCGAGGAAGTGAAGCGGAAGCAGGACGAGGCAGTTGCCCAGCAGCAATACCTGCTCCGCGTCGAGGATCGGCGATTCCAGATGCTCGACATGCTGCGGGCGGTCGAGACGCTGCTGCCGAGCGACGAGCCGGGCAAGGTGCCGGAGAACCCCGCCGACCGCAATGAACTCCACATCGGGCGGATCGACTGCCAGTATTTCCCCGACTTGGCGACCTGGTTCGCGGGCGTGAAGGGGAAGTGGGACGAGACGCATCCCGCCGAGGAGACGGCCGAAGAGGAGGAGGGGGAGGATGTGGCCGCCGCCCCCGCCGTCGAAGAAGGGGGTGAGCTGCCCGCGGATGGCGAAGCAGCTCTTCCGGCGGCGGCCCCCGCGGTGACCGGCCCGACCGGTCCGGGCTGGGTGGTCGAGATGAGCGGTTACCACTATCACAACGAGGATCATCACAAGCCGGAGGAGAGCGCCCAGTTCGTCCGCTCGACGATCGTGAAGGGACTGCTCGGCGAGGGGAAGAAGGTGACGGTGGCGGCCGGTCCGCTCGCCGGCCAACTCGTGAGCGTTGCCGACGTCGGCATTGGCTTTCCGGTGATCGTCGCGTCATCGCCGGTGAGGCCGATTCGCATCCCGCAGGCCGGTGCGGCTGCCGCGGCCCTCGCGGCTCAGGCGCCGCCCGATGCGGGGCCGGAGAAGATCCCCGACCTCGTGCTCAGGCGGTTCGATTTCACGCTGCAGTTCTGCTGGCAGCCGACGTCGCCCGGAACCCCCAAGCCTCCGCCCGCCGCGCCTCCGCCCTCACCCGCCGCCGAAACCTTCTGACATCGCCCGCCGCCCGCAGCCCATGGTTCAGATCCCCGACAACATCCGGCCGTACGTCGACTTCGTCGTGAAGCAGCATTTCTGGCTGCTCATGCCGCTCGTACCGCTGCTCGTGCTGCCGCTCCTCTTCATGGCCAACGGTTCGCTCGGAGAGCAGATCGTCGCGGCCCGCGGGCAGATCGACAGCCGCATGGCGGCGCTGCGCAGCGTCGAGGGGGTTCAGCCTCATCCCAACGAAGCCTGGTCCGCACTGATCAATGCCCGCACGAATGGCGTGAGGCGCGAAACATTGTCTGAATGGCGCCGGTTCTGGGAAAGCCAGCGGCCGCTGCGGGTGTGGCCGGCCTCGCTCGGCGACGACTTCGTCCAGCGAGCCGCGGCACTCAAGCCAGACGGCAAGCTGCCCCGCAAGCTGCTCGAGCGGTATCAAAACAGCGTGCGGGCAGTCGTCCGCCTGCTCCCGGCGCGCATGGGCGCCGACGAGGCGATGGTCGATCCCGTCGCCCCCGCGGCCGGTCCCGGCGGCCCCCAAGCCCAGCCGGTGCGTTCCAACAAACTCGTGGTCTGGAGCGCCGAAGACCAAAAGCGGATTTATGCATCGTTCGATTGGGAAAAGCCGCCATCGACGATGCAGGTGGTGCTTGCCCAGGAGGAGCTCTGGGTTTACGGCCTGCTTTGCGATTCGATCGCCCGCGTGAACAAGGTCGCGGCCGGCCCGTACAACTCGCCGATCCCGCTCGTGCAGCAGTTGGCGATCGGCTATCCGGCGGCGGAAGACGATCCGGGCGGTTCCCGCGGCGGTCGGATTCTCGTCTCGTCTGCGCCAGCGGCGGGTGGCATGCCGATGGGCGAAGATGGGGCTCCGCCTCCGATGGAAGGAGCTGGGCCCGCTGCAGCTGTGTCACGGCCGCCCCATCCGCGGTTCGGTGGTGGCGGCGGCCCAGGCCCCGGCGCTGCTGTGCCACCGCCGCCACCGCCGGAGGAGGGTGGTGGCGCGGCACCTGCTGCCTCGCCCGATGACCCGCTCAAGAATTGGATCTACGTCGATTTCAATGGCAAGCCACTCTCCGCCCAGGAACTCGCCGCCTCGCCTGACGCGACGATGGTGCACCTGATGCCGTTCGCGATCCGTGCGGTGGTGAACGAGCAATACATCGACGCTTGGCTCATGGACCTAGCCCGGTCGCCCGTGCCGATTGACGTTCGACAGGTGCGGATCAACGCGGCTGCGACTGGATCGCAGCCGCAGCCCGGCGCCGTGATGCCGGAAATCGGTCCCGCAGGGCAGAATCCGGCCGCGACGACCGGTCGCCGTCACGACGTCATCGTGGAACTCCGCGGCACGGTCGCGCTGGCCACGCCACCCGATGAAAAGGTGCTCGGCATCGAGCCCGAGGCGCCTGCGGAGGTGGCCCCGCCGGCCGAGGCTCCGGAGCCAGAAGAGCCTGCAGCACCGGCTGAGCCCGCGGATGGGGCTGAGCCTGTCGAGCCCGCGCCGCCAGCTGAAGCAGTGCCGGCCGATGTGCCGCAGGAGCCGGCCGCCGAGCCCACGCCGCCAGCCGATGCACCGCCGCCGGCTGAAGCGGCGCCGCAGCCCGAAGCCCCGGCCCCCGCCGTCCAGGAGCCAGCGGCATGAAGCGCCCCAGCGTCAGTCTTAACAAGGAGGCGATCCTCGACTTCTTGCTGAGGCACGTCGAGAAGATTGCCGTGGCAGCCATCGCGCTGCTCGCCTGCGGCATGGCGTGGGGCGGCATCGATGCCATTCGCACGAAGCCGGCCGGCCCCGGGCAGCTGCCGAAGGCCATCACTGATGCTTCAGGCCGGGCGAGCAACCACATCCAATCGGTGAAGCAACCTCCCACCGAAGCTCTCAAGAAACAGGAACTGACGAAGCTCATCGATCCCTGGCGGTTGCCAGAGATCGCCGGTCCGCCGCAGGTGGCGCTCTTGAACAAACCGCTCTTCGAGGAGAAATCGAAGCGGACGCGACCGGAGGTCTATCCGATCGAAGACCTGCGGGCCGTCGCAGGCGTAGCACTCTTTCCGGTCAAGGAGAATCAGGCGGATCTCGCCCCGCCCAATCCCGCCGATGTCGAGCCGGCGGCAAAGCCGAAGCGGCCGAAACGCGGCGGACGCGCAGGGGCACAGCAGCCCGGGCTCGAGGGGGCCGTGCCGCCGGGCTTTGGTCCCGCGTTTGGCGGTCAGGCCGCGCCGCAGCCCGGTGGTGGACCGCAGCCTGCGACAGCCCGGGGCCGGCTCGTGCCCTATTGCATCGTCACCGGGCTGATCCCCGTCGCGAAGCAGACGGGTGACTATCGCGAGCGGTATGCCGGAGCAACCTTCCGCGACCCCAAGCGAGACGAGCCCCTGTGGAGCGACTATCTCGTCGAGCGATCGGTGGTCGTTCCAGGCGGCCGCGAGACCTGGGAGAAGATCGACCTGAGGATCGTGGCGAAGCAGGCGCAGAAGGTTTGGGGCGGCGTGCAGGGCGAGCAGTTGCCGCCGGGATTCCTGCTCTCAGCGGACAAAAATCCCGGCGCGGGCGCCATCGCATACGCCGCGCCGCTGCCGCAGCTCGTCGGCGAGCCATGGGGCACGGAATCGATGCACCCGTGGTTCGTCGAACAGGCGCGCAAGGCGATTGCGGAGCAGGCGGCCGCTGCGAAGCAGGCTCAGGACCAGACTGAGCCGCAGGGCGCCGCACAAAATCCGCTCGCGGGGCCGGGCTTCGAGTCGCCTGTCGATGCCCAGCAGCCCGGCCAGCCGGCGCCCCCCATGCAGCAGCCGGCCGGCCCCGGCATCCGTAGCGACGCCGCAGGAAGGCCGATTGCCGACCTCGACTACAGGCTCTTCCGGTTCGTTGACACGACGGTGGAGATCGGCAAGGCCTACCGCTACCGAGTGCGGCTTTCACTCTGGAATCCGAACTACAACCTGACGAGCCAATATCTTACCGAAGCGACACTCGCGAAGGACGCCAAGCTTCCGTCGCAGCCGAGCAATGTCACCGAACCGGTCAGAGTGCCCGGCACGACGAGCCTGGCCGTGCGTTCGCTTCGAAAGGCCGATACGAAGAAGTTCAAGCCTGGCATGGTGGAACTGCTCGTGCTCGCGGAGGATCCCGCCTCGCAGAGCTACACTCTCCGCAGTCTCGTCACCGAACTCGGCGGACTCGCAAATATCGACAAGCGGCTCAACCGGACTGCGGAAACCCGCGTGCGCGGCGCGGATATCGATACCAACAGCGTGCTTGTCGACATGCGCGGCCGGCAGGAGGACCGCTTCGAGGCCCGCACCGCCAAGCCGACACCGCCGCCAGAACCGCTCGAGATGCTGTTTCTGCGGGAGGATGGGTCGTTCGATATCGCCTCGGCTGCCGATTCGCAACTGCTCGTCGATCGCTACATCGGCACGCTGCCGATGATGCAGGAGCAGAAGCCCGACCGCGACGAACCGCAGCAGCCCGGTGAGAGCCCCTTCGGAAATCCGTTTCAGCGATGAGCACGCGACACCGTCGAAAACTGACTTGCCGATCCATGGTGGCCGCCGTGGCGATCACACTGGCCGCGTCGCTCGGAGCCGCCGTGCAGGCTTTGGCCCAGGGCGAGCCGCAATACATCGGCTGGGCGAAGGTGGAAAATGCCCGCGAGATGCGGGAGCTCAAGGAAAAGCTTCGCGACGGCTCCGCGTTCGACGCCGAGGCACGCGGGTTTCTGCAGCAAACCGTGCTGCCGCAGTTGGGGCTCGAGGAAAATCGTTCCACCATCGAGCGGACCCGCCGCCGCATGCGTGAGGTTGTTCTGACCGAGATCGAGGATGACAAGGCATTCGCCGATGTGTCGAGGCTCTTCGCCGACTCCATGACGGCGCTCGCGCGTGATGACGCGGCCGAGCTGGCCGTCCGCGTCAATGCGATGCTGCTCGTCGGTGAAATGCGTGGCAAGGATGGCAAGCCGTGGCTGCCGGTCAGACCCGCGCTTGCCGCGGCGACCGGTGATGCCCAGTTGCCGATTGCCGTGCGGATCGCCGCGATTGCGGGGCTCGGCCGGCATGTCGACGCCTGTCGGGGCGATGCCGAAGCCACAGCCGCCCTGTCCAAGGCGGCGGGGCCCGCCATCATGGCGATCCTCGCCGAGCCGGTCACAAGCGATCGGCGTGCCGAACAGGAATGGCTCGCATCGCGGGCGGTCGCGATCCTCCCCGCGCTCGCGCCGACGGCCTCGAAGAACGTCGCCGCAGCGTTGTCCGCCATCATTGACGATCCCGCACGGGCCACCGATATGCGGGTGCGAACCGCAGCGGCGCTTGGCGCGATGGCGAATGCGAAGTCGGAGATCAACGCTGCCAAGCTCATCGACTCGATCCGCGGAATCGCCCTGCAGTCACTCGAGGCCGATGTGTCGGCGGCAGACGTTCGCAGGTTCGAGCAGCAGTACCGCAGCCTTGCCGCCGGCCAGCAGGCGGCCATGCAGCCCGGGACTCCTCCCGCGGGCGGAAGTGATCCGGCGGCAAACAGCCTCGCGATTCCGGAGCAGGCATGCCGCCGCGACGCCTGGCGGCTCGTGACGTTGGCCGATGCGATCGATCCGGGGAACGGCCGGCCCGGGCTCGCCGCGCTCCTGGGCGACTCCGCCGCACCGGCGCAGCAGCTTGCAGCGACCCTTCGCGACGCGGGACTGGCGATCGATCAGACACCGGACGAGGAGTCGGTCGTCGCGGCGATCAAAGCGATCAAGGCACCGGCCCAGGCTCCGGCTGGTGGAGTGGCTCCGGCGCAGCCAGCGGCCGCCCCGCAACAGGAGCCGGAGCAAGAGCCGGCCGCACAGCCAGCCGGCGCTCCGAACGCATCTCCGTTCGACAGCCCCTTCTAGGTTCACGAAAAACACGAGCATCCTGCTGGTTTGCTCTGGACTCGACTCGCCCAACCCGGCTTCGGGCGACCCGTACCCCATCGCCGGACGTTCGCTACGGACATCCTGTCCTTCGCTCACTCGGTGCTGACTGCGCCAGCCAGAGCGCCTCCGCTCCGCCATCCTGGCTGCGCTTGTCAGCAACGCCGGCTCCCGGGGCACGGGTCGCCCGAAGCCTGTCCTACTGTCAAAGCGGGTAGGCCCGGGGCTGCCTGTACCCTCTCGCGGGCTATGGAAGCGAGCGCAGGCAGGATGCCGAAGCGAGCGGACATGCAGTGAGCGAAGGGCAGGATGCCCGTAGCGAACGTCCGCCGAGAGGGTACAGGCAGCCCCGGGCCGGTTTGGGCGCGTTGACGGGCAGACAGCAGGCAGGGGATCCGCTTCGGGACAAAGCGGGCTGGCGAGGCTATTTCTTGATCAGCTCGCGGACCGTCATGCCCGACGGGATCATCGGCAGCACGTGCTCCTGGTAGGGCACCTGCACGTCGAGGATCGCCGGGCCCGGAGCGTCGATCAG
>JBIIOK010000163.1:0-4838 GCA_044336985.1 Pirellulales bacterium | reverse complement strand
CTGATCGCGGCCGACGCCCGGGTTGCGTGCCGGGTCTTCCACGCAGCGGTGGTTCACGAGCAGCGTCCCTTCACCGTCGGTCTCGATCGCGCCCCCTTCGAGCACGAGCCCGCCGTCGATCACCCTCCGCCCGAGCCGCCGCGCTATTCTCCCGCCGACGGCGGCGTCGCGATCCCAGGGCGGATACTTGCCCCCCCAGGCGTTCCACTGCCAGCAGACGGCCGCCGGCGCGGCAGCCCCGGCCTCGCGCGGCACGAGAAACATCGGCCCCGAGTCGCGGAGCCAGGCATCGTCCGTCGGGATGTCGACAAGTTCGAGGTTGCCGACGCCGCCGAGATGCTCGCGGGCCTCGTCGAGGACGGTGCCCGAGGCGATCACCCGCACCGGCTCATACGCGGCGAGCAGCCTCGCGATCCGCGCGAAGACGGGCGGGATCGCGGAAAAGTCGCCAAGCCAGGTCGCCTTGCGGTGCGGCCAGGCGAGCCAGGTCGCCGCGTGCGGCTCCCACTCCGCGGCAAGACGGTATCCGAGCGCGGCAGAGCCCGACGGACTGCTCATGCACTCCCCCAGCGGTCGAGCAAACCTCCGTAAGCGTCGATGCGTCGGTCGCGGAAGAAGGGCCACCGCGTCCGCGACCACTCGATGCAGTCGAGATCGCACTCGACGACGATCGTCTCCGGCGCGTCGTGCCCGATCTTCGCGAGCGGCTCGCCGTTGGGCGCGTAGACCACGCTCGCGCCCCAGAAACGAAGCGGCCCCTCGCGGCCCGTGCGGTTCACCGCCACCACGAACACGCCATTGGCGATCGCGTGGCTCCTGAGCATCGTGTCCCACGATTCATACTGCTCGCGGTGGAGCGATTCCTCGCCGTCGAGCCAGCCGATCGCGGTCGGATAGAAGAGCACCTCGGCTCCGGCCATCGCGGTGAGCCGCGCCGCCTCCGGATACCACTGATCCCAGCAGACGAGCGGCCCCACCTTCAGCCGGCTCGTGGGCACCGCCATGAAGCCCGTGTCGCCCGGCGCGAAATAAAATTTCTCGTAGTAGTGCGGATCGTCCGGGATGTGCATCTTGCGATAGACGCCCGCAGTCGACCCGTCGGCGTCGAAGATGACGGCCGTGTTGTGGAAGAGCCCTGGGGTGCGCCGCTCGAAGACGCTCCCCACGAGCACCACGCCATGCTCCCGCGCCGCCTGCGCGAGCCGCTCGGTGAGCGGGCCGGGAACCACCTCGGCCTCCGCAAACTTCCCATGATCCTCGGCCTGGCAGGGATATTCGCCCGCGAAGAGCTCCTGCAGGCAGACGACCTCGGCGCCGGAGCGAGCCGCCGCGGCGATGCCGGCGAGCGCCTGCGCGATATTGGCTTCGCGCGAGGGGGTGCACGCCGACTGCACGAGGCCGATCCTGACGATTCGGCTCATGACGGGCCGCTTACCTTTCGCCAGCCTCGAGTTTCGCGGCCGGCGCCGGGAACTGCTCGGCAAGCTCGGCTACTTCGGCCTTCGTGGCCGTGACGAGCTTCTCGTCGGCCGGGCTCTTGAGCACCCGCAGAATCCAGGCAGCCACCTGCTTCATCTCGCCGGCGCCCATGCCACGGGTGGTGAGCGCCGGCGTGCCGAGCCGGATACCGGAGGGGTCCATCGGCTTCCGCTCGTCGAACGGTATCATGTTCTTGTTGCAGGTGATGCCGCAGCGATCGAGCGTCTCCTCGGCGAGCTTGCCGCCGATGCCCAGCGGCGTGACGTCGACGAGCATCAGGTGGTTGTCGGTGCCGCCGCTGACGAGCTTCACGCCGCCGGCCGCCAGCGCCGCCGCGAGCGTCCGCGCATTCTCGACCACCTGCTTCGCATACCGCTTGAAGTCGGGCTTGAGCGCCTCGCCGAAGGCTACGGCCTTGCCGGCGATGACGTGCATCAGCGGCCCGCCTTGCTGGCCGGGGAAGACCGAGCGGTCCAGCAATTTGGCGTTTTCGGCGCGGCACATCGCGATGCCGCCGCGGGGACCGCGGAGCGTCTTGTGGGTCGTGCTCGTGACGAAGTCGGCCACGGGCACGGGGTTGTCGTGGATGCCGGCGGCGACGAGCCCCGCGTAGTGGGCCATGTCGACCATCAGCTTCGCGCCGACCTCGCGGGCGATCTCGGCGAACTTCCCATGCGGGATCTCGCGCGGGTAGGCGCTCGCGCCGGCCACGATCAGCTTCGGCTTGTGCTCGCGGGCGAGGCTCGCGATCTGGTCGAAGTCGAGCAGATGGTTGTCGCGGCGCACGCCGTAGTGGACGAACTTGTAGAGCACGCCCGACGCGTTGAGCTTCATGCCGTGCGTGAGGTGGCCGCCGTGGGCGAGGTCGAAGGCAAGCACCGTGTCGCCGGTCTGGATCGCCGTCATGTAGACGGCCGCGTTGGCCTGGCTGCCCGAATGCGGCTGCACGTTGACATGCTCCGCGCCGAAGAGCGCCTTGAGCCGCTCGCGGGCGAGGTCTTCGACCTTGTCGACGAACTCGCAGCCGCCGTAATAGCGGTGGCCGGGATAGCCCTCGGCGTATTTATTGGTGAGCACGCTGCCGACGGCCTGCATCACGGCCGGGCTCGTGAAATTCTCGCTCGCGATCATCTCCAGGCCCTCGGCCTGGCGGGTCTGCTCCGCGGCGATCGCCGACCAGACGTCCGGGTCTTCGAGCTCCACGAAATTGGGCGTGCCTTGCGATGCGATGCTCACGGCGATCCTCCTGAAAGCGTGCGGATTCCCGATGCCGAATGATAGCCGATTGTGAAACGGCGGGCGGCCAGCGTCAACGAACCGCAGTGGCGCCGCGGGCGCTTACACTGGTTCTGCCCGGAAGCTCGACCTCCATGCTTTATCGCCCCGCCCTTTCCTGCCTCGCGATCCTGCTCGGCCAGGCCTGGCTCGCAGCGGCAGCGCTCGCGCAGCTCACGGCCACCGAGCGGCTCGAAATCACCGGCACGGTCGAGGCCGTCGCCGCCGGTCGGCTCACCGTGCGCGACGGCGATGGCGAGAGACTGGAGGTGCGCATCCAAGAGCAGGGGCAGCGCGGCGTGGCGCTGGCCGATGGCGGCCTGCTCGACTTTCCGGCGGAGATCGCCGTCGGCGGTGGATTCGACATCGCGAAGCTCAAGCCCGGCCAGATGATCCGTTTCGAAGCCCGCCTGAACCGCGCGGGCAAGTCCGACGGCGCAGTGGGCGGCGTGACGCTCGTCGACGGCGCAGACGCCGCGGCCGGCATCGCGGTGCGCGGTGAGCCGAAGACGCCCGCGGAGTTCGCCGACTGCGAGGTCACGGCCGCCGTGAAGCAGGCGGGCAAGGGGCGGCTCGTCGTCACGCTGCCGGAGTCGGCCGCCTTCCACCGCAAGACCACGCTCTCCTTCAAGCTCGCCGGCGACGCCATCGGCCGGCTGGCAAGCGGCGACCTGCGGCGAATCGAGCCGGGCGCGAAGGTCGTGCGACTCGAGGCGGTGAGATTGAACACGGGCGACATCGTGGCGAAATCGCTCACCGTCGAAAACGTGTCGGCCGGTGCCGTGCAGGAACGTGGCGACGAGGCGCTCGCCAGCAAATACCGCGGCCTCTCCGACGAGCCGAAGCGGGAGCCGAGGCTGATTCGCTCGCCGCACTTCGCCTTTCTCTCCGATGTCTCCGACCGCGAGGCGCGGATCATCCTCGACAAGCTCGAGCGGATGGCCGGACTGCTCGAGCGGTATTTCGGCCGCGGCCCCCGGGGCGTGGTCGAGGGCTTCATCGTGCGCGATCTGGCGGTCTGGCCGGCCGGCACGCTCACCGAGCCGGAAGGGGTCGCCAAGATTCGCGAGCGGGCTGGCATCTGCTTCAACATGTCGCTCGGCGACCAGCGCAAGGCGACTCTCTATTCCTGCGCCGACCACGGCGTGGTCCAGCACGAGTGCACCCACGGCTTCTGCCACCTTGTGTTTGGATCGACCGGCCCGACCTGGCTCGCCGAGGGCGTGGCCGAGATGGGCAACTACTGGAAGGATGGGGAGCGGGCGGTCGACATCGAGCCGGTCGTGATGTCCTACCTGCAAAACGCCGATCCAAAGCGCGGGCTGCTCGAGATCGCCGTGCCGGGCCGCACACCTTCGGGCACGTGGCGGGACTACGCCTGGCGCTGGGCGCTCTGCCACATGCTGGCCAACAACCCCAACTACGCCGACCGCTTCAAGCCGCTGGCGATCGCGCTCATGGAAGAGCGGCCCGATGTGTCGTTCGAATCGGTCTATGGTCCGGTCGCGAAGGAGGTGTCGTTCGAATACGACCAGTTCCTCAAGACGGTGGGCAATGGCTTCCGCGCGGATCTTGCCGCATGGCCGTGGAAGGCCCGCTTCCGACCGCTCTCCGCGGGGGGCAGCCTCAAGGCCGAAGTGAAGGCGGCGTGCGGCTGGCAGGCCAGCGGCCTGCGCGTCGCGAAGGGCACCGCCTACGAGGTCTTCACCGATGGCACGTGGCGCACGGCGAAGGCGGGCGAGCCGTTCGACGCCGATGGCGACGGCGACGGGCATGGCCGGCTCGTCGGCGCCGTCTTCCACGACTACGCGCTCGGCGACGAGATCCCGCTCGGCGCGAAGCGGTCGTTCGTCGCCCAGGCCGATGGCCAGCTGTTCCTGCGGTGCGCCGACGAATGGACGCAACTGGCCGACAACGACGGCGAGATCAGTGTCACGCTGCGGCGATCCGCGGCCGAGTGAGCCAGCTTCTCACTCGAAAAGCAGCGGCTCGGGCATGAACGTGACGATCGGGATCAAGAGCGAGAAGAGCCCCAGCATCGTCCGCGCGAGCCCCAGCGGCCGGCCGTCGTCGCGGATCGGCGG
>JBIIOK010000162.1:0-4864 GCA_044336985.1 Pirellulales bacterium | reverse complement strand
GCGTCGGCCATGAGGAAGACCGTCTCGACCGACGGGTCGAGCTTGCGGTTGGCGAGCGTCATCGTGAATTCCGCCTCGATGTCGGTGAGCGACCGGACGCCGCGGAGCAGCACGTGGGCCCCCTGCTCCCGCACGAAGGCCACGGAGAGGCCGCTGAAGAGCTCCACCCGCACGTTCGCCAGGTGGGCCACGGCTGCGCGGACGAGCCCGACGCGCTCCTCCAGCGAAAACATCGGCTGCTTGTCGGGGTTGATGCCGACCCCCACGATGATCGCCTCGAAGATCCGGCTGGCCCGGCCGATGACGTCGAGGTGGCCGAGCGTGATCGGATCGAACGAGCCGGTATAGACGGCGGTGCGGGCGGTGCGGGTCGTCACGGGGATGGCTCGCGGGGGAAAAAGCTGTGGATGGCGGTTCCGGGCCGGTCGATTATGGTATCCGGCATGCGGCTGGTCGAATCCGGCCGTGGGCAGGGAGCGAGCGAGCGGTGTCGAAAGTCACGCCTTTGGTCGGAATGATCGTGTCTGGTCTGATTGGCATCCTTTTTCTTGCCGATCTGGCCGCCGGGATTCCGTTTCGGCGCGTGAGCTTCGGCCTCGATATCGCGTTCGTGGTGGCGAGCCTGATCCTGGCCTACCTCAGCTGGACGCTTCTCGAGAAGGCCCGCGGATAGTCGTTCGTCAGGCGGCCTTGAGCACCGAGCCCGCGCGGACCTGCCCACCCCCTGCGATGAGGTCCGGGATGTCGGCCAGGTGTGGCACCTGCACCGGCGCCTTCGAGCGTCGCCGCGAAACAAGTGCGAGCACGCGTTCGAGCCGGCTGCGGACGTCGCGTGAAGAGGCAGTGCCGCTCGCCGACACCGTCACGACCGAGAGCAGGCCGGGCGCCGGCAGCGGCGAGGTCTGCCAAGGAATGATGCGGCTGAAGAGGCGGGCCGCAGGCGGAGCCGAAGACACCTCCCAGAGGCCCCAGACGACGCTGCGGCATGGCCAGCCGTGCGGCGCCGGGCGGCGGCTGCCGCGGGCCACGGTTTCGAACCGCTCGACGCAGAGCGCCCGCACGCCCTCCGCGACGAGCAGGCCGCGCTCGTCGATCTTCGGCGCATCGGCCGCGACGACCGCCTCGATCGCGCCGACCGTGCGGCGAGCCGCGGCGAGCGCGGCTCTCAACGACTGTCGCGAGGCGATCATCGCGGCGTCGACCCCGAGGGCAATCCGCCCCGTCGCGCCTGCCGCCTCGACAGCCGGGCCAAGCGCCTCGAGATCATCGCTGCCGGCCACCCAGGAGATTGCCGCGTCCGAACGGTCGGCCAGCCGCGTCCAATCGGCAAACTCCGCAGCCGATATCCGGGGCGGCAGTCGGCAGCAGATCACGACCGTCGCCGGTGCTGTCTTCGCGCCCATCTTCCTGCCCCCCACCTTCGCATCGGCCGGGGATTCCCCCGGCTCTTCCCGCGTCAGCCTGCGAGAGGGTATCGACGCACGCGGGCGGCGACTCCAATTTCGGCAGTGCAGGGCGCACAGGATCCGCTTGCGGAGCAAGCGGTCTACTTTGGGATGACACGGTCTGCGCGAGAAGGCGTGCCGGCACGCCTTGGGTCTATCGGCTGTGCCGGCTGGGAGGAGTGGAGCGCCGATTCCGAGGCAGCGATCGCGGCGGCGAGTGCCCCGGCGGTGGGGCTGGCGGCCTCGACCGTCGGCGCGAGTCCCAGCGCCTCGAGCGTGGCGCTGGTGACCGGGCTCAGGCTGGCGATCTTCCAACGCCGCATGCGATCGCCGAAGAGGCGGGCCGCTGATTCGGCGATGAACGAACTCGTGACGGTGATCCAACCGATGTCGGCGCGATCGAGCGTCGACAGGGTGCCGGGATCGATCGTGTCGGCTGCGCGGCTCGAATAGGCGGACACCTCGGTGACATGATGGCCGAGAGCCTCCAGCTCACGTCGCATCACGTCGCGGCCACGGTCGGCCCGCACGAGCAGAAACCGCCCAAGTCCCAAGGTCGTCCCGAGTGACTCCACGATCCCCTCCGACTGAGATCGTTCCGGCTCGAGGTCACACACCAGGCCGGCCGATTCGAGGGCGGCCGCGGTGGACGGGCCAATCGCCGCCAGCCGCGCCGTGCCGAGATGCCGGCCGTCGCGCCGCGCTGCCCGCAGTCGTTCCACGAATGAACGCACCCCGTTGGCGCTGGCAAAGACGATCCAGTCGAACGTGTCGGCCGCCGCGATCGCGTGGTCGAGCGGCTCCCACGAATCGGGCGGCTCGATCCGGATCACGGGCGTGTGGATGCAGTCACCGCCGTAAGCGGCGATCGCCGCGGCGAGATCGTCCCCCTGCCCTCGCGGCCGCGTCACGAGGATACGGCGCCCAGCGAGGGGCCGCGGCGATTGCGTGTGCGGTGGCCGCGCCTCGGCCACGTCGCCCACGATCACGATGGCCGGCGACGGCCATCGGCAGCGCTCGAATTCCGCACCGCAGTCGCCGAGCGTCGTCACCGCGATCCGCTGGTCGGGCCACGAGCAGCGGCTGATCACCGTGACCGGAGTGTCGGCGGGCTTGCCGGCCGAGATCAATTCCTGCGACCAGCGTTGGACCTGCTCCACCCCCATGTAGATCGCGAGCGTCCCCGGCAGTCCGGCCAGCGCGGGGAAATCGAGCCCCTCGTCTTTTTCGTCCGCTTCATGTCCCGTGAGGATCGTCAGGCTCGAGGCAGCCTGGCGGCTGGTGAGCGGCACGCCGGCGGCCGCAGCGGCGGCCAGTGCCGCCGTCACCCCGGGAACAATTTCGAACGGAATGCCCGCTTCGCGGAGCGGCTGGAGTTCCTCCGCGAGCCGGCCAAACACCGCCGGGTCGCCCCCCTTCAGTCGCACGATCGTGCGGCCCGTGGCGGCGAGGTCGGCGAGCAGCCGGCCGGTCGCCTCGCCGGGATCGCAGCCGGCGACGGTCCGGGGCACGAGGATGCGCTCGGCGCGGCAGCCCACGGCGTCGAGCAGCGCCTGTGGCACGAGCCCATCGTGCACGACCACTTCGGCGCGGCCGAGGCACTCGACCGCCCGCACGGTCAGCAGGTCAGGGTGGCCTGGCCCCGCTCCCACGAAAAACACCCGCGTGGCCGGGCCCGGCCCGGCTTTCACGGCTTGTTCGTCGTGGAATCCTCGTGCTTCTGCCACGGGTCACCCGATGGGGGCCGCAGGCGGCCGCTGCGGTGTTTGAGGGGGGGGATGGAGGCAACTAAACTGGATGGTTCAACTGCAACCGGTTCGACATCCGAATCATCAGCATACCGCAAGCGCCCGGCGGCTCGTGGTCCCCCCAGGAAGCAGCGTCGTTTTCCATGCCGAACGAGTCTCCCGCCGCCCCGTCCGGCACGACCGATCCTTCCGCGTCGCCGCTGGCCTCCCAGCTGTCGCCGGCGGAGCGGTCGCGGCTGTCGCAGTGTTTTCAGCGGGGCACGCAAAACGCCGCCACGAACGTCGATTACGCGATCGAGATGTTCTCGGCCTGTGTCCTCGGCGACCCCGGCAACGCGGTCTACCTGCAGAACCTGCTCGCGGTGCTCAAGCGAAAGCACGGCCCGAAGAAATCAGGCGGCCTCGGCACATTCTGGCCGGGATCGAAGGCGGGTGGCCTCAAGAAGCTCGCGACGACGGCGCAGTGGCGGGAGATCATCAAACAGGGCGTCGGCATTCTCAAGGCTTCGCCCTACGATCACGGCTGCCTGCTGGCGATGGCCGACGCCTGCGGCCAGCTGCAGCTCCACGATGCGCAGCGGGTCTACCTCAAGACCGCCCTCGACGCCGCCCCCGCCGATCCGGAAGTGAACCGCCAGTGCGCGAAGTTTCTCGCTGACCACGGAGAGTTCGACCAGGCCATCGCCTGCTGGGTGCGGGTGTCGAACGTGAAGGGGCTGGCCGAGGAGGCGCAGCAGGAGATCGCGAAACTGCAGGTGGAGAAGACGATCGTCGCCGGCCACGGCCTGGTCGGGCGGTCCGGAGGGCCGGCCAAGCAGCCCGCGGCCGGTCAGGCAGCCGAGCAGACCGACCGCGTTTCGATCCTCAAGCGGGCGATCCAGGAAAAGCCAGCCGAGATCGACGCCTACCTCGAGCTCGCCGACGTGCTGGAAAGGGATGCGACCGTCGAGGAGGCGGAGGCTGTGCTCGCGCAGGCGCTTGCCGCTTCGGGCAACGATCTCAAGGTGCGCGAGCACATGGAAGATCGCCAACTCCGCTGGGCACGTCATCGGGTGCACGTGGCTGAGAAGCGGCTCGAGGCGGAGAACACACCGGCCCACCAGAAGACGCTCGAGAAGCTGCGGGCCGCGCAGATCAAGCACGAGGTCGAGGTCTACTCCGCGCGGTGTGCCCGCTACCCCGAAAACCTCACCTGGCGTTACGAACTGGCGATGCGGCTGAAGGCGGCGGGCAATCACGCCGAGGCGATCAAGCACTTTCAGGACGTGCTCCAAGACGCCCGCCGCAAGGGGGCGGTTTCGCTGGAGCTCGGCGAGTGCTTCCAGAAGATCAAGCAATACCAGCTCGCCATGCGGAATTACGTGGCCGCCGTCGAGTCGCTCACCGACCGGGAACTGGAGCTGCGGAAGCGGGCCCTCTACCGGGCCGGCGTGCTGGCCGCGGGGCTCGAAGACCGCGAGGCCGCCCAAAAATACCTCTCCACGCTGGCCGGACTCGACTACGGATACCGGGATGTGGCCCAGCGTCTGGACAAGTTGACATCTTCCAAGGATAACGGTGCCGGCGGCTGACCAGTCCGCCCGGTTCGCAACCCTCCCTCTCCCGTTCCCTGAAAATCGTCGAAGGACCTGGAATGCCACATTCGGTCAGTGCCAAGAAGCGTCTCCGTCA
>JBIIOK010000160.1:0-4884 GCA_044336985.1 Pirellulales bacterium | reverse complement strand
CGCCCTTGAGCCACACCGGTCCTTCGGCCCAGACAAACCCGCTCGCCAGCACCTCGATCACGGAGTCGCGGGGCACGAGCGCGTCGAACCGCGGGTCGCGCCGCTCGATCGAGCCGAGCGTGGGGAGTAGGTCGGGCGGGGCACCCTCCTCGCCGCAGGCGAGAGCCGAGGCGATGGCGACCAGGCACGCAAGCACGGAACGGTGCAGCGATTTCATGGAACCGGAGCCTCCGGGCGAGGGAAAAAGGACGCACCCTGTCGACGAATCCGGAAATCGTAATGGGGTGCCCGCCCATCGGCAACGGCTGCGTGGCCCGGCCTCGCGGTCCAACCGGCCGGATGTCACGACAAGCTCACGGTGACCGTCTTCGTTTCCAGGTAGGGGTCGAGCCCGCGTTCGCCGAGTTCGCGACCGAAGCCCGACTGCTTGAAGCCGCCGAACGGCGCCGCGGCGTCGAACACGTCGTAGCAGTTCACCCACACCGTGCCGGCCCGCAGCCGCCGGGCGACCTCGTGCGCCCGGGCCACGTCGCGGGTCCAGACGGCGGCCGCGAGCCCGAAGCTGGTGGCGTTGGCCCGGCGGATCAGTTCCTCCATGTCGGAGAACCTGAGCACCGAGAGCACCGGGCCGAAAATCTCCTCCCGGGCGATCGCCATCTCGTCCTCGACGTTGGTGAACACCGTCGGCTCGATGAAGAAGCCGCGGTCGCCCACCCGCTTCCCGCCGGTCGCGCACGTGGCGCCCTCGCGCTTGCCGCTCTCGATGTAGCCCATGATCTTGTCGAACTGGGCCCTGTCCACCTGCGGCCCCTGCTGCGTGGCCGGATCGAACGGATCGCCCACCTTCCGCCGGCGGCTCATCTCCACCACCCGCTCCACGAATGCGCCGTGAATCCTGTCCTCCACGAAGAGCCGCGAGCCGGCGCAGCAGCACTGCCCCTGATTGAGGTAGATGCCCACGTGGGCGCCCGCCGCCGCCGCGTCGAGGTCGGCGTCGGCGAACACGATGTTGGGGCTCTTGCCGCCGAGTTCGAACGTGAGCCGCTTGAGCTGGTCGGCGGCCTGTCGCATGATGATCTGCGCCGTCTCGCCCGAGCCAGTGAAGGCCACCTTGTCGATCCCGGGGTGCTTCACGATCGCCGCGCCGGCGGTGGGGCCGAATCCGGGCACCACGTTGATCACGCCGTCGGGAATACCGGCCTTCTGGGCCAGCCGCGCGAGCCGCAGGCAGGTGAGCGGCGTCTGCTCGGCGGGCTTCATCACGATCGTGCAGCCCGCAGCGAGGGCCGGCCCCCACTTCCAGGCCACCATCAGGATCGGGAAGTTCCAGGGGATCACCTGCCCCGCCACCCCCACCGGCTCGCGCCGCGTGTAGCAGAAGTAGTTGCCGTTGATGGGGATCGTCTGGCCGTGGATCTTGTCGGCCCAGCCGGCGTAATACCGCAGGCAGTCGAGCGCGAGGGGGATGTCGCCCGTCCTCGCGTCCTGCACCGGCTTGCCGTTGTCGAGCGACTCGAGGGCTGCGAGTTCGTCGATCTCCGCCTCGATGAGATCCGCGAGCCGCAGCATGATCCGGCCCCGCTCGCGGGCGTCCATCCGGGGCCACGGCCCGTCGTCGAAGGCCGCGCGGGCCGCCCGCACGGCCGCGTCCACGTCGGCGGCGTCGCCCTCGGCGACCTGTGCGATCACTTCCTCCGTGGCGGGATTGACCGTGGCGAACGTCCGGCCGCTCCTCGCGGGCACCCACTGCCCATCGATGAACAGCTGCGTCTGACGGATCGGGGGAAGCGCCGGCTTCCGGTGGGCGAGGGCGGTGGCCATGAGAAATCCTCTGGAAACGGTGTCGGAGAGTGCGAATCGGGGACGCACACCCGGCCCCGACGGCTGCAATCTTGCTTTCTATCGTTTTTCCACTTCTGATGCACGTCCAGAACAGTCTAACGAGTGACCTGCCCCCCTTAAACGTCACCGAGACCGCACCGAGCCCGACCTTGGCCCGGCCGGACCCCGAGGCGAGGAGTTCTACCGCGGTTGAATGCCTGCGGACATGCTGGCGGAAGTGCCATTGGCCGGACTATTCTTTATCCTTCGCTCCGGGACGGGCGTCGTCGATGCCGACCGTACTTCACGGGAATCATGGCACGGGAATCAATCAGGATGTCGATCATGACAGATAGCTTTCGCACCCGCCTGCGTCGCGGCGACACGCTCGTCGGGATGGTCGTCACGATCAACTCGCCGGAGGTGGTCGAAGTGCTCGACGAGGTCGGCTTTGATTGGCTGTTCCTCGATGGGGAACACTCGCCGATCTCGCCCGGCGGCCTGCAGCGGCTGATGATCGCCGCCCGGCGCACGCCGTGCGTGGTCCGCGTGCCGGCGCACGACGAATTCTGGATCAAGCAGGCGCTCGACGGCGGCGCGGCGGGCATCCTCGCGCCGCTGGTGAACACGGCTGACCAGGCCCGTGCCATCGTCTCGCGGGCCAAGTATCCGCCACTGGGGGTCCGTGGCGTTGGCACCGCGCGGGCACTGGGCTACGGCTACTCGATCGCCGACTATGTCGCCCGGGCCAACGAAGAGACGGCCGTGATCCTCCAGGCCGAGCATCAAGACGCCGTCGCCAACATCGATGAAATCGCCGCCACGCCGGGAGTCGACGCGATCTTCGTGGGGCCGTTCGATCTCTCGCTGAGCATGGGCAAGCCGGGAAAGGTGGCCGATCCCGATGTGGTGCAGGCAATCTCGCACGTGCGCGACGCGGTGCAGGGCCGCGGCCTGCCGCTCGGAATCTTCGGCGTCGCGCCGGAGGCGGTCAGCGGCTGGATGGGCCAGGGCTTCACGCTGATCGCGTGCGGCGTCGACATGATGCTGCTCGGCGGTGCCGCCCGGAGCATGCTGACGCAGCTGCGTTGATCGCCGGGGTTTCCGGATTCCGAGGGCCGCATCTGCGGGGACACGCCGCTCGCTTCATCGTCAACGACTGTCGACAGCAATGCCGACCGCCGATACACTCTCCGTTTTTCAGGAAAAACACCGGACGACACCGATGAAGATTCAGCGCTTTCTTTCCGCCGGTCGCGAGCACCTCGGCCGGCTCCACGACGACGGCCGCACCACGCTCCTCGAAGGAGACCTCTTTGGCGGCCTTCGCGACACCGGGAAGCCGGCGACGGTCGACAAGCTGCTCGCGCCGCTCGTGCCCCGCGACATCCTCTGCATCGGCCTCAACTACAAGCAGCACGCCGCCGAGAGCAATGCCGAGCCGCCGGCGCACCCGGTGCTCTTCATGAAGAATGCGGGCACGCTTCAGAACCCAGGCGACGCGATCGTGCTGCCGCGAAAGCTGCGCAGTGACGAGGTCGACTACGAGTGCGAGCTGGCCGTGGTGATCGCGAAACGCTGCCACAACGTGAGCCGGGCCAACGCGCTCGCGCACGTGCTCGGCTACACCTGCGCCAACGACGTCTCGGCCCGCGACTGGCAGCGGAACGGCGGCGGCGGGCAGTGGTGCCGTGGCAAGACGTTCGCCACCTTCTGCCCGCTCGGGCCCGTGCTCGTCACCGCCGACGAGATCACCGACCCCAACCGGCTGGCGATCAAGACGATCCTGAACGGCCAGACGCTCCAGGACTGGAACACGAGCGACATGATCTTCGACGTGCCGACGCTGATCGAATTCCTCTCGGCGAGCATGATCCTCGAACCGGGCACGGTGATCCTCACCGGCACGCCGCACGGCGTGGGCTTCGCCCGCAAGCCGCCGGTGTTCCTCAAGGCGGGCGACAGCGTGACGATCGAGATCGAGAAGATCGGCCGGCTCACGAACCCCGTGGTCGAGGAATCGGCCGGGTGAGCGGTGAAATTCGCCGCGTTTGCCCGGTCGACGCCCCCGCGACGTCGACGGTGTCGGGGTGCCGCGGTATTCTTTCCAACTCGTTCGTTCCTCCCCCTTCCTCGCCCCACAGGCTCCCGTGCCGAAGAGTCAATCGTCGATAACGCCGACCCGCGGCGATCGCTCCCGGCTGTCGAAGACGGTGTTTTCCCGGCTTTCCCGGGCGATCATCGCCGGCGAGTTCGAACCTGGGGCGAGGGTCTCGGAGCCGACGCTGTCGGCGATGCTCGGCGTGAGCCGGGCGCCGATCCGCGAGGCGCTCGTGGAACTGGAGATGCACGGGCTCGTCGAGTTCGATCCCACGGGCCACACGCGGATTCCGGCGCTCACCACGCAGGACATCGAGGAGATCTATGCCGTGAGGCTGATGATCGACCCGATGGCGGCGGGTTTGGCCGCCGAGCGCGGCAAGGAGAAGGACTTCGCGGCGATGGAGGCGAACATCGCCGCCACGAAGCAGGCCAAGACGCTCGCCGACGTCTCGCGGCTCGACGCCGAGTTTCACGACCGGATCGTCCGTGCCGCCGGCAACCGGCGGCTCCTCGCCTGCTGGAACGTGCTCCGCGACCAGTTCGGCCTCTGGCTCGCGCAGATGCAACTGCGGCAGGAAGCGATCACGCACCACACCCGTGAGGACACGGTCGATTCGCACCGCGGGTTGCTCGACGTGATCCGCTTGGGCGACGCGAAGCAGGCGGCAGAAGCGGCCCGCCGCCACGTGGCCGGCTGGATCAAGCTGATGCCGGTGGCGAAGTAGCGTCGCCGGCGGCGATTCGTGCCGCCAGGTCGCCAAGGAACCGAGCCGCGGGTCCGCCGTCGACGATCCGGTGGTCGAACGTGAGCGACAGCGGCAGTTGCCGCTGCAGGATGAAGCCTTCCTGCCCGCCGGGGGGCGGCACGGGCTGCATCCGGATCGCTCCGACGCCGAGGATCGCCGCCTCGGGATGGTTGATCACCGGCGTGAAGAACTCGATTCCATACGAGCCGAGGCT
>JBIIOK010000158.1:0-4959 GCA_044336985.1 Pirellulales bacterium | reverse complement strand
CGCTGGGCCTCTTTCTCGAGGAGCCGCAGGCACAGGCCGGTGGCGCCGACGAGGCGCTCGTCGGCAAGCTCATGGAGCTCATCATCGAGATCCGCGCAAATGCCCGGAAGACGAAGGACTTCGCCACAGCAGACCTCGTCCGCAACAAGCTCACCGAGGCGGGCGTCGTCCTCGAAGACCGCCCCGACGGCACGGGCTGGTCGCGGAAATAGCCGAGAGGAACGCCATGGAGTTCCACGGGTTCAGGTCCGGGCTTTTCATCATCCTCGGCGGCATCGTCGCCTCGATCCTGCTCGTGGCGGCCGTACGGAAGATGTTTTCGAAGGACGTCCTGCGGCAGGGGCACGACATCACCGGCAACGTGCTCTCCGTCGTCGGCACGCTCTACGCCGTGCTGCTGGGCCTGATCGTCGTCGACGCGCTGGTGCGATTCGAGCACGCCATCGACGTCGTCCAGACCGAATCAAACTCCCTGGCCGACATTTTTCTGCTTTCGGAAAAGCTGCCCGAGCTGCAGCGCGACCGGCTCAAGCAAATCTGCAAGACCTACGCGCACCAGGTCGTGGAGCAGGAATGGCCGCTGATGGAGCGGGGGCTGATGAGCGTGGATGCCCGCAACACGGCATTCTCACTCACCCGCGCGCTCAACGACTTCGAGCCGACGACCGAGAGCCAGAAGGCCGTCTACCCGATGATCCTGGAGCAGATTCGCCAGCTCTGGGATGCCCGCCGCGAGCGGGCCGGCACGGCCCAATTTGGGATCCCGGCGGTGGAATGGTTCGTGCTGATCGTGGGAGCCGGCGTGACGGTGCTCTTCGCCGGGCTCTTCGGCTCGCAGAGCGTGAGCCTCCAGCGCTTCGTGACGACGCTCGCCGCCCTCGTCATCGGGCTCAATCTGTATCTCGTCTCGCTCTTCGGCTACCCGTTCTCGGGGGAGCTCACGGTGTCGAGCCGGCCGTTCGCCACCGACATCGCGATCTTCGAAGGTCGCTTCGACGACACGCCGGCCCACGAGCAGGCGATCGGCTCCCCAAGCACCCCGCGGAAGCGAGGTGCAGAGGCCCCGTGGCCGCCGGAGGTGAGCACGGCGGCGTTCGCGTCGCCGGCCGACGGCTCGGAACAGAAGACGCTCCTCTATCTGCCGCCCGGGGATGAGCCCGTGCCCTTGCTCGTCGCCTTTCACACCTGGTCGGGCGACTACCTGCAGAACGAGGCGCCGTATGCCGAGTGGGGCATCGCCCGCGGCTGGGCGTTCGCGCACCCCGATCTTCGCGGTCCCGGCGACCGGCCCGAGGCGGCGGGTTCGGATCTGGCGTTCGCGGACCTCCGCGCCGTGCTAGAACTCGCGCAGTCGCGGCGGCGGATCGATCCCGAACGGATCTATGCCGTGGGAGTGTCGGGGGGCGGCATGATGGCGTTGCTCGCCGCCGCGCGGATGCCCGACGTGTGGGCCGCCGCCTCGGCCTGGGTGCCCGTCACCGACCTGGCGGCCTGGCATGCCGACTCGCTTGCGCGAAAAAACAAGTATGCCGCCATGATCGAGCGGGTCTGCGGCGGCCCACCGGGGGCGGCGGCCGCCGTGGATGCGGCCTACACCACCCGGTCGGTCGTTGCCCGCCTCGAAACCGCGCGACTCCCCTTCCCGATCGACATCAACACCGGCATCCACGACGGCCACACGGGGAGCGTGCCGGTGAGCCATGCGATCCGGGCCTTCAATGCCGTGGCCGCGGCGGCCGACTGCATTCCCGCTACCGTGACCGACGCGCTCGTGAAAAACCGCCGTGTGCCGGCAGACTTGGCCTTCGCCGACACCGATCCGCTCTATGCGACGAAGCCCGTGCTGCTCCGGCGACAGAGCGGGCCCGCCCGGCTCACGGTCTTCGACGGCGGCCACGACATCCTCCACGAGGCGGCGTTGACCTGGCTCGAGGCGCAGCGGCGCGGAACCGCCGCCACCTGGTCTCCGCAGCCCCACGCCCCGCCGATCCTCAGCCGCCCCGATCCCGCGGCGGGCAAGTAAAAGGTGTCAGGACTCTTTTTTTGGACGTCCCCGGCGCCTCAGCGTCGTTTCGAGTCCGAGTCGGCGGGTAACGGAGTCAACCCACTGCTTATCGCCAAACGGAGAACCTCGGTTCACACATCGCCGAATCGTCTGCATTTCCTTATCAGTGAGCGCGGCATTGACTTGCTCATCCCATCGGGGAGACCTCGGGATTGGCCACGGGGAGAGCAGATTCGGCTCGGACTCAGACGTCGCCTTCCAGCGATACAACGAGCCCCATCTCCATTCCTCAGCGCGTTCCACCAACCCGGCTCGCAAGGCGTTTCGCTCGACATACCGGCACACTGCGAAGAAATGCTCGTCATCCTGAACCGGAAAACTCTTGAACCGCCCCTGATAGACATGCCCTTCACCGGCTGTTTGATAGTGGGCATGAAGCCTCATGGTGTGCGTTAGCGAGATCCACCTCAGGAAGTTGCTCATCCCGCCATCCTCGGTCGGACGCAGAACAAAGTGCCAGTGATTGGGCATCAACTGGTAAGCGAGGATCTGGCAGGGATAGCGTGCGATGCCGACGGCGAGGATGTGCTCGAAAGCGGCGTAATCCTCAGGCTTTCGAAAAATGGTGACGCGGGCATTGCCGCGATTGATCGCATGGTAAATGCTGCCAGCTTCATCCGCGCGTTTTGGTCGTCCCATATCGAAAAAAGAGTCCTGACACCTTTATTCGAGGAGCGCCTTCAGGCGGGCGGCGATGAGGGCGTCGCGCTTCTCGGAAAGCCGGTTGATCTGCCGGTCGTACCAGGCGGCCGATCGCTGCTTGCGGTAGGTGAGCCGCTCAGCCCGGATGTCGAGCTCAGCCGCGATCGCCTCGCGGAGCTGCCGCTCGAGCTCTTCGCGGTCCTTCGCCTTGCCCTCTCCCTTCCCCTCCTTGCCGGCCACCAATCGCGCGCCAAGCAGCTCCACGCGGGTGCGCGCCTGCCAGGCCCGCACATCGAGTTCGTAAAGCCGCTGATCCTTCGCCTTGCCGGAGGTGAGCGGCTGCACGCTGCGGTCGAGCTCCTCGATCGCGCGGGCATACTCGGCCGGCTTCCGCTTCTCGAGATTTGCAAGCACCTTGGCCAGCTCCGGCTGGTGCGCCTCGACGAACGACACCACCCGCTGCTCCCGCTCGTCCTGCGCCGTGGCAGCCACCGGCTCGTCGGCGGCCATGGCGGCCGGCCACCCTTCGTGGCCAAACACCGCGAGCACGAGCACCAGCCTCACAATCGACATGAACCGCTGCATCGCTTCTCTCCGTGTGAATCTCAACCGGTGAATCTCAGCCCTCGTCGGGGCCCAACTGGCCCACACCCTCGTCGGCCACGGCGGCCACCAGCCAGCCCGGGGGCGATCCCGCGATCGTATCCGCGTCGTTTTCTTCTTCATCCGGCGTTTCGGGGTCCTGCGACTCAGGCTCGGCTCCCGCATCCGCCGCCCGCAGTTCGAGCCAGCGGTCGGCGATGAACGCCACGTCGCCGCCCCGCGGCAGGCCAATCTCGGGCCGCCCGAGAAACAGCACCGCAGCCACCGTGGCCGCGAGCACGCCGCCCGCGAGGGCAACGGCCGCCGGTCGCAGCCACCGCGATGCTCCGGCCCGAGGCCGCGGCACCACGGCTGCACCATCGCCAGCCGGCGAGCCAAGGAGGCCGGCGGAGGAGAGCCTGATGAGCGCTCCCTCCAGCCGCAGGTAGCGGGCGAGCGTCTCGCGGGCCGCTGGCGAGGCGTCGAGCAGCGCCGCCAGCCGCCGCTGCTCGGCAGCGTCGAGGCCGCCGTCGAGATGCCGCGTGATCAGGTCGTCGAGCTCGCGGCTCGGCAGCGGCGAATCGTCGTCATGCCGAGAAGGGATCGATGTCATGGGGCCACTCCGGTGGGGCGGGCGAGCTTCGACTGCACGCAGTCGTGCAGCATCCTGCGGGTGCGGGAGAGCGACCGCTGGACGGCAGCGGCGGTCCGGCCCACCGCCGCGCCGATCGCGTCAAACGACGCCCGCCCCTCGTAACGCATCGCGACCATCCGCCGCTGCACGTCGGGCAGGAGCGTGGCGCAGTCGCGCAGCGCGTCGAGCTCCCGCTGCCGGTGGGCCGGGTCGGTGGCATCGCCATCGAAGGCGCGGTCGATCTGCACGAGCAACTCGGGCTCGAGCGCCGCCATGCGGGCCGACCGCCCCTTGGCCCGCAGATAGTGGAGCGCCTGCCGGCGGACGATCTCCTTGGCCCAGGCGCGAAAGTCGCGAATCGGCTCGGCATCGGGGCTGCCGGCATGCTGCATCACCACCACGGCGGCGTTCTGAAAGACCTCCTCGGCGGCATCGAGATCACGGACCATCGCCATCAGGTAGGCCATGAAGTCCCCCTGGTATCGCAGCAGTTGTCGGACCAATTCGGGATCGCTCATGACGCGCTCAACGATGGGAAGGAGGGGCCGTGGCAACGGCAGACAGGGCCCACCGCCCGGGGGTTCCTCGCCGGAAGCCCCCGGACAGTGGCCAACAGTGGAACCGCGAGCCAGCGCTCAGGCGGACTTCTTGCGGGCTCCGCCATTCTTGCGGACGTCGAGCTTCTTGCCGACCTGGAGTTTCGTATCGCTCTTGGCCTTCTTCTCCATCCCCTTCTCCTTCTTCACCGGCTTCGCGGCTTCCTTCCGCCCGGCCTTCTCGGCCGCGGGAGCGACCGCCTTCCGCCCGGACTTTTCCGCGGCACCGGCCGAGCCCGCGAGGCCCGCGCCCACAGCCGCCAGGATCGCCATCGCCACCAGGAAACGCATCGTCTTCATGATGATCACCCTTTCTCAAAAGCCTCGAAAGCACTTGGGGCCAGCCGTCGACGGCGTCGACTCGTGCGGCCTCGCCTTCCAAGTACCGAAGCTCGCCCGGCCAGACAAAAATTTTTTGGCGGGCCGGAAAAGGTGTCAGG
>JBIIOK010000157.1:0-5028 GCA_044336985.1 Pirellulales bacterium | reverse complement strand
TTCGCCACCCGCTCCGGCTCGCGGTCGAGGAGTCGCAGGGCGCCCAGTGCCGCCCCGGCCGCCGCCGGCGGCAGGCCGACCGAATAGACAAAGCCGGGGACGGTGTACTTGAGCCAGCGGACGAGCGTCTTCGAGCCGGCGATGTAGCCGCCGCAGCTGCCAAGCGCCTTCGAGAGCGTGCCCATCCAGAGGTCGACGTCGGCGGGGTTCACGCCGAAGTGCTCGCCGATGCCGCGGCCGCGCGGGCCCATCACGCCGATCGAGTGGGCCTCGTCCACCATCAGCAGGGCCTTGTGCTTCTTCGCCAGTGCCACGAACCGGGGCAGCTCGGCATAGTCGCCGTCCATGCTGTAGATGCCCTCGATCACGACGAGCACGCGGCGATACTGGCTGCGGACCTGCGCCAGCAACTTCTCAGCGGCGTCGAAATCGTTGTGCGGGAACGGCCGGCGGCGGGCACCGGAGAGCACGGCCCCTTGCAGGAGGCTGTTGTGGGCGAGCGCGTCGTGCAGCACGAGGTCGCCGGGGCCGACCACATGACCGATCACGGTCTCGTTCGTCGCATGGCCACCCACGAATGTGATCGCGTCTTCGGTGCCGACGAACCGGGCGATCTCCCGCTCGAGCTCCTGGTGGATCACCTTCTCGCCGGAGACGAGCCGGCTCGCCGACACGCTCGAACCGTAGCGGTCGAGGGCGGCCTTGGCGGCGAGCGTCACCTCGGGCTCGCCCGACATGCCGAGGTAGTTGTAGGTGGCCCAACTCACCATCTCGCGGCCGCCGATCTGCGTGCGGTCGTTGGTGAGCCCCTCGTGGACGCCGAAGTAGGGGTTCTGCAGCCCGGCATCACGGACCATTGCGAAGTTTTGCTCGAGCGCACGGACCTCGGGAAATTGCTCGATCTGCCAGGTGTCGGCCGGGATCTCCGCGATCACGCGGGCCGCCTCGATCTGCTTGCGTCCATCGAGCGGCATGTGGTCGAGGATCGCCTCGGTCACCTCGCGGCAGGTCTCGATCTGGGGCAGCACCTGCTCCGGGAACCGGCCACCAAACGCCTCCTCGAGGCTGGCGACGATCTCCATGCGCTCGAGCGAATCGAGGCCGAGCTCGACGATATTCGTGTCGAGCGTGAGGTCGCCGGCCCGTTCCTTGGCGATCCGTCGCACGTGGTCGAACACGGTGTCGACAACGTCCTGCGGCAGCTCGCGGTCGGGCCGCAGCGCCCGCGAGGCCTCTCCCACGGGCCGCATCCGCGCGAGCCGCGGCGCCTCACCGGCCGGCTGCGGCGCGATCTCGCCAGCTCCCGACGGCGCGGCCGCATGGCCCGCCTGCATCCATCCCACGTGCTGCTCCACCACCTCGAGCGTGCCTTCGAGGAACTGCCGCTTGCAGGCATGCCGCTGGATCTTGCCGCTCGACGTCTTGGCGATGCTGTTGGGGCGAACCATCACGATCGCCTCGAGGGCCACCTCGTGCTCGACGGCCAGCCGCTTGCGGATCGCGTCGAACGTCGCGGCGATGTCGCCCGAATCCCGCTTGCCCCGCTCGAGCTCGGCCACCACGACCACCCGCTCGCGGCCATCGACATCCACCGAGAAAGCGGCCACGGAGCCCGCCCGCACGAGCGTGCTTGCCTCCTCGACCGAATGCTCGATGTCTTGCGGATAGTGGTTGCGGCCGCGGACGATGATCAGGTCCTTGAGCCGGCCTGTGACGTAGAGCTCGCCGTTATCGAAGAAACCGAGGTCGCCGGTCCGCAGGTAGGGACCGGGATTCGGCTGCCACTTCTTCACCGACTGTGTCTGCGAGTGGGAGTCGGGCATGGCGAGCATCGCGCCGAAGGTCTCCTTCGTCGCGTCGGGCCGGTTCCAATAGCCCTGAGCCACGCTCGGGCCGCTCACCCAGATCTCGCCGATCCTCCCCGGCGGCAGCGCCTCGCAGGTCTGCGGGTCGACGATGCGCACGTCCTGCCCGTCGAGCTCGCGGCCGCTGCCCACGAGCCGGCGGGTGCCGGGGGCGAAGCCGGTCCGCACGAGCGCGGCGCCCGTCTCGATCGAGGCGGCGTCGAAGGCGCGGATCACCGGCGGCTCAAACTTCATGCCGCCGGTCACCATGAGCGTGCTCTCGGCGAGCCCGTAGCAGGGGAAGAACGCCTCGCGGCGGAAGCCGCACGGTGCGAAGGCCTCGCAGAAGGCGTCGATCGTCTCCGGGCGGACGGGCTCGGCGCCGTTGAACGCGAGCGACCAGCTCGAGAGGTCGAGCTTGGCCCGCTGCTCGGGCGTGATCTTCCGCACGCAGAGCTCGTAGGCGAAGTTCGGGCCGCCGCTGATCGTCGCCCGATACTTGCTGATCGCCTCGAGCCACCGCAGCGGCTTCTGCAGGAAGGCCACCGGCGACATGAGCACGTTGAACTTGCCGCCGTAGAGCGGCACGAGAATGCCACCGATGAGCCCCATGTCGTGGAAGCTCGGCAGCCAGAACACGCCCGACTGGCTCCGCGTGATCTCGAAGGCCTGCATGATCCGCAGGGAATTATGCAGCAGGTTTTCGTGCGAGAGCATCACGCCCTTGGGCGTGCCGGTCGAGCCGCTCGTGTATTGCAGGAAGGCGAGGGTCTGGCCGTGGATGTCGGGCCGCTGCCACCGCTCGGCCCAGTCGCCTTCGAGCTCGCTATCGACCTTCCACAGGAGCTTCTCGAGGCTCGGCGCGGTCGCCCGCAGGGCGTCGAACCGGTCGAGCACGTCGCGGGTGGTGAGGGCGACCGAGGCATTGGCGTCGGCGGCGATCGCCTCGATCCGCTCGACGGACCGGTTCTTGCGCGGCGGATAGGCCGGCACGGCGATCGCGCCGCCATAAAGGCAGCCGAGGAAGGCGGCGATGAAGTCGAGACCCGAGGGATAAAGCAGGAGCACCCGCTTCCCCTGCATCCCCGACGCCATCAGCCAGGCGCCGACCGTCCGGGCCTTCCGGTCGAGCTCGGCATACGTGATGTTGAGTTCTTCCGTCTCGCCGTCGACGAGGAACGTGAAGGCCCGATCATGGGGCCGATAGGCCGCGCGCTGGCGCAGCAGGTCGACGATCGTCTCGGCGAACGAGGCTTCGGTGTAAGGATTGGGAATCACTGCTTGGGAAGCCTCCGCCCGCCCGTCGCTGCCCGGTGGTCTGGACGGCGATCTCCAACCTCATGCAATTCGGCTGAATCCGGGATCGAAGACCAAATTCTACTTCGCTGCGCCAGACAACCGGAAGTTTCGGCTTTACCGGCGGTTTTTTGGCCCCGAAGAAGAGGGGTTTAAGTCGCACGCGTCGCACCGGTCGTGCCGGATGGGCCGGCTCAGGGACGGCAGAAGTCTCCTCGCGGAGAACTCCCGGCCTCGGGCCGGCCAGGCCAGTCTCCGCTGACGACCTGCGGAGTTGCATTCCTCAGAAGGTCGAAAGTTCCTAACGCTCGTCGAGCTTCAGCCGATACCTTCGCCTCCCGATCCACAGGGCGAGGCTCGCGGGCGGCAGAAGTCTCGTCGCGGTGGCCCTCGAAGACTCGGTCCAAATGCTCCTCGAGCTTCTGCCGACCGCGAGCCGGCGGCGTCACTGCTGCAGCGTCACTTACGCCCAGGAGCGGCCGCTGGCGTGCCGGGCGCGGGGCTCGAAGTTGCCGAGGAGGCCGCCGATCACGTCCCAGCGGTCGTGGCGACGCACCTCGATGTCGCCCTGCTCGTTGACGCGAACGAGGCAGGTATCGGTGAGACCGGCCCGTTGGAGTTCGTCCGGCGAGACCTCGTCCGGTTCGAGCATGCTCATCAGGGCCCGGCCGCTCATCTCGATGAATCTCATGGTCTGTTCCTCGTGCATTCCCCGGCGAGGGGAAATCGGTTCAGGTTTTCCCCAAGTGCTCGTAAAACGCCCGCTCGAGTCGCACGAACGTATCCGGCGGAATGTCCTCCGCCCGCACGCTCGCCTCGAATCCCAGCGACGCGTAGACCTTTTCGACGGCCTCTTTGGCCGATGATTGTTGCTTCCCGCCCGCCATCCGCACAAGCACGCCCCGCAGCAGTTTTCGCCGGTGGCAGAAGACGTCGCGGACGAAGTCGTGAAACCGATCGAGGTCGCCGATCGCGGCCCGGCGATCCGGCTCGAGGTCGAGCCGCACGATCGCCGAATCGACCCTCGGCCGCGGCCAGAAGACGCTCGGCGGCAGGATGCGGACGATCTCGCCGCGGCACTGGGCGCCGATCCAGACGGAGAGGGCGTTATAAGAATGCGATCCGGCGGCGGCGGTCATCCGCTCGCCCATCTCGCGCTGCACGGTGACGGTGGCGCTGTCGAAGGGGCGGGGCAAGGTGAGCAGGTTTGAAATGACCGGCGTCGCCACGCAGTAGGGGAGGTTGGCCACGAGGAGGAAGCGGCCGCCCTCCGCGCCGGCAATCGCCGCGTCGATCGCGGCCAGGACGGCCGGCGCGAAGCGGTGCTTCGAGGCGAGCACGTCGCCTTCGACGAGCGTGACGTTGTCGCAGTCGACGAGCTTGTCGCGGGCCAGTTGCGCGAGCCGCGGATCGATTTCGCAGGTAATTACGCGTCGGGCGCTTCCGGCGAGCCGCTCGGTGAGGGCGCCCGTGCCCGTGCCCACTTCCATGACCACGTCGTCGGGCCGCACGTCCGCCGAGCGCTCGAGCAAGTCGAGAAGGTTTAGGTCGACGAGGAAGTTTTGGCCCCGCTTCGAGTCGATCGTGAAGCCGACCTGCTCGAAGAGCTGCTTCAGATAGGCGGTCGTCTGTCGTGCGGGGGCGGGCCGCGGCGCGTGGCTCATGGCGTCGCCCTCGACTGCATCCAGCGATCGACATACTTGAAGACGAGGTCGGTCTCGAGGTTCACGGCGTCTCCCTCGGCGAGGCCGCCGAGCGTCGTGCAGGCGAGCGTGTGGGGGATCAGGGCCACGCTGAACGTGGAGGCATCGACATCGACGACCGTCAGGCTCACGCCGTCGATCGCCACCGATCCCTTCGAGGCCATCTGCGCGAGCAGTGGCGGCGG
>JBIIOK010000054.1:0-16418 GCA_044336985.1 Pirellulales bacterium | reverse complement strand
GCACGCCGCCGCGCCGAGAGAAACTCGTGCACGAGATAGCCGTGGCAGGCTTTGATATCGACCATGTCGAAGCCGGCCGCCTCGGCGTCACGGGCTGCGACGACATACGCCTCGATGAGCCGCTCCACATCGGCATCGCTTACGACACAAGCCTCGTCGTGCGGCGACACACCATGCCGTGCGTCGAGCAGCGGATGGTGAAACGCGATCCGCGGCTGCCGGCCGGCGGCCGACGGCTTGCTGAACCGGCCGGAATGCGTGAGCTGGAGCGCCACGACGAGATCATCATCGCGGCCATGCTCTTCGCGATGGCAGCCGCGCACCGCCTCGAGCAGCGCCGCGAACCCGGCGCGGCCGCAGGCCGGCGCGCAGAGCTGATTGGGATTGGCCCGCCCCTCGGGCAACACGGCCACCGCCTCGCCTCCCCAGATCAGTTTCGCACCGCTCGCGCCGAACCGTCGCCAGCGGCGAAGGAGAATGTCGGTGGGCCGCCCGTCGTCGCCCGCGTCCCAGCCCTCCATCGGATGGATGCACCAGCGGTTGCCCAGCGTGCGGCCGCCGAGCGCGAGCGGCAAAGCCAGCGGCGAGCCCGCGGCGGCGGAGAGCGGCTCGTCGTCGAGCGGGATCGGCGCGCCGAGTGCGGCGAGGTGGGCCCGCAGGTCGGCGGCCGTGCGAAATCGCGCGATCCGGGGATATGAGGCCGTGGTCATGGCGTGGCCTCCATCGCGGCGGTGATGCGGTCGAGGATCGTGGCGATGATCTCGCGGTCGGACGCGGGCCGGCGCGGGCTCTGTGGATGCGGCTCGTCGCTCGCCAGCAGGCCCCGCAGATGGAGCGCCTGGGCCATCGAATGCTTGTAGGCGGGCACCGGATGGCGGAAGGCGAAGTCACCGAGAGCCTGCAGGGCATCGTCGAGTTCGTCGAACCGCGAGTCGCCGGCGGCCCACCAGGCGTCGCGGCGGGCGAAGGCCTCGGGATAGGCGGTCGAGAGGCCGAGCAGCCAGTCGCTGCCGTAGCGGACCATGTCGATGGCGAGATCGTTGCCGGTGAAGACGTGAAACTCGGGCCGCAGCCGGTCGCGGAGGGCGAGCCGCTCCCATTCGAGCCGACGGGAGAGCGAGGAATGCTTCGCGCCGATGCAGTTGGGGATCGAGAGGAGATCGGCATAGGCCTCGATCGAGAGCAGGCGGCCGCTCGGCACGAACGCCGTCGAGAGCTCGAAGCCGATGAACCGCTCGACGCGGGCCGCGAGCCGGCGGACGCGGGCGATGAAGTCGGCATCGCTGCCGGTAGTGAGGCCAAACGACGGAAAGATCACAGGGATCGTGCCGACCGCAGCGATCATGTCGAGCTGCCGGCCATACGCCGCCTCGTCGAAGGCCGTGCCGGCCGCATCGACCACGCAGGCGCCCGCCACGATCTCGCCCGAGCCGACCGTTTCGCGGGCGAGGGCCAACGCCTGTCGACGGGTGGCGTCGTCGATGAGCTGCACGTAGCCCGTGTCCATGTTGACGGCGGGCGCGATGCCCGCGGCATGCGTGCGGGCGACATGGGCGGCGAAGGCATCCCAGTCGACCGAGAGGTCGGAACGAAAGGGGAGCAGGATCGCCGACATGCCGCGGATCCTGCGGCGCGGCCGCAGGAGCGCGGCGGGTTCGATGGGGGGCGAGGTGGTCATGAGCAGGTTTTTACAAAATTAGTAACTAATCAGTTATCTCCAGACGTTATCATGGCGGACGGAACGCGTCTTGCCAATCCCGCGCACCTGAAAGTCTTCACGCCCATGCCCGCCACCCGCTCCCCACGCACTGCCACCACCCAGCCCCGCAATCCCGCGCGCACGCGGAGCCGGCTGCTCGCCGCGGGCGTGAAGCTCTTCGCGGCCCGGGGCTATCACGGCGTCGCGGTGGATGAGATCGTGGCCGCCGCCCGCTGCAACAAGCGGATGCTCTACCACTATTTCGGCGACAAGGAGGGGCTGTATGTCGAGGTGCTGCGGACGGTCTATTCGCGGATGGAGGCGGCGGAGATGGCGCCCCTGCCACCCGACGGCACGACCGAGCAGGCGATCCGCGCGGTGATCGCGCGGCACTTCGAGTTTCTGGTCGACAATCCCGACTTCGTGAAGCTCCTGCTCTGGGAGAACCTCAACGAAGGGCGGCTGCTCGCGAAGCACCCGGGACTGCTCTCGAAAGCGCCGATCATCGAACGGCTGCGGGAGATTCTCGAGCGCGGGCGGGAGCGAGGCGAGCTGGCGGGCGACGTCGACGTGCGGCACCTGCTCGTGCTCATGATGGGCATGTGCTTCATCTATTTCTCGAACCGGCACACGCTCCGGCAGGCCGTCGGCCTCGATGCCGACCGGCCGCAGGTGCGCAGCCGCGGCCTGCGGCTCGCGCAAAACGCGTTCCTCGCCGCCATCGGCCTCCGCGCGGGCTGACGCCCGAAAGCCCCCGGCGGCAGCCGGTGGGATGACGCATCGCGAACACCATCGGCGCGGTTGAGCAAATGCCCGGGTGGTGATGGCTCGCGTCATCCCACTCGCTTCCGCGAGGGGCTTTTGGGCGGTAACGCGGGCGAAACGACCTGCCGGACGGCCCGGCTGTACCGATCCTCGACGGCTTCAACGCGAAGAACGTCGCCCACAACGTGGTGAACGGTCTCATGTGGGGCCCCGAAGGCTGGCTCTACGGCCGCCACGGCATCCTCGCGACGAGCCGCGTGGGGTTGCACTTGATCCCGGGCGCACATTACGAGCGGATGCATGGCGTCGATCCGGAGCCGCACGTCTACGAGCTCATGCCGCAGTGCGCTGACCACCTGCACTGGCCCGGCGGCGCGTGCAAGGATGCCCGCGAGGTTGCCGGCAAACTCGATCCGGCGGTCGATGCCCTCGGCGGCGGCCATTCGCACTGCGGCGGCATGATCTACCTCGGCGACATGTTTCCCGAGTCGTATCGCGGGAAGAACTTCATGTCCAACACGCACGGCAAGCGGGTGAACGTCGACCGGCTCGAGTACGGCCCGCGCGGGATCGCCGACTGGACCGACAAGGGAGAATGCCACGGCCACGACGGCGTGCATCGCACGTCGGGGCGGATCTACACCGTGCTTCACGGCAGTCCGCGGCCGCCGGAACCGATCGACCTGCATGCAAAGACCGACGCCGAGCTTGTGGCCCTGCAGCTGCACCGCAACGACTGGTTTTGCCGCAAGGCCCGCGAGATCCTCGCCGAGCGTGCGGCTGCACCACCGTCGCCCGGCTCCGCGTTCGGGTGTCTGCCCCGGTCGTGACGCCGTTGATCGAAAGCCCGCCGCGTCAGGCCCAGCGGCGTTCGGGGCGGACGCGGAGTGAATTGGCCTCGGCGTCGCCGATGAACTCGCGTTTCACCGGGTCGAACGCGAGCTTCCGCCCGAGAATCCACGAGAGCGCCGCGGCGAAGCAGGCCGCGTGGGAGGAAAGCATCACGTCTTCATTCGTGATCGCGGGCTTCCGCGACCGCACGCAGTCGAAGAAGTCGCGGGCGTGAGTCTGGGCGTCGAGGCCGCGTGTCTTCTTGTATTTCTCCACCGGCGAGGCCACGCCGCCGCGGGTCAACTCGATGCCGTCGTCGCCCACCTCGACGGTCGCCGCGCTCCCCTCGAACCTCACCGGGCAGAGGCCAAGCTTCGTGTTCCAGTTCGGCCCGCGGTCGCCGAAGGGAGTCTTGAGGAAGTCGAGCACCAGCGTCACGCCGTTGGCGTAGCGGCAGGTGATCCCCGTGGGCCCGGGCTCATACTCTACCGGCGTCGTGCCGTCGGCCGAGTTGGCCCATTGGCACATGTCGACGGTGTGCGTGCCCCAGTCGAGCAGCCGTGCCCCCGACTCGAAGTCGAACTGGTTTCGCCACTTGCCCGCGACATACGCCGAGTTGTAGGGCCGCCACGGACTTGTTCCGAGCCAGAGATTCCAGTCGCATTCCTCGCGCGGGGGCGTGGGCTCGGACGGTAGCCATGTGTTGCCGATCTCGGGCTGGTAGACGGAGGCGCAGAGGGTCTGGAGCTTGCCGAGCTGACCATCGCGGGCCATCTCCACCGCCGCCTGAAACTGCGGCACGCTCCGCCGCTGGGTGCCGGCCTGGAAGATGCGGCTCGTCCGCTTCATCGCCGCCGCCAGACTTTCGACGTTGGCGATCGTCAGGCCGCAGGGCTTCTCGCAATACACGTCCTTGCCCGCCTCGGCCGCGAGGATCGAGGCCGGCGTGTGCCAGCGGTCGCCGGTCGCCACGAGCACGGCGTCGATATCTTTGCGGGCGAGCATCTCCCGCAGGTCGCGATAGACCGCGCAGCCGGTATTGCCGTAGTGGGCATCGACGAGTTGCTTCCCGTCGTCGCGGCGGGTCCGCTGCACGTCGACGATCGCGACGCACTGCACGTCGGGCAGGCCGAGCATCGAGGTGAGCACATACTTGCAGCGGTTGCCGAACCCGATCACGCCGAGCGTGATCCGCTCGCTGGCAGCGGCGGTGCCGGGCTCGAGCCCGAGCGCCCGGGCGGAAACAATCGTGGGCAGGGCGAGCGCGGCCGAGGCGGCCGAGCGGCCGAGGAAATTGCGGCGGCTGATCGGGCAGGCTGGGGTCGGCATGGGAAAAGTCTCCGGAGACGCCTTGGAGTGTAACGGAGGCGTCTTTGGGAAGGCGAGGAACAAGCCTCCTGGCGGCTCCACTCGCAACATTGACCGTGGATCGTGTTTACTCGGCGCTTACGGCAATTTTCTTTTTCCAATTGGTAGCCGTCGCGCACGGCTTGATCGCTGTCGTTCATACTGTCATCGGCAGTTTCTGGAAGTCAGCGATCAGATACCGCGTGAGATTCCGTGAACATATGAAGGCCCTGCTCCTTTCCTCGCCCGGCGCCCTCGCGGTGGCCGATGTCGATACTCCCACCGCCGCGGCCGGTGAGGTGCTCGTGCGGATCGCCGCCTGCGGGATCTGCGGCTCCGACGTTCATGGCTACACCGGCGGCTCTGGCCGGCGGATTCCGCCGCTCGTGATGGGGCACGAGGCGTCCGGCACCATCGAAGCGGTCGGCGCCGGCGTCTGGTCAGGCTGCGTCTACGACGAGAAGAAGATCGCCACCCGCCTCCCAATGGTGGCAGCCACCACATCTGGATAAACTGCCGCCATGACCATCATGCACCATCACGTTTCACTTCTCTTCACGGCTGCGTTCGTCTTCGCCGCATCCCCGGTTGCCGCGGCCGGGGAGCCGGCTCCCGCCCGCGTGGAGCAGCTCTTCGATGGAAAGAGCTTCGCGGGCTGGAACGGCGACACGAAAAACACCTGGCGGATCGAAGACGGGGCAATCGTCGCGGGGAGTGCCACGGCGGTCGCGCTGCGAAACGAATTCCTCGTTACCGACCGCACGTTCGGCGACTTCGAGCTGAGGCTGGAGTACCGGCTCGAATGCGGCACCAAGTGCAATGCCGGCATCCAGTTTCGCACCGTCCGCATTCCCGACCACCACGAGGTGATCGGCTACCAGGCCGACATTGGCACGGACGTCGAAGGCTGCCTCTACGACGAGAGTCGCCGCAAGATCTTTCTCGCGAGGGCGTCCGACGAGGCCCTGGCGCAGGCCCTCGCCAAGGCGAAGGACGGCTGGAATGAGTATATGATTCGCTGCGCGGGGCGTCGCATCCGGCTCTCGATCAACGGCGTCACGACCGTCGACTACACCGAGGCCGACCCCGCGATCCCGCAGCAGGGCGCGATTGCGCTGCAGATCCACGGCGACATGCGGGGCACGATCCGCTACCGCAACATCCGGATCACGAAATAAAAAGCCGGGCGACAGCCGTGCCCGCCCGCGATGCTGGCAGTCCATCGCCCCGCATGGCACATAACCAAAAAATTGAAAAGCCGTCGTCGCGATCGATCCGCCGCGGCCGCTTGACCGCCGCCGCGGCAAGCCGCACAGTCGCGACCATGACGCACGGAGCGGGCGGAAACATGCGGCCAACAAGCACCCGCGGGATCGTGTTCGCGATCACGCTCGCGGTGCTGCAGTATATCGACCGCGTGGCCTGGGCGATCGTCTTTGCCTGGTGGTATCGCGACGACCCGCGAGCCCATCCGGGCGTCAACGCCGCCGAGGCCGCGCTCCTGCCGCCGCCGGCAGCGGGGGGCGACCATCTCCACGTGCCCTGGCGGCGGATGGCGGCCGCGGTCGTCTGGGTCGCTTTCGGCCTGAGGGCTGATTGGGGCGCGTGCTCCGAGGCAGCGGGAGCGGCGCGGCCCAATATCGTCTGGCTGACCGTGGAGGACATGAGCCCGTGGATCGGGCCCTACGGTGATCGCACCGTGCCTACGCCGAATCTCGATCGGCTCGCCGGCGAAGGGGTGGTCTATGACAACGCCTTTGCCACCTCCCCCGTCTGCGCTCCGGCCCGCTCATCGTTGATCACGGGCATGTTTTGCACCCGGATCGGCACGATGCAGATGCGGAATCGCAATCCCAGCCGGGCCGCAGTGGACGAGAATCCGGAGGCCTACCGCGACATTCCAGATTACGAGGGGCTACCGCCCAGCTTTGTGCGGTGTTTTCCCGAGCTGCTGCGGGCGGCCGGCTACTCCTGCACGAACAACTCCAAAAAGGACCACCAGTTTCAGGAACCGGTGACCGTATGGGACGAGTCGAGCACCAAGGCCCATTGGCAAAACCGTTTCGCTGGAAAGCCATTCTGTGCCGTCTTCAACTTCATGGGTACCCATGAGAGCCAGGGCTTTCCCCAGGCGGAGCGCCGTCCCGAAGTGGTCGCTCCGGAGCATGTGCCACTGCCTCCCTTCTATCTCGACACGCCGCATGTCCGTGATGCGGTTGCCCGCACCTACAACAACATCGCCGCCATGGATCGTTGGGTCGGCGAGCGGATCCAGGAATTGAAAGACGCCGAGCTGCTCGACACCACGATTGCGATGTTTTTCAGCGACCACGGCGTCGGCCTGCCCCGGGGCAAGCGATCCTGCTTCGACACCGGCCTGCCGAGGAGTTTTACGATTCAAAAGCCGATCCATGGGAAGTCAAAAACCTCGTCGATGCGCCGGAGCACCGCGAACGGATCGCCGCCCTCCGCGGCTCTCTGGATGCGTGGATCGAAGACACCGGTGATCTGGGGTTTGTGCTTCCCGAGACGACGCTCGTCAGCGAGAACATTTGGCCGCCAGACGGTCGCCAGCCGACCACCCCACCAGCCGAGATCGATGAAAGGGCCGAGCTGCGTGGTGACTCGATGGCGTATGTCGTGAGGCTCACCTGCAGCGATCCTGGCGCGTCGATCGGCTATCGGCTTGGAACGGAGAAGCAATGCTCCGGCCCATGGCAGGTCTATACGGGGCCCTTCGAGGTGCCGGCTAACCGCCGCTTCATCGAGGTTCAGACCCACCGCATCGGCCACCTGCCTACAAACACGGGCGCCCTGCTCGGCAGGGAGTGATGCAACGGCGACCGCGACGCCGGGTGGGGGTGGAGGGAGAGCCGAATGCTGTCGATGTGTTGCCCTTTGAGGCGAAGGTCGGCCTCACGGGCGGCCGCCCGCAACATCCGGATCACGAAATAAAAAGTCAGGCGACAGCGGGAAACAGCACACAGTAAGCGCGGCGCAAATCGCTTTGCAAAAAACTTCTCGGCAGTGGCGTAACGAGCCTACCGATTCGATCAACTACCATTGAACAGCGGTGTTGTCGGCTGATCTAATAGTTTCGACGTCAGGAAGCCAAGCCCATGACCGCGAAAAGACTCGCCATCCACCTTCTCGTCGCGCTGCTCGCGAGCGTCGTGGTCCTTGGATTGTCCGTATCCGCGGCCGCTCCCGCCGGGCTGCCCGCCGACGTCGCGGCGGTGATCCAAAACCGCTGCGCCGGCTGCCACGGCGGCAAGACTCCCGAGGCCGGCATTCAGCTCGACGGTGAGTGGACGGCCGAGCGGCTCGTGTCGCTGGAGGGCAACAACTGGTTTCGCGCCCTCCACGAGATCGAGTCGAAGCGGATGCCGCCCGAGGAGGAGGAGCAGCCCTCCGACGCCGAACGGGCCACGGTCGCGAAGTGGATCCGCGGCGATCTCGCGAAGCTCCAGCGGGAGCGGCAGGTCGCGATCGGCCGCAGCCAATTGCGGCGGCTCTCCCGCGAGGAATATTCGAACACGATCTACGATCTCTTCGGGTTCCGCCCGCCGGTGTCGGTCGTGCTGCCGGAAGATGGCCGGGTCGACGGCTACCAGAAGGTGGCGGCGGCGCTGCCGCTCTCCGCCGCGAGCGTCGAGGGCTCCATGCGGCTCGCCGACCGGATCGTCGACCGGCTGTTCGCCGCGTCGCTCTCGGAGCAGCCCGGCTTCAAGCGATACCGGGCCTTGCCGAGCGCCCAGTCAGGCGGCCACCTGCTTGTGCTCGATACCGAGACGATCGTCTCGTTTAACTCGGACGCCAACTCCGGGAACCTCGAGAGCCCGAACATCCACACGCCCGGGCTCTACAAGATCCGCCTTTCCGTGTACGGCTACCAGACCGACAAGCCGCTCCCCTTCGGCATCTACGCGGGGCACACCGCGGCGTACCCCCAGATGATCGAGCTGCTCGACGTGCTCGACGCGCCCGGCAAGCCCACCGTGCTCGAGACCGAGATCTATTTGTCGAGCGCCGACATGAACGACAAGGCCCCGGTCGGCGACTTGATCCGGCTCGTGCCCTTCGGCCTCGGCGTGCCGGTGCCGAAGAACACGCAGGCCAGCGACGCCGCGAAACTGGGCAAGGCGGGCCTGGCCGTGCAGTGGATCGAGCTCGCCCCGAAGCATTCGCCGTCGCTAGCCGAGCAGTTCGTGGCGGCCGATTTTTCCCCCGAGTTTTTCAAGGAACTGCGGCAGAATCGCGTGCCCGTCGCAAAGCTCACGTCGGTCAAGCCCGACGAGTTCGTCGCCATCATGCAGAAGACGATCCGCCGGGTGGCGCCGCGGCTGTTTCGTCGCGACCTCGCCGACGACGAGATCGCGGCCATCATGGCGTCGATCAAGTCTGATATCGATGCCGGCCGCAACGCGATCGACATCGTGGTCGACCAGTTCCGCAACCTGCTCATGGATCCCGACTTCTTCTGCATCGTCGAGGAGCCGGGGCCGCTCACCGACTTCGCCCTCGCATCGCGGCTCTCGTATCTGCTTTGGAACTCGACGCCCGACGAGCAGCTGCTCGAAGTGGCCCGGCAGGGGAAGCTTCGCGATTCCGTGGTGCTCCGCGAGCAGTCCGAACGCATGCTCGCCGATCCGAAGGGGAAGCGGTTCTACAAGGGTTTCGCCTCCCAGTGGCTCAGGCTCGCGGCGATCGACGACACCACGCCCGATCCGAAGCTCTTCCCGGAATACCACCGGCCCGAAAACGACCTGCTCAAGTGGTCGAGCGTGGCCGAGACCGAGACCTTCCTCGCGTTGCTTGCCAGAGAAAACGCGAGCGTGCGGGAGCTCGTCGATTCGCGGCGGGTGCTTGCAAACGCATCCCTCGCCCGGCATTACGGCCTGCCCGATGTGTTCGGCAGCGTGCTTCGGGAGATCAAGCTGCCCGAGGGCTCGCCGTTCGGCGGGCTCTGGACGCAGCCGGCCGTGATGAAGGTGACGGCCAACGGCACCAACACGTCGCCGGTAAAGCGGGGCGTGTTCGTGGCCGAGCGGCTCCTGGGCGTGCACATCCCGCCGCCTCCGCCGAACATCGAGCCGATCTCCAGCGACACCAGCTCCGCGACCTCGCTCAAGGAGAAGCTCGCCCTGCACGCCGGTAAGGGCTCCTGTGCAGCCTGCCATGCCAAGTTCGACGGCTACGGCTTCGCGCTCGAGAGCTTCGATCCCGTCGGCACGTTCCGCGAGTTCTACCGGATGGCGGCGGAGAGCACGGTCGCCTGGAAGGGTGACGGCAAGGGGAGCGGCACGTGGGGCGGGAAGAGCGGCGACAAGACCGCCGACTGGTCGGGCGGCATGGTGCCGGCCGCGAACGACCACATCGTGATCTCGGGCTCCGCGGCGGGCGCGATCGCCTACAACAAGCCGCTTTACGACTCCGCGGCCAAGGCGGTCTTCGCGATCGCCCTAGGCAACCAGACGGCTGGCGAGACCACGCGGCTGGAGACGTCGGCCGATTTTCTGGCCAAGCGGGTGTTCGTCGGCCCCGGCGGCCACTGGCTGCACCGCGCCGGCACCGTCGCGATTGCCGACGCGGCCGCCTTCGATGGGGGCGAAGTCGAGGTGGCCGGCGGCGACTTCTGCGTCGGCCAGTGGCCGGCCTGGAAGCGGCTCGAGATCTCGCGGGGCGGCAAGGTGAACGTCACGGGCGGAAATTTCGGCATCATGGATCTCGCCCTGCCGAATACCACCGCGGTGCGGCAGGTGATCGGAAGCGTCGGCGAAGGGGCGCTAGCCGTCAGCGGATCGAGCCGGCTCGACCTCCGTGGGATCGCGCAGGTCGGCAACGGGCCCAATGGCCGCGGGGAGGTCGTGCTCGACACGTCCACGCCGATCCGCTCGGCGTCGCAGTGGGACGTGCAGCACGGCCGGCTCGTGATCGGCAAGAACTCCGGTCTTGTCTCCTGCGAAAGTGGCACGCCGCCCAAGCAGGCCTGCTATCGCATCGGCCTGTCGGGCGCGGCCGCCGTGCTCGACAAACTCGGCGACTCCGAAATCACCTCTGGCTACAGGAGTCCGGAGGAGAACCTGTTCTTCGAGGTCGGCCCCATGGGCACGGTCAACTGGCACGGCGGCGGGATGCTCAAGCAGGCCGCGTTCGTCAATGCCGGCACGTTCAACTACCTCGACACCACCGGCACCAACGCCTTTTATGTCGCGCCGCTGGTGAACGCCGCGGGGGGCCGCTTCCACTGGCGGGGCGCGGCCGGCATCAGCATGTACAAGGCCGCCATGCGAAACGATGGGCTCCTCTCGACGGGCCACGACGGGCAGGTGACGCTCCTGGCCGATCTCGTGCTCGAGAAGAGCGGCACGTTTTGCGTGGGGCTCGGCGCGCAGGACAAAGCCGGCATCGTCGTGGGCAACCGCGAGGGGGGCAGCATCAAGATCGACGGCCGGCTCGAGATCGCCCCGCTTGCCTTGCCCAACGCGGCTGAAAACAAGCTCGGCGGCCGCACGTTCACGATTCTCACCCGCGGCAAAGACGCCCCGGCCATCACCGGCACATTCTCGAGCACGAGCGACGACATCGCGAAGGTCGACTATTCCGACGATGCCGTGACGGTAACGATTGTCGAAAATCCCAGTGCGAAGCCCACGGCGGAGCCGACCGCGGCCGCTCCCGTCACGTTTGCCGAGGTGACCAGGCTCGATGCCGCGGCGCTCGTCGCGGCCCAGCGGCGGACGCCCAACTGGACCGACGACCGCCCCGCCTGGCGGAATCATCTGCCGGTCGAGTCGGCCGGCACGCTGCCCGATGGCCGGCCGTTCGCCGACATCAAGGCGCTGCGAAAGATGCTCTCCGAGCGGCCCGAGCAGCTCGCCGCCGGCGTTGCCAGCCACCTCGTCACCTACGGCACCGGCATGCGGCCGCTCGGCGTCGACAACGTGGCCATCGAAACAATCGTGGCGCAAACCAAGCCCGAAGCCTACGGCTTCCGCTCACTCCTGCACTCCGTCATCCAGAGCGAACTGTTCCGCACCAAATAAACGGTGCCAGCCACCAAATCTGGGTAATTTGCAAATTACCCAGATTTGGTGGCTGGCACCGTTCCCAATAGAGGATCATCACCCATGACCGCTTGCCTCACGAATCATGCTGCGTCCCGTCGGCAATTCCTTCGCGCGGGCTCGAGCCTGCTGGCGCTGCCGTGGCTCGAGAGCCTCGCCGGGGCGGCCGCCGCGACCGCGGCTCCGCGGCGGATGGTCATGATCTGCAACAACTTCAGTTTCTACGGGCCGTCGTTTTTCCCGACGGAAGCCGGCGAGAACTACGCGCCGAGCGAATATCTCGCCATCCTCGGCGACCTGCGGAAGAAGTTCACGGTCTTCTCCGGCATCTCGCATCCCGACATCGGTGGCGACCATGCCTCCGAGAGCTGCTTCCTCACGAGCGCCAAGCGGCCGACGGCGCCGGGCTTCCGCAACACCGTCTCGCTAGACTTCCTCGCCGCCCGGCACGTGGGCGGCGCGACCCGCTTCCCGCTGCTGAGCCTCTCGACCATCGATGGGGGTGGCCTCACCTACACGTCCACCGGTGCCGGAGTGCCGTCGCTCGGCAGGCCTTCGGAGGTGTTCAAGAAGATGTTCCTGGCCGGCTCGCCGCAGGAGGTGAAGGCCGAGATCGAGCGGCTCAAGCGGGGCAAGAGCGTACTCGACCGCTTGGAGGACCGATTCGGCGACCTGGGCCGGAAGCTTTCGGCCCGCGACCGCCAGCAGGTGGACGACTACACCGAGGCCGTCCGCGAGCTGGAGAAGCAGCTCGTGTCGGACGAGCAATGGGCCGGCAAGCCGAAGCCGGCGACCGACGAGAAGCCGCCGGCCGACGTGAATGAGCGCGGCGACGTGATCGGCCGCTCGCGGCTGATGTACAAGATCGTGAAGCTGGCCCTGCAGACCGACTCCACCCGCGTCATCTCGCTGGCGGTCAAGGGCAGCGACATCCGCCCGCCGATCGAGGGCGTCACCGAAGACCACCACAACATCAGCCATCACGGCAACGACCCCAAGAAGATCGAGCAGCTCAAGCTCATCGAGAAGGAGGAGATGAAGGCGCTCAAGGACTTCCTCGCCGATCTCGACGCCACCCGCGACGGCGACGGCAGCCTGCTCGATTCCACGCAGGTGCTCGTGGGCAGCAATCTCGGCAGCGCCGCCTGGCACGACACCCACAACCTGCCGATCCTCCTGGCCGGTGGCGGCTGGAAGCACGGCCGCCACGTGGCCGGCGACACGAAGAACAACACCCCGCTCGGCAAGCTCTTCGTGTCGATGCTCCGCCGCTTCGGCGTCGAGGCCGACTCCTTCGGCTCCGGCCAGGGCGCGATCGACGGCCTCGTATGAGAGAAAAAGGGGCCGCAGCTCTTTTCATGGCAACAGGGCAGATGGCAAGAATGAACGAAGGAAAAGAGCTGCGTCCCCTTTTCATGGCGCTCGTCGTGGTCTTCGGAGCCCATGCGGCCGCGCCGGCGGCCGCGCCGCCACCGAACAATGCGGCGATCAAGGTCGTCGAGAACGAGGCCGCGGCGAAGGCGGCGCTCGAGCAGGCCCGCAAGGAGGGAACAGGGCTGGTGGCGGACCTGGCCCTCGGGCAAGAGGGGCAGCTGGTCAGGGCGGAGTCGGCCGCATCGCTCCAGCCGGGCCGCTACCGGCTGCATGCGCTCGTCGCCCGCACGCCGCACGATCACATCCTCGCCGAGGCCGTCGCCTTGCGGCTCGCGGCCGGCCCGGCGACGAACGTCTTCGATCCGCCGAAGTGGTTCCCCGCCGCCGGCACGCTCGCCCCGGTCCGCCTCGACTTGGTCGTGGACAAGCCCGGCAAGCTGACGATCGCGGCCGACTGGATCGTGGGCGACACGAAACTCGATCGCATGACCCATCCGAAGCTGGCCGATGCCCGCAACGCGTATAACGCCAAGCGGCAGAACGCCATCAACCAGGTGGGGCTCAAGGGCGGGCCGGACATGAGCCTGCAGCAGTCGGCGCCGGACGACGACGGGCTCGACGAACTTGCGGAAGACACGCCCCGGCTCGCGCCGCGGCCGCTCGCCGGAACCGGCCTGCCCCCGTATCGTCTCGTACTCGCAGGACTCGTGCTCGAGCGGCTCTCGCCGGTGGCGGTCGTCGCCGTGAAGACCGACTCCGCCGCCTACGAGCCCGGTGCCGTCGGTCGCGTCACGGTCGACCTGCACAACCTCGCCGCCGAGCCGGCGACGGCGAAACTGCTCTGGACCATCGAAGACGATTCGCGGCCGGGCGAGACCGTGGCACGGCACGAGGAGACCGTGACGCTCGCCGCAGGAGAGCAACGCAGCCATGCACTCGCCGAGCCGCTCGCCACCGCGGGGATCCCGAGGCTCGGCCGCGTGCGGGTGGTGGCCCAGGTGGGCGACCTGCGGGCCGACGCCTGCCGCATGCCGTTCGTCGTCCTGCCCCCGAAGCCCGCCCGTCCGCCGGAGCGGCCGAAGAAGGTCTTCGCCCACTACATGGGCTGCTATCCGGCGAACACAGGTGTGACCCGCAACGCCCGGCTCGGAGCCGGCGAGACCCTGCACCACGACCGTGGCGATGACGTCAGTCGCCGCGGCGGGCGCTTCCGCAACTTCGACCTCGTCCCGCCCGAGCCGGGGCTTACGGCGGAACAGAGTGCTGACCTGGAAATCCGCCGGGCCATGCGGATCGGCATCGACGGGTTCGCCGTCGATGCGTGGGCGGGCGGCAACGATGCGATACGGTCGTTCGAGACCCTGATCAAGGTGGCGGCGGAGAGGAACTACCCCTTCGAGATGACCATCTGCCTTGACAGTACCGGGCCGGGTGATGTCCGTTCCCTGCTCGATAAGTACGGCAAGAACCCGAAGCTTGCGCGGCGCGACGGCAAGCCGCTGATTTTCACCTATTTCTCATACGGGCAAGCCATGGGGGAGCTCTACTCCGCAATCGACGAGCGCATTCCTGACAGCGAGCGCGATGCCGCTGTGATCCGGTTACGCGCGACCGAACTCGGCTGGCACCTGATCGGCCAGACCTTCCGCAAGGCGGAGGAAACGATCGGTCAGCCGGTCTTTTTTCACTACGATCTGGTCTACTTTTTCAACGAGGTGCCGAAGGAACTGATCCAGCCGGGCATGATGACCCGGGCAGCCGCCGCCATTGCGCGGCACGTCCCGGCGCTGGGCAGCTTCGGATTCATTGGGTTCGGGTACGGCGATCGCACCGAGGACATCGCCCGCGCCGTGCGCGAAGCCGGGGCCGAATGGAGCGGTCCGGGCGGGACGCACCAGAAAGAGAGCGTCTTGCCCGGCGGCGGCGAAGTGTACATGCCCAAGGCGACCGAGTGGCTGCGCGGCAATATTTGGGCCAGCTTGATCTGGGACCAGGCCACCTTGATCCAACTCACCACGTGGAACGACTACACAGAAAACACCAACCTCGCGCCCGCTTACAACACCCGCTATACCATCTATGATCTGACCGGCTATTTCATTGAGCGGTGGCGCCGGGGAGAACCGCCCCCCGCCGATCACGACCGGGTCTACCTGACCTACGCCAAGTATCCGAAAGACGCCAAGTCTTGGCCGTTTAAGATCCAGATGCGGAGCGACCGCGCGCTCGAAGTGCTGACCAATCTGACCGAACCCGCCACCGTGCGTCTGCCGGGCCGAAACCTCCAGTACGAAGCGCCGGCAGGCTTGCACGTCGAGCAGTTTCCGGTCACGCCCGGTCCGGTGATCGCGGAGGTGGTGCGCGACGGCAAGGTGGCCGTACGTCTGGAAAGCCCGGAGCCCATCACCGACCGGCCCTTCCGCGAGGACAACGCCATGGTGTGCTGGTCCACGGAGGAGGAGCGGCACTGGAAGGCCGACTTCGGCGACAAGCCGATGCTCCGCTACAGCGAATACGGCGATGCCGACGGCGACGGCCTCCCCAACTGGTTCGAGATGTACTGGTTCACGAAGGACCGCGGCTTCAAGCCGGAGGTGTCGGACGATCCGGACGAACTGCTCGAAGGCCCAAAGGAGCACCCCGTCACCCGGTGGCTCGACCTCTCGAAGCAGACCCTCGTCGACCCCAAGGCCGATCCCGACGCCGACCGCCGCTCCAATCTCCAGGAGTATCGCGAAGGCACCGATCCGACCGTGCCTGAGCGTTCAGCTGCGCCCGAGCCCGGCCTGAAGCCCCGCGATTGAGCCCAAATGCCAAATGGTGCCAGCCACCAAATCTGGTTAATTTAGGTAGGCTTCTTTCCTAAATTGCCCAAATTTGGTGGCTGGCACCTTTTTACCGATGTTGTATTGGCCGCGCCTCTTTCCCGCGATCGGCCGAAACGCGTCGGCGCCGCCTGCGAGGTCGTGCGGATACCGCAGCCGGCCGTAGTCGCGATGCTCGGCGAGAGCGAGAACCTTCCCCGGCTCGCGAGTCGGCCCGCCGCGCATCGCACCGATCGGGATGTCGCCGCGGCCGCCGGGCCTGCGACCGCGACCACGAGGAACAACATCCGCGTGACTCGTGCGAAAACGATCGGCGCCCCCGCCATCCCACTCATGGTCCCACTCGTCATTCCACTCATTTTGATTCCCCGCCGCACGCCTCCAGCAGCAGGTCGCAGAAGGCCTTCTCGTGGGGCGGCTGGAAGCGGGACCGGCGGACGCACAGATCGATGTTCTCGTAGCCGAAGAGCCGCGAGAGGTCGTGAAACACGAGATGGTCGCCCCCGTCGC
>JBIIOK010000053.1:0-16741 GCA_044336985.1 Pirellulales bacterium | reverse complement strand
TGGCAACGGGCGGCGCGTGCGCCGCGGGCGGGGCTGCGGGAGCGACGGCGGCCGCGGCCGCATCCCACATGGGCGTCTCTCCCGCGGCACCGAGCTTGCCGATCGTGCGGCCCACGAGGACGGTCTGTCCCACCGACGGCGCGTCGGGCGCCAGATGCAAGACGCCGCCGTCGACCGCCTCGATCTCCTGGGTGGCCTTCTCGCCTTCGAGCATGAAGAGCGGCTCGCCCGGCTTCACCGTGTCGCCCGGCTTCTTGAGCCAGCCGGCGAACACGCCCTCCTCCATCGACCAGCCGAGCCGGGGGATCGTCACGTCAGCAGCCATCGCGTCGCATGCTCCGAAAGGTGATCGTGAAAGGTTGCCGCCTCACTCCGCCAACAGCCCACGCAGTGCGGCCTCGATGGCCGCGGCATTCGGCACCACCTGCTCCTCGAGCACGGGGGCGTAGGGTGTGGGGGACGGCACGCCCGTGATCCGTCGCACCGGCGCGTCGAGATCGTCGAACGCCCGGTCGGCGGCGAGCGCCGCGATCTCGGCCGCCAGGCCGCAGGGGCCCGCCGGCTCGTCGACCACGAGCAGACGGCCCGTCTTCGCCACCGAAGCGAGGATCGCGTCGGCGTCGAGCGGGGCGACCGTCCGCGGGTCGATCACCTCGACGTTCACGCCGTCCTTCGCCACCGCCTCGGCGGCCGCCAGGCAGAGATGGTTCATCCGGCCCACCGCCACGACCGTGGCATCGGTGCCCGCCCGCGCGATCCGCGCCTTGCCGAAGGGAATCTCGAAGTCGCCCTCGTCGACCGGCCCCTTGAGCTGCAACAGCTCGCGGTGCTCGAGAAAGAGTACGGGATCGTCCCCCTTGAGCGCGTGCATGAAGAGCCCCTTGGCGTCCCGCGGCGTCGAGGGCACCACGACCCGCAAGCCGGGCACCTGCGCGAGCATGCCGTAATAACTGCCGGAGTGGTGCGTGGCCGCCGAATGGCCGATGCCGATGCAGCCGCGGAGCACGAGCGGCATCCTGAGCCGGCCGCTCGACATGAACTGCACCTTCGCGATCTGGTTGACGATCTCGGCCCAGGCGTCGAGCAAGAAGTCGACGAACATGAAGTCGATCACCGGCCGCGCCCCGGCCATCGCCGCGCCGCAGGCCAGGCCCGTGAACCCCCGCTCGCAGATCGGCGTGTCGCGGAGCCGGTCGGGGCCGTATTTCTCATAGAGGCCGGCCGTGGTGCGGAAGTTGCCCCCGCGGCGTCCGATCCCCTCGCCGAGCACGAAGACGGACTGATCGGCGGCCAGCGCCGAGTCGAGCGCCTCGACCGTGGCCTGGATGTAGGAGAGCGGACGGGCGGCGGGGTCGGCCGCCGGCTCGCGGACGTCGCGCGGGCGCGCGTAGACGTGCGTCGTGGCGTCGGCGGCGGTCGGCGTCGGCGCTGCCTCGGCCTCCGCGCGGCCGCGGGCCACCTCGTCGGCCACCTCCTGCTCGATCGCGTCGAGATCCCCTCCCGCGATGCCGTGATCCTCCTCGAGCCGGCGGCGGAACGCCGCGATCGGGCAGCGTTCCTTCCAGGCCGCCACGTCCTCGCGGGTGCGGTAGTCGAAGTCGCCCATGCCCTCGGAGTGGGCCCGGGTGCGGTAGGTCTTGCACTCGATGAGCGTGGCCCCCTCGCCGGCCCGCGCCCGCGCGACGGCCCGGGCCGCGGCGGCGTGCACGGCGAGCACGTCGTTGCCGTCGACCTCCTCGCCGGCGAGGCCGTAGTTGGCGGCGCGCCGGCCCACGTCGGGGATGCCGCTGGCCTCGGCAAAGGGCACCTCCGTCGCGAACTGGTTGTTCTCGCAGATGAAGAGCACCGGCAGTTTCCAGATGGCGGCCATATTGAGCCCCTCGTGGAAGGCTCCGTTGTTGACCGCGCCGTCGCCGAAGAAGGCCGCCGCCACGCCGCCCTTGCCCGCGAGCTTGAAGGCATAGCCGCCGCCGGCCGCCTGGAGGATGCAGGGGCCCACGATGCCGCTCGTGCCCAAGAGGCCGATTTCGGGCGCGAAGAGATGCATGCTGCCGCCCCGGCCCCGCGAGCAACCCGTCACCCGGCCGAAGAGTTCGGCGATGAGCTGCCCGGGCGGAAGCCCCTTGGCGAGCGCATGGCCGTGGCCGCGATGCGTGCTGAAGATCACGTCGGCCGGCTCGAGGTGGAGGCAGACGCCGGCTGCGATCGCCTCCTGGCCCACGTAGGTGTGGCAGGCGCCGTGGATCAGGCCCCGCTGATGGCAACGGGCGAGCTCTTCCTCCGTGAGCCGGATCACGAGCATCGAGCGGAAGAGCCCGAGCAGGGCCTCCCGGTCGAGGCTTGCGGGAGCGTTTTCTGCGTGTCGCCCGCGCCGCGGCTGGGCGGCTGTGGCGGATCGTTCGCTCGTGCGTTTCATGCGTCGTCTCCTGTCATGCTGGGGCCGATCGTGCCGCCGGCGTTCATCGCGAGGTTGCCGCCATCCATCGGGATCAGCGTGCCTGTGATCCATGACGAAGCGTCTGAAGCGAGCAGCACGATGAGGCCCTGGATGTCTGTGGGGGTTCCGAGCCGTCCGCGGGGAATCCCCGAAAGGAATTTCTTTTCGATCGCCGGATCGGCCGCGATCCGCTGCTCGAGGCCGGGGTTCATGACCTGCGCCGGCAGGATCGCGTTGACCCGCACGCCCCGCGCTGCCCACTCCGTGGAGAGTTCGCGGGTCATCTGGGCCACCGCGCCCATCGCCATCGCGTAGGCGATGTGCCCGCGGCCGAGCGACGTCATGCCGCCGATGCTGCCGATGTTCACGATCGAGCCGCCGCCCTGGCGGATCATCCGGCAGGCCGCCTGCCGGCAGTGGGCGAACCGGCCGACGACGAGATTCTCGAGCACCTGCCGGATCTGCTCGGGCGTGATCGCGAGCGGATCGGCCATGATCGACTCGCCGGCGACGTTGGCGAGGAAGTCGACGCGGCCATACTCGGCGTCGATCCAGTCGAAGAGCCGTGCGGCCGCCTCGACGCTCGAAGTGTCGTGGACCCGCGGCACCGCCCGGCCGCCGGCCGCGGCGATCTCGGCGGCGGTCGCGGCGAGTCCGTCCTCGTTGCGATCGAGCATGAGCACCGTCGCGCCGTGCGCGGCGAGTGCGACTGCCGACGCCTTGCCCATGCCGCTTGCCGCCCCGGAGACGACGGCGATTTTTTGGGAGAGGTCGAAGAGCGTTCCAGGTTTGTGGCTCATGTTCTTTGCCCCGAGGAGGTTTGATCAGGTGCGGAGCGTGGCGGCCGCTGCCCGGCGCTCGATGCGCCACGAGGCGAGGCATGCCATGAGCATTCCCCAGACCATGATGCCGGCCATCGGGCCGACGCCGAACGAGCCGACGAGCTTCGGCGCGAAGATGCCGCCGCCGTTGGCCACGGAATTGACCAGCGCGATCCCGGCCGCCGCGGCGACGCCGCCCAGGAAGAGCGGCGGCAGCGCCCAGAACACGGGCAGCACGGCCATCATGCCGGCCTGCGCGAGCGAGAGCCCGGCAAGCTGGCCCCAGGGCCCCACGGGGAGTCCGGCCAGGATCCAGCCGGCCGCCGCCAGGCCAAGCGCCGCCACGATGACGGGGGCCCGGCGACCGATCGAGTCGGAGATCCTGCTCGCGGCGAGCATCACGATCACCGCGGCCACCTGCGGTAGCACGGAGAGCAGGCCCACCTTCCAGTAGAGGCCCGTCGTGTCGCCCCCCGGGCCGACGAGCAGCGGCTGAAACGAGTCCTTGATGAGCTTGGGAAGATAGGCACCCGTGGCGTTCGTGCCGATGGCGACGGTCATGTAGAGGCCGATCAGGATCCAGACACGGGCGTCGGCCAGCGCCGAGAGTTTGTCGCTGCCTCCGGCCTCGATGCGCTGCCCGTCCTCCCGCGCCCGGTCGGCCTCGAGCCACTCCCGTTCCTCGGCCGCGAGCCAGCCGGCGTCCCGCGGTCCGTCCGGCAGGAGGAAGAGCACGGAGAAGCCGAGCAGCACCGACGGGATCCCCTCGAGGATGAAGAGCCACTGCCAGCCCTCGAGGCCCGCCACGCCCTGCATCGAGTCGAGAATCAGCCCCGAGGCGATATTGCCGAGGATCGTGGCCAACGGAATGGCGAGCATGAACCAGGCGACGACGCGGGCCCGCAACGCCGCCGGAAACCAGGCCGTCATGTAGAAGATGATGCCGGGAAAGAAGCCAGCCTCCGCCACGCCCAGGAGAATCCGGGCGCCAAAGTAGCTCACCGGGCCGATCACCCACGCCGTAAGCGTCGACACGAGCCCCCACGAGATCATGATCCGCGCGATCCAGCGACGGGCGCCGAAGCGTCGCAGGAGCATGTTGCTCGGCACCTCGAAGAGCAGGTAGCCGACGAAGAAGATGCCGTAGCCCCAGTCGATCACGGCGTTGGAAAAGCCCAGGCTGTCCACCATTCCCAGCCGGGCGAAGCCGACATTGGCCCGGTCGATGATGTTGAACGTGTAGAGCAGGGCCAGATATGGCACGAGACGCCAGATCACCTTCTGCATGGTCCGCCGGCCGAGGTCGTTCATGGCTTCCCGCCCGCGGGCTCCCCGACGAGGGCCAATGCCCGGCCGTAGCCGCCGCGGGTGGCCGCGATCTTGATCGGGGCGAAGATGAAGAAGGCATCGCGGTCTGCGATCGACCCGAGCCCGGTGAGCATCTCCACGACGACGAGCCCCTTGGAGCCGGCGAGCCAGTCGACCTCGCGGGCGATTACGGGATTGACGCCGCCGAGAGTGGGGCCGTCGGTGCCCAGGCAGCGGATGCCCTGCTCGGCGAGGTAGGCGACGGCCTCGGGTGCGACGGCGGGCCAGCCCTCGGCAGTGCCGGCGAGCGGCTTGGCGAGGCAGGGGTCGAGCGCGGGGGCCGCTGGCAGCGGCGCGAGGTGCTTGTCGGTGTGGCCCGAGAAGAAGAGTACGACCTCACCCGGCTTGAAGGGCCGCTTGGCCGCGTGCTTCTCGAGGAATTCGCGGGTGACGAGCGGGCCCTGCGGCTTGCCCGCGGCGAACGTGGCCGTGCCGACGAGCCCGCGAACGTCGACCACGTGCGCCGGGCCCATCATGCTCGCGAGCGGCACGTCGGCGGTGCGGACGGACGAAGTCCCGAGCGGCCCGTGCCGCTTCTCGTAGGCGGCGACGGCCTCGCGGATCGCGGGATCGGCGGCGGCGATCTCGGCCCGGTCGGCCGGCAGCGAGAAGCTCGGCAGGGCGACGTGCGTGCCGGCGAAGCTGTCGAAGATGTGGCCGAGCGCGAAGAAGGGCCCGCGCTCCTTGGAGAAGGCGTTGAGCACCTTGGCGATGTAGCGGCCACCTTCCTCGCCAGGACCCCAGCCGGGCCAGACGATCGGGAGATTCTCGTCGAGCGTCACGGAAAGATCGACGACCGACTTCGCCTTCGCGCGGGCGCTGAGCGCGGTGGCGAGATCCGGTTCCGTGATCGCGAGCAGACGGCACTCGCCTCCCGAGCCACCGGCGTGCTTCGCGGGCAGGAGCGCCACAAACGCGCCGGTCGTAGGCAGGCTGCCGAGGTTCGTCGCGCACTCCACCCACACCATCCCGCGGTTGCCGCCGGCGCGGTGCGTGGCCACGGCGAGGTTGGGCAGCGGCCCCATGCTCGCGCCGTCGATGACGAGCGTCTTCACGCCGCGATCGGCGAGGTAGGTCATCGTCTCAGGTTTTGGCGCCGCCCAGCCGGGGGCCTGCTTGCGGAGCACCTCTGTCACGAACCGCTGGCCAGCCGGGAACGGCTTGTAGTAGCCGTCGCTGTAGCCCGAGCGGAAGCAGACGACGTCGCCGGGGCCGAGGGGGCGGTGGGCGAGTTCCCATTCGCGGACGTGCTCGGGGCCGATCAGAAAACTCTCGCCGGGGGCGGCTTCGTCACGGTGCTTCGTGAGGTCGATGACGCATGCCGCGCCGCAGAACTGCCAGGCCGGCACTTTCTCGCCCGTGACGACGCCCATCGGCCCGGCGCCGTCGAGCCCGGAGTCGGGGGGCGGCACGAAGTGGGCCGGTGCGTCCCACTGGGTGCCGGTGTGCTCGTCGATCACGAGCATGTCGCGGTGGCGGCCGGTGCGGCCGAACGTGGCCGTCGGCACGACCGCCAGCGGCGTCATGCCGACCGGCCAGACGCACGGCAACTCGGTCGCGACCGTGAGCGAGAGATCGACGACGGCCGGCGGCGCACCGGGCTGCGCCGCGGTCGCGGTGCCGGCGACGAGGACGGCGCCCAGGAGAGCGGCGACAAGCGCACCGTGACCGATATGGCCGCGACGGCGGGTGCGGGCCTGCAGCATGATTGCATTCTCCTTCTCAGTTCGCGACGACCCGCGGCCCAGCGAGTCCGTTGACGATCGAAGCGAGCGGACCGCCCCGCAGCGACGCCACGGCGAGATCGGCGACCGTGGTCCGCAGCCGGTGGACCGACGCGGCGCTCACGCTGGCCACGTGCGGGGCGAGGATCACATTGGCCCGGCCGAGGATCGGATGGCCCGCGGGAATCGGCTCCGGGGCGAAGACGTCGAGGGCGGCGCCGGCCACGTGGCCCGAGTCGAGCGCCGCGACGAGCGCATCGGGGTCGACGAGATCGCCCCGCGAGAGGTTCACGACGAGCAGTCCCGGCTTGGCGGCCGCGAGCGCTGTGGCGTTGATCATGCCCTTCGTCTCGGGCAACGACGGGCAGTGGAGCGTGACGAGGTCGCTCTCGGCGAGCAGGCGGGGCAGGGGGGCGGCGTGCGCGCCAAGGGCGGCGATCGCTTCGGGCGTGGCCACCGGATCACTCACGAGCACCCGGCCGCCGAAGGCGACGAGCCGGCGGACCACGCCGCGGCCGATCCGGCCGAAGCCCACCACGCCGCAGGTCATGCCGGCGAGCGTGCGGAAGTCCGCCAGCGACCCGGCGAGCTTCCAGCCGCCGTCGTGGACGATGCGGCTCTGCGGCGCGACCTGCCGCGTGAGGGCGAGGATAAAGGCGAGCGTGTGATCGGACACCTCGTCGATGCAGTAGTCGGGGACGTTGCAGACCGGGATGCCCCGTGACCGGGCGGCGGCGAGGTCGACGTTGTCGACGCCGATCCCGTAGCGAACGATCACCCGCGCCCGTCGCATGGCGTTCACGACATCGGCATTCACCGGTGCGAACTGCGTGATCACGGCGTCGGCATCGGCGACGGCCGCGGCGAGCCGCCCGGGATCTTTGGTCTGGGCGGCGACGAGGCTCGCGCCGGCGGCGGTGGCGATCGCCTCCTCGATGGCCAGGTCTGGGAAGCCATGGTCGGTAACGACGATCTTCATGCTGGGCTTTCTGTTTTGCCTCGCAGGCGAAGCCTGCACGAACCCCACGTCCGCACAGAATAAAATGTCGACAGGAAGTGTGCAAGGCTCTGCTGCGAGGCCGCCAGGGTGTTTACGGTCAACAGCCACCGCGGGCGAACGGGGAAAATGTCCCTCAGAGCCGGCGCCGTAAACCATCGACATCGAGCCGGGCACGTCGCGGCCCGCCTCGCCTGGCATGGTTGCCACTGACAGGGTGATGCCGCTAGGCTCCCCGGGTTTCTGTCGATCGTGTCATGGGGCCGTCGAAAAGATTCGTGTGGGCCTCCCCCGTTTCCTCCGCAGAAGGTCGTCGTCATGAAGACCGCTCATTGGATCGCGTGGCTGGCCGCGGGAGCGGCCGGCGGGTCGCTCATGTCGCCCGCCGGGGCGGCGCAGCCGGGCCTCTACGAGATGCGAGTGTACTCCGCGCCGGAGGGCAAGCTCGACCAGCTCCACGCCCGCTTTCGGGACCACACCCTGAAGCTGTTCGCAAAGCACGGGATCACGAACGTGGGCTACTTCGTGCCCGAGGGGGACAATCCGGAACGCAAGCTCGTTTACTTCCTCGCCTACCCCGACCGCGCCGCCCGCGACGCCTCGTGGAAGGCCTTTCGAGCCGACCCGGACTGGCAGGCCGCGCACGCCGCGTCGGAGAAGGAAGGCCGCCTCGTGGCCGGGGCCGTGGAGACGTTCCTGGTAACGACCGACTACTCACCCGTGCCGCAGGTCGAAAAGCATGGCGGCAGGGTGTTCGAGCTGCGCACCTACACGGCGACGGCCGGCAACCTCTCCGCGCTCGACTCGCGGTTTCGCGACCACACGCTCAAGCTGTTCGCGAGGCACGGCATGACGAACCTCGTCTATTGGCACCTCGCCCCGGGCAGTCCGCAATCCGACAGGATGCTCGTCTACCTGCTCGGTCATGCAAGCCGCGAGGCGGCCGAAAAGTCATTCGCAGACTTCCGCGTCAGCCCCGACTGGCTCGAGGCCAGGTCGGCGTCCGAGGAGCGGGCGGGCGGCTCGCTCACCGAGCCCCAGGGGGGCGTTGTCTCGGAGTTTCTCGTGCCCACCGACTATTCCCCCTGGAAGTGACGGAGCCGGCTCCTCCCGGCCCGACACTGCCGACACCGCGGCCGGCGGGGTGAGGCCGAGCGTTTCTTCGGCGGCCCGTGAGCCCCGCCGCCCCCGGTCGCCGTATTCCGGGGAAAATGGACCGAACTGAAGCCCCGTCGCAAATTGACCTGCCTCCTTTAAACGTCGCCACTTTGGGAGAGAGAATCTCTGGTGGTGCAAACCAAAGGGAGGGCAAGAGATGCCACGAGGGAAATGCGTTGGCGGAAGGCCTACAACACCGTCCGCCCGCACAGCTCGCTGGCGTATAGGCCCCCGGCCCCGGAGTCGCGCCGCCCCTGTCCGCTCGGTGAGGTGGGGGCAGGTCAGATCGAAAAACCCATTCACTCAGCCGTTCGGGTCGGCCAGCAGATAGAGCGAATTCGACGTGTCGGTGCCGATTTGGGAACGCGGACGGTGCGGATCTGGATGCCGGCGTTACAGTCGCTTACGCAGTCGAGCCGGTATTCGAGCCGCAGTTCGAAATCGCCGAACGTGCGGTTGGTGGCGAGAAAATCATTTCGCGGCGTGGCCGGCGGCTGGTCGGCCGAGGCCCGCGGGCAGGCGAGCAAAACGATCGCAGCCGCGAGGAGCAGCCGGAGGACAGGGCGGCGAGCGGCGGGTGAAAAACGCAGGTGTGCGGTCCTTGGAGATCGGCCTGAACATGACGAACACGTGGTAGGGGATTATGGCGCCGGACGGGAAAGTGTCACGCTGGGCGCGCGTCCCCTGCTGAGAAGCCCGAAGCGCGAGCTGAGTGGAATACGGGCGAATTCCGGTTGTATCGAGCGGATTCCCTCGCTCGCGCTACGGGCTTATAAGCAACGGTTTTTCGGATCCCATGTCCATGTGACGCTGTTACCCATGAACGAACAATCTCACCAAACCACCGATACCCCCCGCCTGCGCATCGGCTTCGTCGGCACAGGCATCATGGGCCGGAGCATGGCGGGCCACCTGCTCGCCGCGGGCCACGAGCTCCACGCGCACAACCGCACCCGCGAGAAGGCTGAGCCGCTCGTCGCGCTGGGCGCCCGCTGGCACGACGCTCCCGGCAGCCTCGCCGCCGCGAGCGATGTCGTGATCACGATGCTCGGGTTGCCTGCCGATGTCGAGGAGGTTTATTTCAGCGGTGGCACCGTGCCCGCGGGGCAGGGGATCCTCGACCGGGCGCGGCCCGGAACACTCCTCATCGACATGACCACGTCGAGCCCGACGCTCGCCGTGCGAATCGCTGCCACCGCCGCGGCCCGCGGGCTCAATGCGATCGACGCGCCGGTTTCCGGGGGCGACGTGGGGGCGAAGAACGCGTCGCTTGTGATCATGGTCGGGGGCAACGCGGCGGCCTTCGAACGGGCCCGCCCGCTCTTCGCCCGCCTCGGCAAATCGTCCACGCTCCTCGGGCCCGCCGGCGCGGGGCAGCGATGCAAGCTTGCCAACCAGATCGCGGTGGCCGTGGGGATGGTCGCGTGGTGCGAAGCGATTGCCCACGCGCGGGCAGGGGGGCTCGATCCTGCCCTCGTGCAGCAGGTGATAAGCGGCGGGGCTGCGGGCAGCTGGGCGCTCGCGAATCTCGCGCCGCGGGCGATCGCGGGCGACTATGCGCCGGGCTTCCTCGTGCGGCATCTCGTGAAAGACATTCGCCTGGCCCGTGAGGCCGCGGAGGAGACGGGCATCGACCTTCCCGGCCTCGCGACGGCGGAGCGACTCTACGAGACTCTCATGGCCGGCGGCTGGGGCGACGAGGGCACGCAGGCGCTGCTGCGGCTTTATGGGCAACCGAGCGTCTGACGACGTGGTGGCTCAACTCACCTTGCTAGCGCTGCGGGCTTCCGTTGGCCTCCACGAAAGCCCGACGCGCAAGCGAGGAACAACCGACTTGCCCTCGAGTAGGACAGGCTTCAGCCTGTCGTTGGCGGCTACGACAGCCGACCGCGGGCGTCGATCGGCAGCAGCCGCAGGCGGCTGTCTGCCTCGCGCCACCAGACCGCATCCTGCAGGTTGATGCAGGGGCAGACGTGATTGGGGATCACGCTCACGCGCTCGCCCACCCGTGGCCGCCGACACGCAGCGGTCGCTCGTGAACGTCTTCGTGCCGCCGTCGAGCCGCACGCCGCTCGTCTGCGCGACGGCCTGGCCGAGCGCCACGAGCGCCGCAGCCGCCATATCGGCAATGCTGGCCTTCGGCTCATAGCGGAGCGACACGAGATCACGCTGCCGCGGAGAGAGTTTTTGCAGGCAGTCGGCCAGCGCGATCCGGCGGGCCTCGAAGATCGGCTCTTCGTAGGCGGTTGCTGGACGGTCCGTTAGGCAGGGCGCAAAAAGGGGACGCAGTCACTCCTGTTCGGCACGCCGTGTGCTGAAAGTAGGGTAGGCTTCAGCCTGCCGTGCCTCTCCTGCGGGCGGCGTCTGCTGCCGCAAGCCACATAGGTTTACCGGCTGCGGCGCGCGGCTACCATGCCTCACACGATGGCAACTTCACACCCAGGGCGCAACTCTGACTGCACTGCCTGGCTTTGCTGGGTTCGCTGGCGCGAATCGCATCGCGATCATCAGCGGCGCGTTTGAGCAAATGCCCGGATGGTGATGGCCCGCGTCATCCCACTCGCTACCGCGAGGGGCTTTCGGTGCGGAGTTGTGCAGATTGCCAATCTGCTGCTCCTTCGATCACGTTTCCGGTAAAACAAAGCCCATGAAACCAACTCCACGCCTCTCCCGCCGCCGGCTCCTGCACCGCGGTCTCACTGCGGGCGCTGCCATTGCCGGCGCTCCCACGATCATCCCGTCTTCCGCTCTCGGCCTCGACGGCGCCCTGCCGCCGAGCGAGCGGATCGTCGTCGGCGGCATCGGCATCGGCCGCCGCGGCGAATACGACCTCAGCTGCTTCCTCTCGCAGCCCGACGTGCGGTTCGCGGCCGTCTGCGACGTGAAGGAAGACCGCCGCGCGGCCGTCAAGAAAATCGCCGATCACCATCACGGCGACGATCGCTGCGGCACCCACCGCGATTTCCGCGAACTGCTCGACCGCAAAGATATCGACGCCGTCCTCATCGCCACCGGCCCGAATTGGCACGGCACCGTCGCGATGCATGCCGCCCGCGCCGGCAAAGACATCTATTGCGAAAAGCCCTGCACGAAGACGATTCAAGAGAGCCTCGTGCTCCGCGACACGATGCGGCGGACCGGCACCGTCTTCCAGGCGGGCACGCAGCGGCGCAACCTTCCGCACTTCGCCTTCGCCTGCGAACTGGCCCGCACCGGCCGGCTCGGCAGACTCAAGCGGGTCTTCGCCCACCCGATGGGGATGACGGCTTTCAGCAGCGGCTGGCTCCCGGCCGAAACGCCCCCCGATCCGGCTGCGATCGACTGGGAGATGTATCTCGGCCCCGCGGCCTGGCGGCCGTTCAACGCCAAGCTTCTTGACGGCTTCAACTTCGAGAAGGGGGGCGGGCTCGTGGGCGGCGGCGTGCTCGAATGGGGCTCGCACTGCGTGGACCTCTGCCAGTGGGCCGTGGGCGATACCGACCCGCCGGTGGAATACAACCCGCCCCGCGACGGCCAGCTCACCGCCCGCTATGCCAACGGCGTCGAGCTCGTCTTCCGCGAGAAGGGCTGGATCCCGCTCGGCTCCTGCCCCGTGCGGTTCGAGGGGGAGACGGGCTGGGTGGAGACGGGCGACAGCGGCAAGCTCGCGCTGAGCTCGCCGGCGCTCCTCGCGGGCCGCACCGTCGCCGAAATCGAGAATTATCCGGCAACGTTTCACGTGCGCGACTTCCTCGACTGCGTGAAGACCCGCGGCAAGCCGAGGGGCAATGCCGACGCCGCCTGCTATGCCCACATCGCCTGCCACGCCGCCAACGTGGCGATCTTCCTCGGCCGCCCCGTGAAGCTCGACAACCAAACACATATGTTCGTCGGCGACGACGAGGCCAACCGCCTGCGGTCGGAAGCGCAGCGCGAGCCCTGGCGGATGTAAAGGAGGCCACAAGTGCATCATTTCGTGACGAGATCGTCCAAGGCCCCGGTCTCCGCAGGTTTCAGCCCGCGGCTTTTGGTGGCCGGGCTCTTGGCCGCTCTGGCGTTCACTGCGACCGCGCCGGCCGCCGCGCCGGTGCCGAAGGAGCAAGAAGCACTCGCCGTGCTGCGGTCGAATGCGGCCGAGGCGGAGAAGGCGGCCGCCTGCAAGCGGCTGGCCGTGGTCGGCACGGCCGCATCGGCTGCCGATCTCGCCGCGCTTCTCTCCGATGAGCATCTCGCCTCGTGGGCCCGGATCGCGCTCGAGGCGATTCCCGGCGCCGCGGTCGATGCCGCGCTCCGCAAGGCGGCCGGCTCGCTTTCCGGCCGGCTGCTCGTGGGCGTGATCAATACGATCGGCGTCCGCCGCGATGCCGGTGCGATCGGCCTGCTCGAACCGCGGCTGGCTGACGCCGACGCCGAAGTGGCCGCCGCGGCCGCTGCGGCGCTAGCCCGCATTGGATCGCCCGAAGCGGCCGGCGCGCTCAAGAAGTCTGCCGCCAGCGGCGGCGATTCCATGGTCGAGGCCTGCGTTGATGCGGCAGAGCAACTGCGACTGGCGGGCGACACGGCCGCGGCGATCGCCGCCTGCGATGCGGTGCTCGGCCTCCGCGACAAAGCCTCGGAGCATCGCCGGGCGCAGGCGACCCGCACCGCGATTCTTGCCAAGGGCCCGGCCGGGCTGCCGCTGCTCGTGGAAGCACTGCGGTCTCCATCCAAGCGGCTTTTCAACATGGGCCTCTTCGTGAGCCGCGAACTCGACGACGCCCCGCAGGCCGGCGCCGTCGATCTCGCGCTCGTCGACGAGGCGACGAAGCTCGGCGGCGAGCGGGCGGCGGTCGTGATCGCGGCCGTGGCCGACCGCAATGCCGACGGCGGCGCGGGCGACGTGATCGTGAAGAAGCTGCTCTCGATTGCCGGTGGCAATGACAAGCCTGCCCGGATCGCCGCGCTCGAGGCGCTTGGACGGATCGGGGATGCGTCGGCTCTCGATCCGCTGCTCGTGGCGGCGACGGCCACCGATCCGGATGTCGCGGAAGCCGCGCGGCTCGCCGCGGCAACGCTTCCGGGCGACGCGGTCGGTTCCGCGATCATCGCGAAGCTCGCCACCGCGGATGCCCGGCTCCTGCCGGTCGTGGTGGGGCTCGTGGGAACCCGGCGGATTCCGGCCGCCCGAGAATTGCTGCCGCTCGTCGCGCATGGCGATGCGGCGGTGCGGAAGGCGGCGATTGAATCGCTCGGCGCGGTGATCGAACTTGGCGATGTGGGCGTGCTGATCGACGCCGTCGTGAAGCCCCGCGATCCGGCGGAGGCCGAGGTCGCCGCAAAGAGCCTGCGGCAGGCATGCACGCGGATGGCCGACCGCGAGGCCTGTGCCGAGAAGCTCGCGGCCGCCCTCACCGACGGCCTGCCGATCCCCACGAAGGTTAAGCTCTACGACGTGCTCGGCGAGGTCGGCGGCAAGCGGGCGCTTGCCGCCTTGGCCGCGGCCGGGAAATCCTCGACGCCGGAATTGCAGGACGCGGCGACGCGGCTCCTCGGCAAATGGATGACGCCCGACGCCGGCAGCGTGCTCGTCGAGCTCGCCGGCACGCTGCCGCCGGGAAAGTTTCATACGCGGGCCGTCCGCGGCGCGATCCGGATCGCGCGGCAGTTCGCGCTGACTGATCATGATCGGGCCGATCTCTGCCGGCTGATCCTGAAGGCGGCCACGGATCCGGCCGACCGCAAGGCGGTGCTCGAATTCATGCCGCGGTATCCAAGCCCGGCGATGCTGCGGGTGGCCCGCGAGGCGGGGGCGATGCCCGGCCTCGAGGCGGAGGGGAAGGGGGCGGCCACGGCGATCGAGCAGAAGCTGCCGAAGGCGGCCGCGGCGGTGCGATCGTTCGAGAAGCAGGTGCTCACGGAGCGGTTCGTGGCGGAGGGCTGTGCGCTCGCCGACTTCGATCGCGACGGCCATGTCGATCTCACGGCGGGCCACTCGATCTGGTATGGCCCCGAGTTCACCCGTCGCATCGATTTCACGCCGCCGGCCAACAACCCCACTGGGATGGCGAAGACGCCCTACGATCCGGCCCGCGGCTATTCCGATTACTTCCTCGCCTTCGCCCACGATTTCACGGGCGACGGCTGGCCCGACATCCTCGTCTACGGCCTGCCGGGGGAGCCCGCGCTCGTCTATGTGAACCCGGCAGAGAAGCGGCCTGCAGGGGATGCGGCGAATTGGCAGAAGCACGTGATCTTCGACACGGCCGACGGCGAGTCGCCCGACTTGGTCGACGTGACCGGCGACGGCAAACCCGAGCTGCTCGTGCACTCGGGCGGCCAGCTCGGCTTCGCGGAGATCGACTGGGCGAAGCCCTTGGAAAAAGCGCGGTTTCGCGCGATCACGCCGAAGACTCCCGATAACGACAAGAAATATTTCCGCTACACTCACGGCTCGGGCGCGGGCGACGTCAATCGCGACGGCCGGATCGACCTTCTCATGAAGGAAGGCTGGTTCGAGCATCCGGCGGCCGACGCGGCGAGCCCGCTCTGGCCCTTTCATCCGGGCCCCTTCTGCGCGCCGGGATCGGGCGGTGGCGGGCAGATGTATGTCTACGACGTCAACGGCGACGGTCGCAACGACGTGATCGCCAGTTACAACGGCCACGGCTTTGGCCTCGGCTGGTTCGAGCAGCGGCCCGACGGCGGCTTCACCGAGCATCGCATCATGGGGGCGACGGCGGCCGATCACCCGCACGGCGTGGCCTTCAGCCAGGTGCACGCCTTGCGGCTCGCCGATTTCGACGGCGACGGCCTGCTCGACATTCTCACCGGCAAGCGGCGGTGGGCGCATGGCATCAATGGAGACCCGGAGCCCAACGCGCCGCCGGTGCTCTACTGGTTTCGGCTCGCGCGCGACGGGAAGGGGGCCGCGACCTACGAGCCGCAGCGGATCGACGACGACAGCGGCGTGGGCACGCAGGTGACGGCCGGCGACGTCACGCGCGACGGCAAGCCCGACGTGGCCGTGGCCAACAAACGCGGCGTCTTCATCTTTCGCCAGAAGTAGCCGCAGAGTGGCACTCTGCGAAACTTAGCGCATCCCTCTCTTGACGCTTACCTTATACGCCTGTACACTTTTGTCAGGTCATCAGCATCTGCCGCCAGAGTAGCCGGTCATGAACACCTACCGCATCTACGAAGACTTGAAAGCGACGCTCGGCGATGCGGCCGCCAAGTCTCTCGCCCAGACGCTGGGAACGATGTTCGATGAACTCAAGGACACCGTTACGAAGGAAGACTTCCGGATTCTGCGCGAATCGATAGACGCGAATGTGTCTCGGCTCGACGCAGCGATGGCACGGCTTGCGGAGGCGCAGGCTCGCACGGAAGTGCGGATGAGCGAGCTGGCTCAGGCGCAGGCTCGCACGGAAGTGCGGATGAACGAGTTGGCCGACGCCCAGGCCCGCACGGAGCAGGAGGTCAGGACGCTCGCCGAAGCGATGCAGCGTCTCACGATTCGCACCGACACGGTCCTCGGCCGCACGTTCGAAATCGAGTTTCGTGAGCGACTCTCGGCCTATCTCGGCAGGTTTCTCCGTCGGGGCAGGGTGGTGGCCAACGACACGTTGCTCGACGCGATCGAGCCCCGCGTTACGGCTGGGGAGGCTGACGATTTCCTACGGGCAGACATCGTCGCGAAAGGCCTCGTGGATGGCGTGGAGACGTATGTCGTCGTGGAGGTTTCCTCGACCGGCGACACCGAAGACATCGTCCGCGCCGAGAAAAGGGCCGGAGTCCTTCGCAAGGCTGGGCTCGCTGCCATTCCGCTCGTGGCGTGCGATGCCATGTCGCCGGAGTCGCTGGCCTTCGCCCACAGGTCTGGCGTGCGTGTCTGGCGCGATGGATCCCTCGTGGATGCGGCGGCCTGAAAGCAGATCGACTCGTTTTTCGATTGGCCGCCGCCGCACCTAATTCGCTTTGATCGCCTTCATCTCGGCGGCCTCGGGCAGGGCCTTGTAGTAGGCGTCGAGCGGATAACATCCGCTCCGGAGGCCGTTGCGTGGCGCCGTCGTGCAGTCGGAGAACGTCCGGCAGATCAGGCCGCGGACGAGCGTGCGGCCGGCGAGCGAATCGGCTGGCAACTCCGGATACGAAAGCACCATCCGCCCGAGGCCCACTCCATCGATCCAGCCCTGCCGCACCGTCGCCTGCGCGGCATGCACGAGATACTCTTGCAGATAGGTGTAAGCCGTGCCCACCATCACGAGCCCCGGCATCG
>JBIIOK010000078.1:0-11942 GCA_044336985.1 Pirellulales bacterium | reverse complement strand
AAGTTCACGCCGGAGGGCGGCCGGGTGGACGTGAGCGCCCGGCTCGAGCCGGTGGAGGGCCAGGCGTCCGGCGCGATCGTGATCGAGGTGAGCGACACCGGCGTCGGCATCGCACCGGAGGAACAGCAGACGATCTTCGAGAAGTTTCGGCAGGGGCGTGTCTTCCAGACGGGAGACGACGCGATGACCCGTGAGTTTTCCGGGACGGGGCTCGGGCTCTCGATCGTTCGCGAGCTCTGCCGGCTGCTCGGCGGCGACATCGCGGTGGAGAGCCAGCTCGGCCGCGGCAGCCGGTTCACCGTCCGGCTGCCGGCGAGGTTCGGCGCGGAGTCGACTGCCGGAGCGGATCCGGCCGGGGCTGCGCTGGCGAACGGCGACGGCGCGGGCGGCGCGCTCGCAGCCGTGGGCGAAATACAGCGGACGTGACCAAGGAGGGCTGATGCGCAAGGGGCATGCGGCGGGCGAGGTGGTGCTCTTCACGGACGGGGCCTGCAGTGGCAACCCCGGGCCCGGCGGCTGGGCCTACATCCTTCGGCACCCGGAGAGCGGCCGCGAGGCGGTGGCTTCGGGCTCCGAGGCCGACACGACGAACAACCGGATGGAGCTGACCGCGGCCGTGCAGGGGCTCGCGCAACTCAAGCGGCCCACCCGCGTCGAGCTCGTGACCGACAGCGTCTACGTGGGCACCGGGCTTTCCGAGTGGCTGCCCAAGTGGAAGCAGCAGGGCTGGAAGCGCAAGGAGAAGGGCAAGCTCGTGCCGGTGAAGAACGAGGATCTCTGGCGGGAGCTCGACCGGCTGGCCTCGGTGCACGAGGTGATCTTCACCCATGTCGCCGGGCACGCCGGCCATCCGGAGAACGAGCGCTGCGACGAGCTCGCCGTCGCGGCCTACCAGCCCTATCTCAAGAAGAACAAAGCACGGCCGTAGATAACATCGTTCGTCATCAACTCGCCCAACGCGGCTTAGGCCTGCACATGCCCTCTCGGCGGACGTTCGCTGCGGACATCCTGTCCTCCGCTCACTGCATGTCCGCTTCGCTTTCGGCATCCTGCCTGCGCTCGCTTCCATAGCCCGCGAGAGGGCATGTGCAGGCCCAAGCCTTCCTCCATTGAACTGCTAAAGAGGGAGGCTTCGGGCTGCCGATGCCCCGCTCGCCGGCGTATGCTGACGAGCTACGGAAGCCCGCAGCGCTAGCAAGGTCCATCCGCCCTCCACTCGCACTGACAACGCTCCCACCCGCCCCGCGAGAAATGCCCCCGCTCTCCTCGCTCGCGCGTTGGGCTTCCGTAGCGGCATAAATGCCTGCCCGGTGCCGGCTTAGGCGAGTCAGCGCAAGCCAGCCGGGCCGCCCCGCCCGCTACACTGCTCGGCATGGAAAGGAATGAACGCAGCCTCACGACGCCGCTCGAGCGGCTGCCCGGTGTCGGAACGCCGCGGGCGAAGCGGCTCGAGCCGCTCGGTCTCATCACGGTTCGTGATGTGCTCATCCACTTTCCCCGCAACTACAAGGACTTCAGCGGGGCGCATGCCTTCGCCGACCTCCGCGAGGGGGAGCATGCGTCGGTCGCCGGCGAGGTGATCGACATCGGCTCCCGCACCACGTCGGGCGGCCGGCAGCTACTCACCGTGCTCGTGCAGGGGCAGGGGGGGAGCGTGCGGGCGGTCTGGTTCAACATGCCGTTCATGGCGAAGAAGTTCGCCGTCGGCATGCGGGTGGTGCTGGCCGGCAATCCGCGGCGGGCGGGCGCGGCCTGGGAGATCATGCATCCCGAGGTGCGGATCTGCGCCGGCGGCGAAGACACCTCGCGCGGTGAGTTTCTGGCGATCTACGATCTCGCCGAGGCCGCGCGGCAGTCCGACGTGCGGCTGGCCGTGCAGGCGGCGATCGACCATGCGGGCGATCTCCTGCAAGAGGCGTTTCCGGATGACTGGCTGGCGGCCAAAGCGTTGCTGCCGATCCACGAGGCGATCCGGGAGATCCACTTCCCGACGAGCCAGGAAAAGCTGGAGGCGGCGCAGCGGCGATTCATCTACCAGGAGCTCTTCATGCTGCAGCTGGCGCTGCGGCTCCACCGCGCGCAGCAGCAGAATCGAAAGGCCGCGCCGGTCATGGCGGTCGATGCCAGGATCGACGGGCGGATCCTGGCCCGCCTGCCGTTTGCCCTGACGCCGTCGCAGCGGAAGGTGGTCGCGGAGATCGTCGCCGACATGGCGAAGACCGAGCCGATGAACCGGCTCCTGCAGGGAGACGTGGGCAGCGGCAAGACGGCGGTCGCGGTCTACGCGATGCTCGCGGCCGTCGCCTGCGGCCACCAAGCGGCGATCATGGCGCCGACGGAGCTCCTCGCGCGGCAGCACATGGCCACGCTCGAACGGCTGCTCGCCGGTGGCCGGGTGCGGCTCGAGCTGCTCGTCGGCGGCCAGACGCAGGCCCAGCGTCGCAAGGCCGTCGAGCGGATCGCGGCCGGCGAATCGCAGGTCATCGTCGGCACGCAGGCGCTGGTGAGCGGCACCGCGCAGTTCAAGAGCCTCGGGCTCGTCGTGATCGACGAGCAGCATCGGTTCGGCGTGATCCAGCGGGCCCTGCTCCAGCAGGGAGACACCGAGCCGCACGTGCTCGTGATGACGGCGACGCCGATCCCGCGGACGATCGCGCATGCCGTCTACGGCGACCTCGACCAGTCGATCATCGAGCAGGGGCCGGAGGGCCGCCAGCCGGTGCTCACCTACCGCGTGGTTCCCGGCGAGGAGGAGAAGTGGTGGGAGCACGTGCGGAAGAAGCTCCGCGAGGGTCGGCAAGGCTACGTCGTCGTGCCCGCAGTGGAGGAGTCGAAGCGGGGGCTGGCGAGCATCTCGTCGACGTTCGAAGAGCTCGCCAACGGCCCGCTCGAGGCGTTTCGGCTCTCGCTCGTGCATGGGCGGCTCAAGTCGGCCGAGAAGCAGGCCGTCATGGAGGATTTTCGCGCTCGCAGGCTCGACGTGCTCGTCTGCACGAGCGTGATCGAGGTGGGCATCGACGTGCCCAACGCCACGCTGATGACGATCCTCGACGCGGAGAGCTTCGGGCTTTCGCAGCTCCACCAGCTGCGGGGCCGCGTGGCCCGCGGGGCGGTGGCGGGCATCTGCGGCGCGATCACGCCCGCCGGCGGCGAGGCCCATCCGCGGGTCGATGCCTTCGTGGCCTCGACGAACGGCTTCGAACTCGCCGACAGGGATCTCGAACTCCGCGGCCCCGGCGAGCTCGTCGGCACCCGCCAGAGCGGCAGGCTCGATCTGTATCTCGCCGACCTGAGAAAACACCCTGCGGTCGTGGCTGAGGCCCGCCGCGACGCACTCGATCTCTTCGAGCGAGATCCCACGCTCGCGGATCCGACGCTCGACCGGCTGAAGAAGCTCGTGATCGACCGTTGGGGCGAGACGCTCGGATTCGGGCAGGTGGGGTGATCGCCGGCTCGGGGACGGCAGCCGGTTTTGGCGGTGCACCGGCTCCGGGGACGGCAAAAGTCTCGTCGCGGTGGCCCTCGAAGACTCGGGCCAAATGCTCCTCGAGCTTTCGCCGATCCCCTCGCCTCGCCTACTCGACAGGAAGCCCTAGCCGAGTCAGTTACACGTGCTCGGCGGCGTGCCAGTGTGTGCCGTCGCGGATGACGCGGTGGTAGAGCGTGTCTCGCTCCACCGGCTCGCGGCCGGCCTCGCGGATCAGCCGCTGGATGTGCTCGACGGAGAGCACTTCGGGCGTCGTGGCCCCCGCATCATGATAGATGAGTTCGTGCCGCACCGTGCCGTCGATGTCGTCGGCGCCGTAGGCAAGCGCCGTCTGGGCCGTGCCGATGCCGAGCATGATCCAATAGGCCTTCATGTGGTCGAAATTGTCGAGCACGAGCCGGGCGACCGCCATGGTGCGGAGGTCCATCGCCGGTGTCGGCTTCTGGATATGGGAGAGCCGCGTGTTGTCGGGATGGAAAGCCAGCGGGATGAACGTCTGGAAGCCGCGCGTCTCGTCCTGCAGATCGCGAAGACGGAGCAGGTGGTCGGTGCGGTGGAAGGCGTTTTCGATGTGGCCGTAGAGCATCGTGGCGTTGCTCCGCAGACCGAGTTCGTGGGCCGTGCGATGTACGGCAAACCATTCCTTCGTGTCGGCCTTGTGCTCGCAGATCTTGTCGCGGACCTCGGGATGGAAGATCTCCGCGCCGCCGCCCGGCAGGCTGCCGAGGCCGGCGTCCTTCATCTCCACGAGGATGTCGCGGATCGACCGCTTCGTGAGATGGCAAAACCAGTTGATCTCCACCGGCGTCCAGGCCTTGAGATGGAGCGTGGGGTAGGAGTCGTGGAGGATGCGGACGACGTTGAGATACCAGTCGTAGTCCTTTTGGTGGTGGAGGCCGCCGACGATGTGCATCTCGGTCGAGCCGGCATCGACCGCCTCCCGGCCCCGGGCAAGAATCTGCTCGTCGCTCATCACGTATCCGCGGGCCTCGCGGAGGTCGGCCCGGAACGCGCAGAACGTGCAGCGGTAGACGCAGACGTTCGTGGGATTCAGATGGGTGTTGATGTTGTAGAAGCCGAAGTTGCCGTTCTTCCGCTCGCGGACGAGGTTCGCCAGTTCGCCCAATTCGTGCAGGTCGATCCGCTCGTCCCAGAGCGACTCCGCCTCGGCGGCATTCAGCCGTTCGCCGGCCTCGACCTTCTCACGGATCGGCTCGAGCGATGGCTTCACTGCACGAATCATGGGGGGCACCTCGGAACGGTTTGGGGACTACCGCGACACTACAAGAACCGGTGACAGTGGGTTTTCGCAACAGAAAAAAGACGCAGCCCGACAATGTCCTCAATTTGGGGGCTGCGCGAGCGGCGGCGGCTGGCGCTTTTTTCCTTCACCACCAGAGGTCGGCGGCGATTGCGGCCAGGAGCAACAGGCCGATCACGGCGTTGGCCGAGAAAAAAGCCTGGTTGACCCTAGAGAGGTCGTCCGGCTTCACGAGCGAGTGCTCCCAGACCAGCAGCACGGCGATCGCGGCGTAGGCGAGCCAGAAGATCCAGCCCAGTTCAGGCACCACGGAGGGCAGGGCTGCGAGCAGGAGCATCGTGGCGAAGTGGAGCCACTTGGAAACCGCGAGCGCCCGCGGCACGCCGAGCCGCGCTGGGATGCTCTGCAGGCCGTGATCGGCATCGAAGCGGGCGTCTTGGCAGGCGTAGATGATGTCGAACCCGCTCACCCATGCGGTGACGGCCAGGCCGAGGAGCAGGGCGGGGAGCACGTCGGTCGGGTTCTGGAGCATCGCCTCGCCGCGCAAGGCGATCCACGCGGCGACCGGCGCCAGCCCCAGCGCCGCCCCGAGCCAGACATGCGCGAGCATCGTGAATCGCTTCGCATAGCTGTAGCCGAGGAGCCAGGCGAGCACCGGCACCGAGAGCACCAGCGGTAGCCAGTTCGGCAGGAAGAGCAGCGTCGAGGCGATGAAGGCGGCCGAACTCGCAACCACGAGGCCCAGCACCTCCCCCACGCCCACGTCCCCGCGCGGCAGGTGCCGCGTCGCCGTCCGCGGGTTTGCCGCGTCGATCGTGCGGTCGACGAGCCGGTTGAAGGCCATGGCGGCCGTCCGCGCCGAGACCATGCAGAGCAGAATGCCCGCGGCGGGCTTCAGCCAGCCGAGCGGCTGCGTGAGCTCCGCTGGGCCTCCACGATGAAAGGCGAGGAGCGTGGCCATGATCGCGAAGGGGAGCGCGAAGATCGTGTGGCTGAAGCGAACGAGTTCGAGGTAGGTGCGCAGCCGCGATTCGGGCATGCCGCCCGCAACCGCTTCTTGACGCCCGGATGCCGCGGTCGCCATCAGGTCACCTCTCCCCAGCGACGCATGAGCGTGTTTGTCACTCCCAGTTGATCGCAGATTCTGGCCACGACGAAGTCGACGAGATCGGCCACGCTCGCAGCGCCGTGATAGAAGCCGGGCGAGGCCGGCAGCACGACCGCGCCCGCCTCGTGGATCGCCTGCATGTTCTTCAACTGCGGCAGCGAGAGCGGCGTCTCCCGCGGCACGACGACGAGTTTCCGCCGCTCCTTCAGATGCACCTCGGCGGCGCGGTGGATGAGGTTTTCGCCCATCGAGTGCGCCACGGCCGCCAGCGTGCTGCCGCTGCAGGGGCAGATCACCATCGCCGAGGTGAGGAACGAGCCGCTGGCGATCGGGGCCATGAGGTTCTTGTAGTGGTGGTAATGGATCCGACCGGCTGCCGGCGGCTTGCCACCGAGCAGTTCATCGAGGCTGAAACGATCGAGGTCGATCCGCCGCCCCAGCTCTTCGCCGATCACGGCCTGCCCCGAGGGGCTGATCGCGAGATGGATCTCGCGGCCCGAGGCGAGCAAGACCTCGAGCAGGCGGACGCCGTACGGGGCGCCCGAGGCGCCCGTGATCGCGACGACGATCGGCAGGTCTCCGTGGGCCACGCGTCACGCAGCCTTTCCGGAGGAGCGCGTCGCGATCGTGAGCGTTGCGATGCCGAAAGAAAGTGGGATCATCTCGACCCGCTCGAACCCGGCCGCGCGGACGAGGGCCGCGAGCCGCTCGCCCGATGGAAACTCTTCCACGCTCTGGTTCAGGTAGGTGTAGGCGTCGGACCGGTTGCGAGCCACGGTGTTGCCCAGCCACGGCAGCACGTTGCGGAAATACCAGAGGTAGCCGCCACGGACGAGGGCGTTGCGTGGCAGCGAGAATTCGAGGATCGCGAGCCGCCCGCCAGGTGCGAGCACGCGGGCCATCTCACCGAGGCCCCGCGAGGTGTCGGCGATGTTGCGCAGGCCGAACGCCACCGTGACGAGGTCGAACGATGCCGCGGGGAAGGGGAGGGCCATCGCGTCGGCCTCGACCCACTCGATGTTCTTCTTGGCCCGCGCTGATTTCTCGATCCCGCGGTCGAGCATCGGCCTGCAGAAATCGCTCGCCACGATCTTCAGTTCCGGCTCGCACTTCGCGGCATAGGCGAGCGCCAGGTCGCCGGTGCCGGTGCAGACGTCGAGGATCGCGCCGCGCTCCGGCGGCGGGGCGCGGGAGACGGTCACGTGCCGCCACCAGACATCGATGCCCCCGGAGAGCATCCGGTTGACGAGGTCGTAGCGCGGGGCGATCTCCGCGAACATGCCGCGGACCTTCGCGCCGCTCTTGTCGACACCGCAGGGCGTTTGATCTATCGTGGCGGCAGAATGAGTCATTCGCGCGAGGCAAATCCGGTGCGGTGGCGGTGCTATGAATGCTTCCATGGTATGCGCCAGGGGGCCTGCGCGGGAGGGATCGCCGTCGTCATCGACGTTCTGCGGGCCTCCACGACGATCGTCACCGCCCTGGCCCACGGGGCTGCCCGTGTGCGGCCGGTGCTCACGATCGAGGAGGCGCGGGCGCTCGCCGCCGGGGCCGGAGTGCTGCTCGGAGGCGAGCGGGGCGGCCTGAAGATCGATGGCTTCGACCTGGGCAACTCACCCCGTGAGTACTCCCGCGACCGCGTGGGCGGCCGGTCGATCGTGATCACGACGACCAACGGCACGGCGGCGCTCCACGCCTGCGCAGGCGCGGCCGAGGTGCTGATCGGCGCGATCGTGAATCGATCCGCCGTGGCGGCAGCCGCCCAGGCGCTCGCCATGGAGCACGGGGGCTGCGACATCCACCTCGTCTGCGCCGGCACGGAAGGCGCCGTGACGGAGGAGGACCTGCTGGCGGCCGGCGCCATCCTCGACGCGGCCGTCCAACGCCATGGCTGCAGCGAAGACGCGCTCGACGCGACGGGCCGCGAGGCGCTGGCCTTCTTCCGCTCGACCGTCGCCGCGGGCCCGACGGCTGCCGACGCGGTCAACCGTGCGTTTGCATCGTCGATCGGTGGCCGCAACCTGATCGATCTGGGCATGGACGCGGATCTGCCAGTGTCGGCGGCGATCGATTCGCTCCCGGTCGTGCCGCGACTCGGCGGCCCGCAGAAGAACGACCTCGAGTTGTAGGGTCGCGGGCAGCCTGCCCAACCTGCCACAGCCCCGGCAAACATGGAAAGCGGTGCCGGTCCGCTCGGAAAATCTGCCCGCATCAGTCAGTGAAGGCCGACCTCCGGGTGGAATCCGTATGGAAGCCGAGGATCGTCGTGCGCCTCCACCTTCGCCACCGCTGCGCGAGTCGCATCGTTGTTTTCTCAGTGATGTTCGCGGCAGCGTTTGTTGGCAACGCAGCCGCGTTCGAGCTTGACGCCGACCGCGACGCGTTCACCCCCTCCGCCTTTTGCGTCGATGCCGGCCGCGGACTCGTGGAGGGCTCCCATGTCTACATCGACAATCCTCAAGGCCTGCCGACGAACAACTATCCGGAGCTGCTCATTCGGCATGGGGCCAACGAGTGGTGGGAGTGGCGGTTCGGCGTCAACTACGGCGTCGGCTCGCAGGGCAACATCGTGACGAGCGTGGAGGTGGGCGAAGGCACGCTCGACGGCAGCACGCTCTACGAGTCGAGCGTCTTGTATGGCTTCAAGATGGCTACGTCTCGGCAGGACGGCCTCTTGCCCGACAGCTGTTTCATCATGGAGGCGTCGACGCCGACCTACGGCGACGTGTTCGGCACCGTGCCCGTGGCGACGATGGTCGCGGGCTGGGATCTCTGGAGCGACTGGCGGCTCGACGGCGCGATCCGCTACGCCTACTCGGAGGGGCACGAGGCATGGTTCAGCCGTTGGAGTCCGTCCGTCGTCCTGCGGGCGCCCGTGACGGAGCGGTTCGAGGTGCATGCCGAGTGGTTTGGCTCCTACACCCAGGGGCTCAAGCACGACACGCAGCAGCCGTTCTTCAGTCCCGGCTTCCACTACGGCATCACGCGCAACGTCGAGATCGGCCTTCGCGTGGGCTGGGGGCTCGCCGCCGAGGCCGCGCCATTCTTCTCCGACGCCGGCATCGCGATCCAATATTGAAAAGGTGTCAGGACACTTTTCGGCGCAACATGCCCGCATGATGACGCGAGATCGGGTCAGGGGACGCAGGCGAGGAACAGGTAGGTCGCGAAGAGCACGAGGTGCACCGCCCCCTGCATCATCGACGTCCGCCCCGTGCCGAGCGTGACGACGCTGACGAGCAGGGCCGTGGCGAGCAGCACGATGTCTTTCGGGTCGAGCCCGAGCACGAGCGGCAGGCCGTATGCGGTGGCGCAGACCACGACTACCGGCACCGTGAGGCCGATCGTCGCAAGCGCGGAGCCGATCGCGAGGTTCATGCTGCTCTGCAGCCGGTTGGCGTGTGCCGCGCGGATCGCGGCCCAGGTCTCGGGCAGGAGCACGATCATCGCGATGACGATCCCGACCACGCCGCGCGGCAGGTGAAAGGCCTCGACAAGTTCCTCGAGCGGGTGCGAGAGCACCTTCGCAAGGCCCACGACTGCCACGAGGGCCACGACGAGCAGCACGAAACTCGTCGCCGCCTGCCGGCGCGAAGGCGGCGGGGCATGCTCGTCGGGGAGGGCGTGATCGTCGTGAGGCAGAAAATAGTCGCGGTGCCGGACGGTCTGAACGAACACGAAGATGCCCCACAGCGCCGCTGAAACGGCGGCCGCGAAGAGCGACTGGCCGCGGCTGTACGTGCCGACGCTCGTGGTGATCGTGAAGTAGGGCAGCACGAGCGTGACGACCGCGAGCACGATCAGGGCCGCGAGTCCCCCGCCCGCTCCCTCGGCGCGAAATGACTGCTCGCGGTGGGCGAGCCCGCCGATCAGCGTGCAGAGGCCGACCACGCCGGTGGTGATGATCATCACGGTGGCATACACGGTGTCGCGAGGCAGCGCCTCCATGCCGGTGCCGCCGGCGAAGAGCAGCGAGAGGAGCAGAGCCGCCTCGATCACGGTCACGGCGAGGGCGAGCACGAGCGTGCCGAGTGGCTCGCCGACGCGGTGAGCGATCACCTCCGCATGGTGGACCGCCGCGAGCACGGCCGCGACGAGCGCCGCGCCGCAGCCGACAAGGAGCCAGGGCTGCTCGCCGAGGACGGCAGTGAGGGTGAGAATCGCTGCGGCTGCGAGCGGCGCGAGCGTCGTCCAGTGGTGCATGCGGCGTCCTGCGGTCAGAAATTCCAGTCGAAGAGGAAAATCTGGAATCGAGATATAGTTTCCCGGCCGATTTCCGGCGAGACGACTCTCGTGAGCGGCGATCCCGCCCCACAAGTTCGCCGTGGGCTGGTTTGCGGCGGATTGCTACACTCTGCCCCATGGACAAACAAAACGAGCAGTCTCGGCAAAACGACCAATCGCGGATGGACCGGATCGTGTCGCTGGCGAAGCGGCGCGGCTTCATTTTTCAGTCGAGCGAGATTTACGGCGGCCTGAACGGCTTCTGGGACTACGGTCCGCTGGGCGTCGCCCTGAAGCGGAATCTCAAGGACGCCTGGTGGCACGACATGGTCTCGGGCCACGACGAACTGGCCACGCCGCCGGGCGCGCCCTGCGAATACGAGATGGCCGGTCTCGATTGCACGATCATCATGCACCCGCAGGTCTGGAAGTGCTCCGGCCACTTCGATCTCTTCCATGACTGGATGATTGACTGCCGCGAGTCGAAGCGACGCTACCGCTACGACCACCTGCACGGCCGCTGGGCGAGCCACCGCGGGAAGAAGGTCTTCGTCGTCACCGACCAGTCGGGCGACGAAGCGATCCCCCACACGCTGACCCGGGCCCAGAAGTTTTTCGGCGTGCGGGCCAACAAGCTCGCGGAGATCGAGTGGGAGGGGGACCTCCTGCCGCTCGCCGGCACCGTGGCGCTCGGCGAGGCGCTCGGGCCGGATGCGTCGGAGCCCGGCACGCTGACGGAGCCCCGCGAGTTCAACCTGATGTTCGAGACGCGGATCGGGGCGCTCGCCGGCGACGACGACGACCGGGCATTCCTGCGGCCCGAGACGGCCCAGGGCATCTTCATGAATTTCAAGAACGTGCTCGACACGTCGCGGGTGCGGGTGCCCTTTGGCATCGCGCAGATCGGCAAGAGCTTCCGCAACGAGATTACTCCGCGAAACTTCACGTTTCGCTCCCGCGAGTTCGAGCAGATGGAGATCGAATTCTTCTGCAAGCCCGCCGACTCGGCGGCCTGGTATCGCTACTGGCGCGACCGCCGCTGGAAGTGGTACCTCGACCTCGGGCTCACCGAGGGCAAGCTGCAGCTGCGGGAGCACGGCAAGGACGAGCTCTCGCACTACTCGGTGGGCACGGCCGACATCGAGTATGCATTTCCGTTCCTCAATCCGGGCGAGTTCGGCGAGCTGGAGGGGATCGCGCACCGCGGCGATTTCGACCTCCGCAGCCACATGGAGGGCAAGCTCGTCCGCAAGGACGGCGAGCTCGTGCTCGAGACCGGGCCCGACGGCAAGCCGCGGCACAAGGGGAGCGGCAAGGATCTCTCGTACTTCGACGACATCACGCGGGAGCGATATGTGCCCCATGTGATCGAGCCCTCGGCCGGCGCCGACCGCGCCGTGCTCGCCTTCCTCTGCGATGCCTACCACGAGGACGAGGTGCCCGACGAAGACGGCAAGCCGCGCAGCCGCACCGTGCTCAAGCTCCATCCGCGGCTGGCGCCGCTCAAGGCGGCGATCCTGCCGCTGGTGAAGAAGGACGGCATGCCGGAGGTGGCGATCGACCTCTATCGCAAGCTGAAGCCGCACATGGCGTGCATGTACGACGAGAAGGGCTCGGTCGGAAGGCGCTATGCCCGGCAGGACGAGGCAGGCACACCGTGGTGCCTGACGGTCGACGGCCAGACGCTCACCGACCAGACCGTCACGCTCCGCGATCGCGACTCGCTCACGCAGACGCGGGTGCCGGTGGACGAGGTCGTTGATATGCTGAGAGATCGCCTCAAGTAGGGTAGGCTTCAGCCTGCCACCGAGCAGGCTTCAGCCTGCCGTGCCCCACCATGCGTCCCGCCATCGCCACCGTCT
>JBIIOK010000164.1:0-4782 GCA_044336985.1 Pirellulales bacterium | reverse complement strand
GCGGGTGCCGGTGGACGAGGTCGTTGATATGCTGAGAGATCGCCTCAAGTAGGGTAGGCTTCAGCCTGCCACCGAGCAGGCTTCAGCCTGCCGTGCCCCACCATGCGTCCCGCCATCGCCACCGTCTTGGCTCTCTTCACGCAAAACACGAACATCGTGTTCGTTTTTGCTTGGCGGGCTCCGCCCGCTGGCGAGACGCCGGGCATCCTGCCCAGCAATCAACGGATCTTTTAAGCTGCCATGCGCCCCGCCATCGCCACCGTCTGTTCCCTCGACGCGCCGCTCGAGACGGTGCTCGAGGACTATGCGTCCGGCCACTGCGAGTCGGTCGACCTCTGGCTGGGCCATGCCGAGAGCTTTCTGGAAAAGCACGGGACGGCGGCCTTGAAGGAGCGGCTCGCCGGCCATGGCATCGCGGCCGTCGCCGCCAGCTTTCAGGGCGGCCTGCTCACGAGCCAGGGCGAGGCCCGCCTCGAGCACTGGAAGCATTTTGAAACGCGGCTGCCGATCCTCGCGGAGCTTGGCATCCCGGTGCTCGTGATCGCAGGCGACGCCTTCGGGCCGCTTTCGCCCCAGGATCTCGGCCGGCTGTCGATGAGCCTCTCCGAGGCGGCGAAGCGAGCGGCCGACCACGGCGTGAGGCTCGCGCTGGAGTTCGACGCCCGCGCCAGTTTTCCCAACAACCTGCAATCGGCCGTGGCCTTGGTAGACGACGTCGGCCACCCGGCCCTCGGCCTGTGCCTCGACTGGTTTCACTTCACGGTGGGGCCGAGCAAGCCGCTTGACCTGTATCTCTTGTCGAAGGAAAACCTCGCCCACGTGCAGCTCTCCGACATCGCCGACGTGCCCCGCGAGATGGCCAGCGACGCCGATCGCATCCTGCCGGGCGAGGGCTCGTCGCCGCCCGACGACCTGATTCGCCATCTCGGTGAGATCGGCTACACCGGCGCCGTCGCCGTCGAGACGCATAACCCGCGGCTTTGGCGGGTGCCGCCGCGCCAGTTCGGGGAGATCGCGATGACGTCGCTGCGAAAGCTGTTGGGGCAGGCCGGGTAGGACAGGCTTCAGCCTGTCGGAGGCAGTGGCAGGCTGAATCCTACCCTACGGGTAGTCCTTGAGCAGGTTGCTCTGCGCCTCGATCTCGTCGATCGGTCGGAGATGCCGCGCGGCGCCCGGTGGCAGGATCGAGAAGTGGCGGGCGCCGGTGAGCGTGTCGACCATCTCGTGGCAGAAGCCGGGGTGCGTGACCCAGAGGGCCGGGTCGTAGCGACGCAGATCGACGGCAACGGAATATGTGCGGAGCGTCTTGCGGCGGAGCTTCACATACTGCGGGAAGTAGGAGAGCGAGAGTTCGCGCAGCGAACGGTAGATCGGGTCGCGATACCGCAGGAAGGGGCTGTTGCTCTTGGAGATGCCGCCCCAGAAGCGGCCGCGACGGAAGAGCGCGACGATGTGGTCGACGTCGCCGCGGGCAGCCCCCATATCCATCAGGAGAGGCGGCTCGCCCGCGAGCCAGAGGGCACAGGCCCCCACGAACGCCCCCTCGATGCACTGTGCCTCGCCGTGCGCGAGCGCCTGCGCGACGGATCGGGCGGTGCCGCCGCCGCGCTCGTGGTTCCAGCGGAGTTCGTTGACGAAATCCTGGATCCGCTCCGGGGTGTGAAGCCGGGCGAGCGTGGTGGCCGCCGCGGCGGAGAGTCCCAGGCTGATTCCGCGGCGCACGGCGGCGGCGGGGGAGCGGGCCGGCTTTTGTGTGGGCCGCTTTTTCATGGGGAAGGTTTGCCTGGATTCGCGTGCCGAAAACTAGCCACCGTGGCAGCCTTGCTGATAGATTCCATAGACTCCCGGAGCGTGTGCTCCACGCGAGTGGTTCGCGGGGTGCCTCACTGCCGCCGGCGGCTTTTTGAGGGGTTGGCCGACATGACTTTGATCCCGTCGTCGCCCGCACGCAAGCGGGTTGGATTTCGGTGGTTGCAAGTGGCGGTGCTCTTCGTGGTTGCGGTCGCGGCGGCGGCTCATTCGCAGCCAGCCTCGGCCTGGTGTGGCGGCTGGAGGGGAGGCTCTTTTGGCTGGTATCGCCCGGCCTGCTTCCGGCCGTTTGCGTATCGTCCCTTCTGCTACCGGCCCTTCTGCCCGCCCGTGTATGGCTACGGGTTCACGAGTTATCGAACGTTTTCGTACTGCTCGCCGGGCTTCTTCTCCGGCTGGTCCTATCCATACGGCTATGGGTGCAACTGGTATTCCTACAACCCGGTGATCTACACGCCCTACTACAACTGCTATCCGTCCGCCTTCGCGCCGGTGTATGGACCGGCCGGCGTGCTGCCGTTCATGGGCTTCGGCGCCACGGCCAGCCCAGCCGTGGGTGTGCAATCGATCGCCGCGCGGCAGCCCATCGCCCGCCCCGCTCTCGTCGGGGCCGTGCCCCGCGCGACGGCTTTCGCCAACAGCCTGCGTTCGAGCAACGCCAATGCGCGGCTGCGGGCGGGGCGGCTGATCGCCGTCGGCGACCGCCATCTGCGGGCGGCCGTGGATGATCCGGCCCGGCTCGCGCGGGCGCTCGATGCCTACCGGCGGGCGGCGACGATCGCCCCCGATCTGCCCGACAACCATCTGCGGCAGGCGATCGTGCTCACGGCGCTCGACCGGCGCGATGACGCCGATGCGGCGATCCAGCGGGCCGTCGCGATCGATGGTCGGCTCGGTGGCGATTGGCAAGCTGCGGCGGCCGCGGCCGGACGGCTGCCGCCGGTGCCGGCCCTGGCTGCCGGGCCCGGATCGACCGCCCTGGCCGCCCGCAGCGAGAGCCTGATCGGCCGGATCTTTCGGGACGAGGCGGCGGCCGACGAACCGGCGGCAAACTGGATCGCCGACCGCTGGTCGCGGCAGTGGCAGGAAGAGATCGCGCGAGTGGCCCGAAAGTGAGCCGCCAGCGGCACGGCTCGCCAGCCACGCAAACCGGGGTATCCTTGGGGCATGATGGCCATCGCCCCAGCGACATTGTGTGAACGGATCGATCTGGCGTCGGCCGACGGCCGCAGCCGCCTCGACGCCCTGCGAAACAAGCTCGTCTCGCAGGGGGAGATGGTGAGCCCCGCGGGCATGCAGCGGACGATCGACGTCTTTGGCGAGCCGCTCACGCCCCGCCAGGTGGTCGAGCGGATCTGCGGCGACGTGCGGGCCAAGGGGATCGATGCCCTGCTCGACTACACGCGGCGGATCGACGGCGCTGCCATCGTCCGCGAACGGCTCTTCGTCGAGCCGGAGGCGCTCGCCGCGGCCCACGCCGCGGTCGGCGCCGGATTTCTCGACGCCGTGAGGCGGATCAGGGATCGCGTGGAGCGATTCCAGCGGGTGATCCTCTCCCGCGATGTCGAGGTGCCGCTCCCCGGCGGCGGCGCCCTGCGGCAGCGCTACCTGCCGCTCGATCGGATCGGCGTCTGCGTGCCCGGAGGCGCGGCGGCCTATCCATCGACGCTCCTCATGACGGTCGTGCCGGCGCAGGTGGCCGGCGTACAGGAGATCGTGGTCGTTGCGCCGCCGACGAAGTTTGGCTCGGAGAACGCCCACGTCCTGGCGACCTGCCGCGAACTCGGCGTCACGACGGTCGTCCGCGCGGGCGGCGCGCAGGCCGTGGCCGCGATGGCCTACGGCGTCGAAGGCCTGCCGCGGGTCGACAAGATCGTGGGGCCGGGCAATCTCTTCGTGGCGCTGGCAAAGGAATACGTTTACGGCGACGTCTCGATCGACTCGATCGCCGGGCCGAGCGAGATCGTGATCGTGGCCGACGCCGCTGGCCATCCCGAATACATCGCCGCCGACATGCTCGCGCAGGCCGAGCACTCCCCCGGTTCGGCGATTCTCCTCACGGCGGACGCAAGGCTCGCCGACCGCGTGGCCGCGGCGCTCGAGACGCGGCTGGCCGTGCTCGAGCGGAGCGACCTCACGCGCGACAGTCTCGAGCGATTCGGCGCGATCGTGGTGACGCGAAGCGACGACGAATCGACGCGGCTCGCCGACGAACTCGCGGCGGAGCACCTCGCGATCGACACGGCCGACCCGGAGGCGACGCTCAAAAAGATCCGCCACGCAGGCGCCGCGTTTCTCGGCCCCTACAGCCCGGTGGCCGCCGGCGACTATGCCGCCGGTCCGTCGCACGTGCTCCCTACGGGCGGCACCGCCCGGTTCGCGGCCGGTCTCTCGGCGAATGAATTCCTGCGCGGCGGCAGCGTGATCAAACTCGCACAGTCCGACCTCGCCGCGATCGCCGCCGACATCAAGACGCTCGCCGACACCGAAGGCCTCACGGCCCACCGCCGCAGCGTCGAAGCCCGCCTGTAGACCGCTTCGTCCCGAAGCGGATCTCCTCTTATCCGGTATCAACGCGCCCAACCCGGCTTGGAGTGACCCGTACCCTGCTCTCCGGACGTTCGCTACGTACGACCAATCCGCTAAAGCGGATCGGTGCCCGCATGCCCTTCGCTCACTCGGTGCTGACTGCGCCAGCCAGAGCGCCTCCGCTTGGGCATCCTGCCTGCGCTTGTCAGCAACGCCGGCGAGCAGGGTACGGGTCACCCCAAGCCTCCCCGATCTTGTAGGACAGGCTTCAGCCTGTCTCAGACAGGCTGAAGCCTGTCCTACTTCAGACGTGGGGAGGCTCGGGCCTGCACGTGCCCTCTCGCGGGCTATGGAAGCGAGCGCAGGCAGGATGCCGAAGCGAGCGGACATGCAGTGAGCGAAGGACAGGATGTCCGCAGCGAACGTCCGCCGAGAGGGCCTGTG
>JBIIOK010000103.1:0-9015 GCA_044336985.1 Pirellulales bacterium | reverse complement strand
CTCGTCGCGTTGTCCCTCGAGGACTCGGTCCAAAAGCTCCTCGAGCTTCCGCCGACCCGCTCGCCTGATCCGCTTCGGGACGAAGCGGTCTACAGGAAGCGGTCTACTATCTCACCGGTTCGGGCGGGGAATCCTGCCGCTGGAGGCGCCGCCGCGGCCGCGACGCGCTCGGCCCCCGCGGCCCGCCGGGCCACGCCTCCCGGTCTTCAGCGCGGCGATCTGGTCGCGAATCGACGCGGCCCGTTCGAAGTCGAGTTCGGCCGCGGCCTGCATCATGTCGGCCTCGAGCTCCTCCATGAGTTCGGCGGTGCGGCGCTGGTCGTCCTCCCCCTGCCCCACGGCCTGGAAGGCCACGGCCCGCGAGGCCGCCTCCGACTCGATCCCGGCGCGGATCTCCTTGCGGATCGTCTCCGGCGTGATGCCGTGGGCGGCGTTGTAGGCCTCCTGCAGCGCGCGGCGGCGGCGGGTCTCATCGACGGCCTGCTGCATCGACTCGGTGACGGTGTCGGCATAGAGGATCACGCGGGCATCGACGTTGCGGGCGGAGCGGCCGATCGTCTGCATCAGCGAGGTTTCGCTCCGCAGGAAGCCCTCCTTGTCGGCGTCGAGGATCGCCACGAGCGCCACCTCGGGCAGGTCGAGCCCCTCGCGAAGCAGGTTGACGCCGACGAGCACGTCGAACTTTCCCGCGCGGAGGTCGTGGAGCAATTCCACCCGCTCGAAGGCGTCGAGCTCGCTGTGCAGCCAGCGGCAGCGCACATGTCGCTCCTGGAAGTAGGCGGTGAGGTCCTCGGCGAGCTTCTTCGTGAGCGTCGTGACGAGCACCCGCTGGCCGGCGGAGACGGTCTTCTCGATCTCGCCGGAAAGGTGCGGCACCTGCTGCTTCGCCGGCACGATGTCGATGACGGGGTCGAGCAGGCCCGTCGGACGGATCACCTGCTCCACCACCTCGCCGCCGGTCCGCTCGAGTTCCCAAACCCCGGGCGTGGCCGACACGTAGACCGTCTGGTGCAGCCGCTTTTCCCACTCGTCGAACTTGAGCGGCCGGTTGTCGAGCGCGCTCGGCAGCCGGAAACCGTGCTCGACGAGCGTCGTCTTGCGGCTCTTGTCACCGGCATACATGCCGCGGACCTGGGGCACGGTCACGTGCGACTCGTCGACGAAAAAGAGGAAGTCGTCGGGGAAGTAGCTGAAGAGCGTCGTCGGCGTGCTGCCAGGGGCCCGGCCCGAGAGCGGCCGCGAATAGTTCTCGATGCCGGGGCAGAAGCCGGCCTCCATGAGCATCTCGATGTCGAACCGCGTGCGGGCGTTGAGCCGCTGGGCCTCGAGCAGCTTGCCCTGGCTCTTGAGCTCCTCGAGCCGCGCGTCGAGCTCGGCGCGGATCGTGGAGACCGCCGCCTTGATGCGGTCCTCCGGCATCACGAAGTGCCGGGCGGGGTAGAAATACATCTCGTCCTTCCGGGCGGCCACCTCGCCGCTCGTGGGATGGATCACGGCGATCGATTCGACCGTGTCTCCCCAGAATTCCACGCGGACTGCCAGCTCGTCGTAAGGAGGCCAGATGTCGATCGAGTCGCCTCGCACGCGAAACTTGCCGCGCTCGAGCGCGATGTCGCTGCGTTCGTAGTGGACCGCGACGAGCTGCTCGAGGAGGGCGTCGCGGCCGAGCTGGATGCCGCTGGCCAGCCGGACCACCATTGCGCGGTAGTCATCGGGCGAACCGAGGCCGTAGATGCACGACACGCTCGCCACCACGATCACGTCGCGGCGGCTGACCAGGGCGCTGGTGGCCGCGAGCCGCAGGCGGTCGATCTCCTTGTTGATCGCGGCATCCTTCTCGATGTAGATGTCGCGCTGCGGGATGTAGGCCTCGGGCTGGTAGTAGTCGTAGTAACTGACGAAATAGTGCACCGCGTTGTGGGGAAAGAAGTCGCGAAACTCCGCGTAGAGCTGGGCGGCGAGCGTCTTGTTGTGGGAGAGCACGAGCGTGGGGCGGCCCATCCGCGCGATCACGTTGGCCATCGTGAACGTCTTGCCGGAGCCGGTCACGCCCATGAGCACCTGCGACGCCCTCCCCTCCTCGACGCCGCGCACGAGCGCGTCGATCGCCGCGGGCTGGTCGCCGGCGGGGGCGTAGGGGGCGACGAGTTCGAAGATGTGTGGGTCGAAGGACATCGGGAGGCGGGTCACTCCGCGCCGGCGGGGCCGGGCGCAGGGATCTGTTTGATCGGCCGCAGGTGCGGGCGGATGGCGGCGAGCGTCGCCTCGCCCACTCCCGGCACGTCGAGCAACGCGTCGATCGACGGGAAGTCGCCGTGTGCGATCCGGTGGTCGACGATGCGTTGGGCCATCGCCGGGCCGAGGCCGGGCAGTTGCGCGAGCTCCACGGCGGAGGCCGCATTCACGTTGACGGTGAAGCGGGCGGTGGCGGGGGGCGGGGCCTCGTGATCGACGAGCCGGCCGGAGAAGCCGCCGGCGAGCGTGAGCCATGCCGCTGCGGCCGCCAGGCAGGCGGCGACCGCGCCGGCGATGAGCGTCTGTGCCGTGGCTGCGATGAGCGGTTCCGAGTTCGAGTCGCGTGGCGATGGTGCGGGCATCGGGCCGATGATCCTGGGAGATGATCCGAGGGGAATGGGCCTGCGCTGGAGCGGGCAGGACCCTGCTGTAGGATAGCCCAGTCGTTCACTCCCTTGTTGCCCGGCGTTTCGCGGCCCCAGAGGGTCCTCGTTCATGCCCCCTTCCCCGCCCGCTCACCCCGTTCGCGAATTCCGGCAGTCCGGCTGGGACGATCATCTGGCCCGCCACGTGGCCGATCTCGCCCGCGGCTGGTTCGCCGAGGACCTGGGAAACGAGTGCGATTGGACGAGCGTGGCGCTCGTGGGCGCTGAGGCCACGGCCGAACTCGACGTGGTGGCCAGGAAGGCGGGCGTGATCGCCGGTCTCGACGCAGCCGCCATCGTGGCCCGCGTGGCCGACGAAAGTCTCGAATGGCGGCCAATCGTGGCCGACGGGGCGATCGTCGAAGCGGGCGCGGTGGTGGCAAGGCTCCGCGGCGCGACCCGCAGCGTGCTCACCGCAGAGCGGGTCGTGCTCAACCTGCTCGGCCGGATGTCGGGCGTGGCCACGGCCACGCGGCGGCTCGTCGATGCCGTGAGCGGCACCGGCTGCCGCGTCTACGACACGCGGAAAACGGTGCCCGGCTGGCGGCTCTTGGACAAGCTGGCCGTGCGGCTCGGCGGCGGCTGGAACCACCGGATGGGGCTCTTCGATGCCGTCCTCATCAAGGACAACCACCTCGCGGCGGCAGCGGAGGCTGGCCTCGGCCCGAGCGAGGCCGTGCGGCGGGCGCGGCGGTTCGTGACGGAAACCTTTCCGGCGGAGCGCGCCGAGGCGACTGTGGTGGAGATCGAGGTCGATTCGCTGGAGCAGCTCGAAGCGGTGCTGCCAGCCGGCCCCGACGTCGTCCTGCTCGATAACATGCCGCCCGCCGATCTGGCCCGGGCGGTCGCCCTGCGTAGCCGCGTCGCCCCGGCGGTCATTTTGGAGGCCTCGGGGGGGATCCGGCCTGAAACCGTCCGCCGGATCGCCGAGACCGGGGTGGACCGGGTGAGCACCGGCTGGCCCACCCACGATGCCCCCTGGCTCGACGTGGCCCTGGACTGGTCGGGCGGGAAGTAGCGTCTTTTCCGTGGTTTTTTGGGGCCGGAAGCCGGCGTAAAAAATTCCGAACCAAATTGTTGACGTCTCAACGGTGTGCTGGCTACTATTCAGAAGTCGTCGGGAAATTGATTCCCGAGCATTCCTCGTAATAGGCAGTCCGCTCGTGAGTTCCTCAGGCCGCGTTCGTCCCGGATTCCGGGCGCGTGGTCGAAGTTGAGCCGAGTTTCAGGGACAGTCTTTTTACAGCTCTCTTCGCCATCTGCGCTTCGGCTTCGTCAGAACTTTCTGACGTGTTTTTCCGGGGTGTATGAACGGTTTCTGATCATTGCACTTGCTCATCGGCGGCCTTGAAGGCCGCAAGGGGTGCGATAAGCCGGAACATCACGAACGCAGCATGAGGGATTCGCGAGCCGCGCCAAAAGGCCGGCCATGGTTCCTTATCTCCCCACGATCTCTCTGTTGCTCGGGTCCGCCGCCGGCCGCCGGCGGGCTATTTGGCTCAGCGTGGCGGCGATTCTTCTTGCGGTGGCCGTGCCAGTCCCGCAGGCCGTTGCCGAGGCGATCCGGTTGGAGATTTCGAACTTCCCAGTCTGGAAGGAATTGGAGGGAGTGCGCGGCGTGCCCCGTGGCAGTTCGCGGCTCTCGACGCTGGAGCGGTGGGACGCGCAGTCAAAGCCCTATGTTCGCATCACGAACGAAACCAGTTCCCCGGTCGTGGGCTTCAAACTCGACATGGGCAATTGGGATGCCAGGATCTCTAGTTGCAACTGGCTTTACGGACCCGATCAGGCATCCTGGAACTGGGACGAGATTCTGCAGGCTGCGATGTTCAAGTTGACGGATCCGCTGCTGCCTGGCAAGGCGATGGTCGTGCGGTTGGGCACCGCCTCAAAGCCCGGATTCGAAGCCAACTACCGCATGAACCAGACGCTGTTCTCCCCAGCCAACGTGAATTGCGTTGTCCACCCAACGGGTGGAGGCGTCTTCAGCGCGTTTCTCGACAAGGGCGATCAGCCGTTCGTCTTTGACAACGCGGGTCGGCCTGTCGGGCCGGGAATCGAGACGGCGATATTGGACCTGCAGAAGTATCCGATCAAGCCGATCGACACGATCGCGCCGAACGGGGTTTCGGAAGACATCCCGATCATCACACCGGTTCCCGAGCCGGGGGCGTTTTTCCTTGCGGCTTCAGCGGCGGCCATCCTGTCGGTGCAGTCCATGCGTCGCCGGCGTTGCTGAGAACTCCCATCCGGAAGCTTGGCAGCCTGGGCAAGGGCGGGAAAGCTTGGCGGTATTTCTGTTTTTTTGGATTCCGATCGGACGATCGACAGGGAGGAGTTTGGCGGTTGCTGGCTCCCTGTCCGTTTGGAGTTCACCGTCATGCGCTGCACTCGAGCTTCCTCGATCGCCGAATTTTTGTCGATCTTTTCATGGATCCTTCTTGCCGCATGCGGCCCGGCGGCCTGGGCGGTCGACGCATTCGAAATCCCCGAAGTCACGTTGGCTGATGAGGCCTGCGAGCCGTGCGAGTTGGAATCGGCGTGCCCGCCGAAGGCCTGTCCGCCGCGTTGGACATTCGGCGCCGATTACCTGCTGCTCAGGCCGTCGTTCAGCAACAACACGGCCCTCTACCAGGCGACCTCGACGGCCGGTCAATCGATCGCGCTGACACCGCTGAACTATGACTTCGGATTTGCGAGCGGCGTTCGAGGCTTCCTTGGCTACAACTTTTCCCGGGACACGCTGGCCCGGTTCAGCTATCTGGGCATCGATGCGGCCACGTCGGTCGCTGGTGTTGCCACCGGCAACTACGCGGGGGGGGACGGAACGGCGTTCTTCGGTCCCATGGGAACCGAGGCGATTCCGGATATGGCGTCGATCCGCTCGTCATCGAACGTCAGCCTCGATGTCTATGACATGGAACTCGCCCGGAGGTTCGAGTTCGACCCCGATGTGAATGGCGCTCCGCGGTGGGATACGGCCGGCAGCGCCGGAATCCGATTCATGGACACGTCGGTCAGTTCGACGATCGACAATTACTGTCCGGAATGCCCGAACTATCTGGCGACCACAAGCCGAACGTTTCAAGGCGTCGGCCCGCGGCTCGCCCTCCAGGGTCGGCGCTACCTGGGGCCGCGGCGTCGCTGGAGCGCATTCGCAACCGGCGGTGCCGCGCTGCTCGTGGGCAACTATCAGAATGTCGACACGCAGGAGAGGCTTCCAGTCAATGGGTTCTCGCGGCTCGTTCAGTCTCAGACCGTGGGCGGGACGCTCGTCGTGCCCAATTTCGATATTTCGCTCGGCACGAGCTGGCAGTGGCGGGAGCGGACGAGCATTTCAGCCGGCTGGATGCTCATGTATTGGGGGAATCTCGGCTATTCCGAGACGATCGATACCGGTGCGGTTGGGGAGAACGCCACGACGTTCCCGCTCGCGAACTCAAGCCTTGCCTACGACGGCTTCTTCTTCAGGCTGACGCACAGCTTTTAGTAGACCGCTTGCTCCGCAAGCGGATCTCCGGAAGATCCGCTTCGGGACGAAGCGGTCTACACGCCGAGGAGGCGGTTGCGCTTGGTCCGGCGCTCGGCGCGAAGGCGGGCGCGGCGCTTCGTTTCGCTGGGCTTCTCGAAGAACTCGCGGCGGCGCATCTCCTTCTTGATGCCGCTGCGCTCGACCAACTTACGGAAGCGGCGCACCGCTTCCTGAATGCTTTCCCGTTCGCGAACAGTGAGTTTGACCATGCGGATTCCGACGTCTGAATGGGTCCGAGACAGCCCAACAGGATAACGACCCCGGGCCGGCTCGTCCATGCCGTGGGGGCCCGGGCCGATTGCCGAGTTTGGCGGCAGCCCTCACAATGCCTGTTTTTCCAGCCGCGGAGCAGCGGTATGCAGACCACCGCCGTCCCCAGCGATGCCTTCGATCAGGCCGTTTGGTCGCTCACAGGCTGGGCCGATGTCGTGGCATCCCGCGAGATCGTGCTGGCGCTGGTGGCCCTTGCGGTCTTCCTCGCCACCGCCCCGAAGGGCCGCCGTTGGCTGAGCTGGGTGCCGATCGCGCTTTTGCTGCTCACGCTTCTGCCGCTTGCCGCGGCCATCATCCTGCCCGTCGCGGGCAATGGCCCGCCCCGGGCCCACCATCTCGTGCGGTTTTTCGTGGTGGCGTCGCTCTTGCAGTCTCTCCTGCTCGTGGGGGGCGTTTCGGTGTGGGAGCGATTCGCGCGGCCACTGCCGAAGATCTTCCTCGATGTGATGCGGTGGCTGCTGCTCGCCGCGGCCCTGCTCGTCGTCTTGTCGGAGGCGGGCATCGATGCGGGGGAACTCCTCACCGGCTCGGCGCTCGTGACGGCCGTGCTCGGCTTCGCCCTCAAAGACACGCTCGGCAACGTGTTTGCGGGGCTCGCGATTCACGCCGAACATCCCTTCGAGATCGGCGACTGGATTCAATACGACGCCAATCAGGCCCACATCGGCCGCGTCGTCGAGATCAACTGGCGGGCCACGAAGGTCATCACGCTCGACGAGGCCTACGTGATCATCCCCAACGGCCAGTTGGCCCAGGCCTCGATCCGCAATTTCACGAAGCCGGATCCCTGGTCGCGGCGGTCGCTCTTCGTGGTCACCCCCTACGAGGTGCCACCGCAGCGGGTGCAGGCGGTCATCCTGGAGGCCGTCCGCGGGAGTTTCGGCGTGCTCGAGCACCCCGCCCCGTCGGTCGTCACGAATGATTTCAAGGAACGAGGCGTCGAGAGCTGGGTGCGGTTCTTCACGACCGAGTTCGACAAACGCGACCGCGTCGACGGCATGGCCCGCGACCGGATCTGGTATGCCCTGGCCCGCCACGGGATCGAGATCCCGGTGGCCACGCAGGCCATTCGGCTCACGCAGCTACCGCCGCCGCCGCCCGGCGAGTCGTTCGGCGATGCGGTCGAGCGGCGAATCAAGTCGCTCGAGGCGGTCGGGCTGCTCCGCTCGCTTGGGCCCGAGCAGTTGCGGCGGCTCGCCGAAGAGAATGTCGACCGGGTCTATGCCGCCGGCGAGCAGGTGGTTCGGCAGGGTGAACCGGGCGGCAGCATGTTCGTGATCATCTCGGGCGGGGCCGAGGTCACGGCCTCCGCCGATAACGCGCCGTCCGTGCGCATCGCCAGGCTCGAGGCGGGCGACTACTTCGGCGAGATGTCGCTCATGACTGGGTCGCACCGGGTGGCCACCGTCACGACGCTCGGGGAGACGCGGCTCCTCGAGGTGGGACGGGAATCGTTCAGGCGGATTCTCGCCGCCCGTCCGGGGCTCGTCGAGGAGCTCGGGGCGGCGCTCCGCACGCGGCTTGCTGAACGGTCTCAGGCGATCGCGGGCGCCGAGCGCAGCCTGCCCGAGCCGCAAGACATCTTCCGGAAGATTCGCGAATTTTTCGCGATGTGACGCGAGCCACCAAGGATGCCCTCCCATGCGGGTCGAATTTCTCCCCTCCAGCATCCCCACCTCCGATGCGCAGTTCCTGGTCTCGTTTCTCGTGAATGAGACGGTCGCCGTTGACGCCGGCGCCATCGGCCTCCTTGCCGACCTCGAGAGGCAGCGGCGGATTCGCCACGTCTTCGTCACGCACGAGCATCTCGACCACATCGCCACCCTCCCGATCTTCCTGGAAAACGTCTACGAGCCCGGGCCCGGGGCCGTTGAAGTCCTCGCGTCGCGCGACGTGATGGAATTCCTCCACGGCGATGTCTTCAACGGCCGCATTTGGCCCGACTTCTTCGCGATCTCGCGGCCCGAGGATCCCTTCCTCACCACCGCGTTCCTCGAGCCGTTCGTGCGCGTCCGCCGCGCCGGCCTCACCGTCACGCCCGTGCCGGTGTCGCACGGCATCGAGACGCTGGGGCTCGTGGTCGACGACGGCTCGGTGGCGGTGGCATTTCCCTCCGACACCGGCCCCACGGAGGATCTCTGGCGGCATCTCGCGACGGTTCCCAACCTCAGGGCCGTCTTTCTGGAGGTGAGTTTCCCGGATTCCCAGGCCGAACTCGCGCGGTTGACCGGGCATCAATGCCCGACGACTTTTGCGGCGGAGATTCGCAAGCTGCCCCGCGACGTGCGCTGGATCGTCGTGCACCGCAAGGCGAGGTTCGCCGAGGAGATCGCCCGCGAGTTGGCCGCGTTGAATCTCCGCAACATCGAGTTCGTGCGGCCCGGAGAGTCGTACGACTTCGTCTAGCGAAGCCCGTGGAAGTAGGACAGGCTTCAGCCTGTCGCTTGTAGACCGCTTCCTCCGGAAGCGGAGCTGGATCCGCTTGTGGAACAAGCGGTCTACTTTGGCAGGCTGAAGCCTACCCTACTTTGGCAGGCTGAAGCCTACCCT
>JBIIOK010000115.1:0-7800 GCA_044336985.1 Pirellulales bacterium | reverse complement strand
CAGGCTGAAGCCTGTCCTACTTTTGGCGGCTTTGGCGCTTGCGGTCGTGCTCGGAGAGCAGGATCTTCCGCAGGCGGACGACGTCGGGCGTGACTTCGACGAGCTCGTCCTCCTCGATGTATTCGAGCGCTTCCTCGAGCGACATCCGCCGCGGCGGCTTGAGCAGGATGTTGCGATCGCTGCCCGTGGCCCGCATGTTCGTGAGCTTCTTTTCCTTGGTCGGGTTTACGATCATGTCTTCGCTGCGGGCGTTCTCGCCGCAGATCATGCCCTCGTAGACCTCGTCGCCGGGCTCGATGAAGAGCTCGGCACGCTCCTGCAGGCCGTCGAGGCCGAAGGCCACCGCCTTGCCCGGCACCATCGACACGAGCACGCCGTTGGCCCGTCCGGCCACATCCCCTTCCATCGGGCACCACTTCTCGAAGCGATGGTGCATGATCGCCGTGCCCTGTGTGGCATTGAGCACGCGGGTGCGCAGGCCGATCAGGCCGCGGGCGGGGATCGAAAAGACGGCATGGGCGAACTCGCCGCGGTTACCCATGTGGACGAGCTGGCCGCGGCGGGAGCCGGTGAGCTCCATCACGGGGCCGAGTTTCTCGTGGGGCACCTCGACGACGAGCGTCTCGAAAGGCTCGAGCGTCTTGTCGCCCTCCTTGTGGAGAATCACCCGCGGCTTGCCGACCGAGAGCTCGTAGCCCTCGCGGCGCATCGTCTCGATGAGCACCGAGAGGTGGAGCAGGCCGCGGCCCGAGACGGAGAATTGCTCGCTCCCCTCGATCGGCTCGACCCGGAGGGCGACGTTTTTCTCGAGTTCCTTCGTGAGCCGGTCGCGCAGGTGGCGGGTCGTCAGGTATTTCCCCGACTTTCCGGCCAACGGCGACGAATTCACGCCGAAGACCATCGACAGCGTCGGCTCGTCCACCGTGAGCCGCGGGAGCGGCCGCGGGTCGGCGGGATCGCAGATGGTGTCGCCGATCTCGACGTCCTCGATGCCGCTCACGGCGGCGATGTCGCCGGCGGTCGCCTGCTCCACGTCGATGCGGCCGAGCTTGTCGAACGACTGCACGCCTACGAGCTTCGCGGGCACGAGCGTGCCGGCCGCCGTGGAGCGGACCACCGCCGCCCCCTTGGTGAGCGTGCCCGACTCGACCCGGCCGATCGCGATCCGGCCAACGTAGTCGGACCAATCGAGCGTGGTCACGAGCATCCTGAGCGGCGCCGTGGGATCGACCACCGGGCCCGGAATCTTCTCGAGCACGAGGTCGAGAAGCGGCTCCATCGTGCCCTCACGGACGGTCGGGTCGTGGGAGGCGTAGCCGCCGCGGCTCGACGCATAGACGAAGGGGAAGTCGGCAAGGTCGTCGTCAGCGCCGAGCTCCAGGAACAGGCCGAGGATCTCGTCGAGCACCTCCAGCGGCCGGGCGTCGGGGCGGTCGATCTTGTTGACCACCACCACCGGCCGCAGGCGGCACTCGAGGGCCTTGGAGAGCACGAACCGCGTCTGCGGCATCGGGCCCTCGGCGGCATCGACGAGCACGAGCGCCCCGTCCGCCATCCGCAGCACCCGCTCCACCTCGCCGCCGAAGTCGGCGTGGCCGGGCGTGTCCATGATGTTGATCTTCATGCCCTTCCACTCCACCGCGATGTTTTTCGCGAGGATCGTGATGCCCCGTTCCTTCTCGAGATCGTTGGAGTCGAGGATCCGCTCACCCGAAAGCTGGCTGGCGCGGAACTGGCCGCTCTGGCGGAGCAGGCAATCGACGAGCGTCGTCTTGCCGTGATCGACGTGGGCGATGATCGCGATGTTGCGGATGTCGGTCCGCCGTTCGACGGCTGGGACGGTGGCGGATGCAGAGGCAGACATGGATCGGGGCTCTGGGGGGCTGGGCCGGGCCAGGGACAGGGGCGCGGCGCGGATGGGAAGGGGCGGCAGGCGGGAAGAATCGATTATTCAGGAATGCCGCGGGGTTGCATAGAGCCGGTCCCTCTGGAAATGGAGACGATGGGGATCGAACCCACAACCCCCGCCTTGCAAAGGCGGTGCTCTCCCAATTGAGCTACGTCCCCGATTGAACCGCGTCCGGGCCCATGGACGCAGGTCGAATGCGCGCGCCAAGATTCGAACTTGGGACCTCTACCTTATCAGGGTAGCGCTCTAACCAGCTGAGCTACGCGCGCGTGCCGGAGAGACGAAGCCGCGTCTCCAACCGCAGAACGAGTGTAGGTCTGCCGGGGACGATTTCAAAGGGGTGGGCGATTCGCCTGCGTTGGAAGGTGCTGGAAAAGTGGGGCTGGCGCCGGCGGAGGTTCCCGCTAGGTTTTTAGGGTCTCCGTCCCCGAAGGAACATTTCCATGACCACGCTGGCCCGCCTCCCCTCCCGTCGGTCCGCCGCCTCGCTGCTCGTCGCCACCGTCCTGTTCACGGCGTTCGCCGCCACGGCATCGGCCCAGCCGACGGTCGACTACGCGCTTGGCCTCTCCCCCTTCCAGAAGAACGTCGATTTCGACAAGGTGACGGCCGACGAGGCCAAAAACTGCTCGATCAAGATGGAGAAGGAAGGGGGCGTGAACGCCTGGGTGGTTCGCGGGCCGCGCGGCGAGGTGCTGCGGTCGTTTGCCGACACCAACGGCGACCGTGTCGTCGATCGCTGGAGTTATTACAAGGATGGTTCCGAGGTCTACCGCGACATCGATTCCAACCACAACGCGAAGGCCGATCAGGCGCGGTGGCTCAATGCCGGCGGCAGCCGTTGGGGCGTCGACGAGGACGAAAACGGCAGCCTCGATACCTGGAAGTCGATTTCGGCCGAGGAGGCCACCGCGGAGCTCGTCGAGGCGTTGCGCTTGCGGGATCCGGCCATGCTCGCGCGGCTGCTGCCCACCAAGGCCGAGCTCGAAGCGGCCGGATTTGCCGAGCCGCGGCTCTCGGAGCTCACCGACCGTGTGGCGGCGGCCCAGAAAAACTTCCCCGCGATGGCCGCTGCCGCGCAGAAGCAGCTCGGCGCCGCCGTGCGGTGGAATAACATGCTCGCCCCGCAGCCCGGTGTGCTGCCGGCCGGCGCCGATGGCATCGCCAAGGATGTCGTGGCCTATGACAACGTGGTGGCGCTCGTCGATGCCGAAGGGGGCAAGGGCGGCCAGGTGTATGTCGGTTCGCTCGTTCGCGTCGGCGACACCTGGCGGGCGATAGACCTCCCGCAGGTGCCCGGCGCCCAGGGGGAGATCGCCGATTCGGTCGGCTTCTTCTCGCCGCGCATCGCCGATCGTGGCGCCGGCGAACCGGGCGGCCAGGAGAGCGAGAAGCTCAAGCCGATCCTCGCCAAGCTGCGTGATATCGAGGGCAAGCTCTCGGCGTCGAGCGCGCAGAACAGGCCGGGGCTCCTCGCCGAGCAGGCCAACCTCCTCGGGCAGGTGGTCGCCGCCGCCGAAGCCGCCGAGCAGCCGTTTTGGGTGAAGCAACTGGCCGAGACGGTGGCCGCGGGCGTGCAGGAGGGGGCGCTTCCCGATGGCATCGATCGGCTCGAGCGGCTGGCAACGGCCGTTGCGGCGGACGATTCGCTCGCGGCCTTTGTGTCGTTTCGCCTGGCCTCGGCCCGCTATGCGGCCAACATGCAGCAGCAGGGCGCCGACGTCGGCAAGGTGCAGTCGGCATGGCTCGAGGAGCTCAAGCAGTTCGTGGAGAAATACCCCAAGGCACCCGATGCCGCCGAGGCGATGCTGCAGATGGGCATCGCGGACGAGTTCTCCGGCGAGGAGAAGCAGGCGCTCGCCCGCTACACGGCGATCGTCACCGATTTTCCCGAGTCACCCTCGGCAAAGAAGGCTCGCGGCGCCGCCCGGCGGCTCGAGAGCGTCGGCAAGCCGCTCGCCCTGTCGGGCACCGCGATCGATGGCAAGCCCGTCGCGATCGAATCGCTCCGCGGCCGGCCGGTGCTGGTGCACTACTGGGCGACCTGGTGCGAGCCCTGCAAGGTCGACATCGCGCAGATCCGTGAGCTTTACGCCAAGTATGGTCCAAAGAAGTTGGCCGTGGTCGGCATCGCGCTCGACTCCAACAAGTCCGAGCTCGCGAAGTTCCTCGCGGCGAAGCCGATCCCCTGGCCGCAGCTGCACGAGGCCGGCGGGCTCGACGGCCGGCTGGCCGAGGAACTCGGCGTGCTCACGCTGCCGACGATGATCCTCCTGGATGCCGAAGGCAAGGTGGTCGATCGTAATCTCGTGATCACCGACCTGGAAAAGAAACTCGACTCGCTGCTCGGGGCGAAATAGGCGGGCTGGAGGCCGGGTTGCGGCGGCGGTTTGGGATCGCTAATTATCCCGCCATGTTGCTCGCACCTTTCGCGATCGTGCCAGTTGTTGCCGCCATCAGTCCGCTTGCCTGCGCGATGACCGGCGTGCAGGTCTTCGGGCTCGTCGCGGCCGGCCTGGTTCGTTTGGCGGAAGGCACGCGGCACGAGCGGGTCTGCCAGTGGCTGCTCTTGCTCTCGCTGGCGGCGGTCGGCGGGCTCTGTGGATTCGCCCTGCAGTTTGGCGCCGCCGCAGGTGCCGTCTGTGCGATCACGCTCACGGTGATGACGATGATCTGCGTCGTCGACTTCAGGACGGCGGCCTGACGCCCCTTGCCCATCCTTCCTGGTTTGTGGCGGCGCCTGGCGCCTTCGCGCAAATCGGAAAAAAACTCCCCTTCGTCAGGGGGCGTGGCCGAAAAAGATTCCCATGGCGGCGTCTCCATCCGCACGCCGCTTCAAGGAGTCTTCCATGTCCATCTCGAGAGCAACATTCCTGACGGCCATCGTTGCGGCGTCGTTCGCGACGGCGGCGGTTCGGGCCGATGACCTCGCCGCCACGGTCGCCAACAAACTCCGTGATTCAGGCGCCATGAAGGGGTATCGCGTTAACGTGAAGGCCAAGTCGGGCACGGTCTGGCTCGAGGGCACCGTCTCCAACTCCAAGCAGATCGAGGCTGCGGTCGCCGCCGCTGAAAACATCGATGGTGTCGAGCGCGTCGTGAACCGCCTGTCGATCGCCGGCAACGAGGCCCCGGCCGAGGGCAATGGATTCGCCCTGCCGTCGTCGGTCCGATCGCTCGTGGGCATGCCGGCTGCGGCCAACGATGCGGAGCCGACCGAGACCGCCGCCGAAAACGATGAATCGTCGCCGATCCAACTGACCGCCGCGGTGGAGGAAGTGCCGAAGGCCACCACTCCGTCCGGCAGGAAGCAGGCGGCTCGCGGCCAGTCCAAGTCGGGCGTTAAGTCTTCCGCGGTGGCGAAGTCGGGTCCGCGTCCACTCGGCGCGCCGACGGCCCGTCCCATGCAGCAGCGTGCCGGTGGCCGTTCTCAGGCCGTGCGGACGAGCATGCGTCAGCCCATGGAGCTGCCCGGACAGGGCGGCTATTCGGAAAACGTCGTCGGCGAGCAGGTGGTCGACGGCGGCTATCCGAGCGAGGGCGCCGTAGGCGACGGCCAGATGGTGCCCGGCTCGATGCGATTCACAGAGGGTCCGGCGGGGGCGGCCGACTGCCCACCCGGCATGGCCGGCGGCATGGGTGGCCGGCCGATGCCGATGGGTGGCATGGGCATGGGTGGCCCGGGCGGTGCTGGCGGCGGCGGCATGGGCGTGCCCGTTCGCGGTGGCGGTCCCAACATGCCCAACTACGCCTGGCCCAGCTACGCCTCGTATCCCAACTACGCAGCACTCCAGTATCCGACGCAGTATTCGCCGACTGCCTGGCCTTACATCGGTCCCTTCTATCCCTATCCGCAGGTGCCGCTCGGCTGGCGGCGGGTCTCCCTCGAATGGGACGACGGCTGGTGGTGGCTCGACTTCGACGAGCGTCACATGCACAGCCACCACCGCTAGGCCTCGGCCGGGCGCTGCCTGACACGAAACAGCCCACCCTCGCTCCGGCGGGGGTGGGTTTTTTCGTCAGGGGCGCATCCGGCTCACGGGCGGCAGAAGTCTTCTCGCGGTGGCCGCGGCGGCCAAATGCTCGTCGAGCTTCCGCCGACCCGTTCGCCTACCCGCTTCCCTACTCCGTGCAGTCGGAGAAATCCGCAAGTTCGGCGCCGGCGCGGCCGATACAACCGGCAGGGTCGATCAGGTCGACCGCTTCAGAAGACCGCCCGAGGAGATCGCCATGAAGGTTCGTGCCCGGTTGTTCGCGATGGCCCTGCTGGTTGCGTCTGGCGCCGTCTCGCAGAGCGGCTGCTTCTGGATCACGTCGCAGGGGCCCAATCTCGGCCCGCTCGCCTTTCCGATCCCCGTTCCCGTCTTCCTGCAGAAGAGCAAGGAAGATCAGTTCTGGAACTACGAGCGGTATGAGCGGGCCCCGATCCTCGGCCCGCTGCAGGCCGGCGGCCCGTGCGAAGCCCTCGACGAGCCGAGCGACGACGAGGTGATGCGGGCGCTCGAAAAGGCCCGCCCCGTGCAGGGCAACTGGCCCTTCCTGTACGAGGTGCAGCGCAACCACGTGCGGATCACGAAGTGCAAGATCTCCGACTACATCGATCCGCCGCGGCACTACCCGCTCGTCGGCCCCGCCCAACTCCACCATGCCCACTACAAGTGCACGGTCTACTTCCAGGAAGTGAAGCGGATCGGCTGGCCGGTGCCCCACACGCTCGTCGATGACGACTGCCAGGAAGTCGTCTACATCGATCACGACCACCTTCACATGGTGGGCGACGTCGACACCGGCTGCGACGCGAACTTCTAAGCCGGCCCCACCCGGCGTTGCCCCGGCTCGCGGGCGGCAAAAGTCTCCTTCGCGCTGCAATTTCTCCGCTGACGACCTACGGAGCTGCCGACCTCAGAAGGTCGAAATTGCATACGCTCGTCGAGCTTTCGCCGACCCGCTCGCCTCCCCGCTTCCAAAAGTAGGACAGGCTTCAGCCTGTCACTCGTAGACCGCTTGTTCCACAAGCGGATCCAAATCCGCTTCCGGAGGAAGCGGTCTACGGGCTGATCTTCCGTTCGGTCGTAACGGTCGTGACGGCGAGGGGCTGGGTCGCCGAAGGATTGGCCGCGTGCGGCCGGGCCAGTCGATGCTCACCGAGGCGCGGGAAATCTGCTCCGAGGGACCGGGGCGGTCGCGCAGCGGAAACATTGTCACATGGTGCCACGGAAGGCCCCACATACGCCCGCTCGGCTTGCGGCCGGCTGCGCCATCGCCTGCGCCATCGCGCTGGTCTCTGGATCGTCCGCGATCGCACAGGGGCCGCGCGCCTGGGCCGGTTCACAGGCGACCTCGCGGCAGCGAGATGAGTTGCGGGTGGCCGCCGCGGTTGAATCGCGGGCCGCCGGCGATGCCGCCGTGGCGACCGCGCCGGCTGCCGAGCCGCTGATCCCGACCGGCAACCTGCTGGCCACGATCCGCGATGGCGGCATCCTCATGGTGCCGCTGCTCGGCTGCTCGTTTTTGCTCGCGGTGTTTGGCTTCGAGCGGATGGTGAGCCTGCGCTGGGGACGGGTGGTGCCGAAGCTCTTCGTGAACCACTTTCTCGAGCAGCTGCAGTCGGGGCAGCTCTCCCGCGGCGAGGCGCTCGATGCCTGTGAGGAAAACGGCAGCCCCGCTTCGAAAGTCTTTGCTGCAGCCGTGCGCCGCTGGGGGAAGCCGGCCGTCGAAATCGAGCAGGCGGCGATCGATGCCTGCGAGCGCGAGGTGAATCACCTGCGGCGCTATCGTCGCGTGTTCAACGGGATCGCGACGATCGGCCCGCTGCTCGGCCTGCTCGGCACGGTCTTCGGGCTCATTCGATCGTTCAACGACGTCGCCGGCGCCGGCGCGATGGGGCGGCC
>JBIIOK010000155.1:0-5201 GCA_044336985.1 Pirellulales bacterium | reverse complement strand
CCGCTGCCGGCCCACGTCGACGCTGTCGCCGTGCTCGACGCCGTGCCCCCCGATCGCGACGTGGACGGCTTCCATCCCGAAAACGCCGGGCTGCTTTCGCAGGGGCGGCCGCGGTTCATCCCCTGCACGGCCGCCGGCGTGCAGCGGATGCTCATCGACGCCGGGATCGAGACGGCCGGCCGGCATGCCGTGATCGTCGGCCGCAGCGACATCGTGGGCAAGCCGCTCGCGCTGCTTTTGGCGTCGAAGCCGCCGGCGACGGCAGGCGGGCTCGGCAAGGGGGGCGACGCCACGGTGACGATCTGTCACAGCCGCTCCGCCGGCCTCGCCGACCACTGCCGCCGGGCCGACATCCTCGTGGCAGCAGTCGGCCGCCCGCACCTGATCACGGCCGACATGGTGAAGCCCGGGGCCGCGGTCGTGGACGTGGGCATCAACCGTGTGGAGAAGGACGGCAAGAGCCGGCTCGTGGGCGACGTGGATTACGACGCGGTGCGCGAGGTGGCCGGCTGGATCTCGCCCGTGCCCGGCGGCGTGGGCCCGCTGACCGTGGCGATGCTCCTCTCCAACACGCTCCTCGCCGCCGAAACCCGCACGAAGTAGGGCAGGCTTCAGCCTGCCAAAGTAGACCGCTTCCTCCGGAAGCGGTTTGCTTTCGACAGGCTGAAGCCTGTCCTACTAGGGATTTCCGGGCTTGAGCGTTTCCGGGGGCATCACTACCTTCCCCACCGATACGGCGCGGCCCGCCGACCCCGTTTACCCATTTTCGCACGTCGCCCGCAGCCTGCCTTGAGCGTCTTCCAGACGACGCCAGTGGTGCGGCGGCGCGAGGAATCCGATTCGATATGGCGATACCATCCGCCACGCCGCGACCAAAAAGCATGCATTATTTTCTCCGTGCCCTTCGCGATTCCGCCAAGCGGTGGCCACTCCTCGTGGCCGCCTTCCTCTGCTCGGCAGGCGTGGCCGGCCTCTGGGGCGCGAACATCGCCGCCCTCTTTCCGATCATCGAAGTGACGCTCAACGGCAAGTCGCTCCAATCATGGAACGAAGAGCGGATCGAGGCCGCCGAGATGCGGATCGCGGCCGGCCAGAAGGAGCGCGACACCCTCGAGGCCGACATCGAAGGCAGCCGGCTTGATGGCGCCAAGGCCGCCGCCGCCCGCACCCGGATCGACTCGCTCAAACTCTCGATGCGGGGCGACGAGGCGATCGTCTACTCGTCGAAGAAGCTTCAGCCCTGGATCACCCGATTCCTACCCTCGGATCCCTTCACGACCGTGCTCTGGGTGGTGGGCTTCGTCGTGGTGAGCACGTTCCTCAAGCACGCCTTCCTGTTGGCCAACACGATGATCGTGAGCTGGGTGGCGATGAACATCAGCCGCGATCTGCGGCTGAAGGTGTTTGACAAGGCGCTGGAGCTCGACCGGGCGCAGTTCATGCGAAGCGGATCGGCGGGCTTCATGGCGCAGGTGACGGGCACCTCCGACATGCTGGCCAGCGGCATCACGAGCGTCTTCGGCGGCGCGGTCACGGAGCCGCTGAAGATCATCGCCTGCCTCGCTGGAGCCTTCTGCATCTCCTGGCAGCTCACGCTGGCCTGCCTGACGATGGCGCCGATCGTGGGCTTCCTGATGGTCTGGCTCAACCGGCGGATCCGCGGCATCTCGAAGAACATCCTCGACCGCTCGCGGGGCTTCCACCACGTCTTGCTCGAGGCGCTCAACAACGTGCTCACCGTGCAGGCCTACACGATGGAGGACTTCGAGCGGCAGCGGTTCCGCAACTGCACCGGCGACATGCTCAAGACCGGCATGATGCATTCCTTCTATCACGCGCTCGCCAACCCGATCACCGAGATCCTCGGCATCGGCATGGTGGCGACCTCGATCGCCGTCGGCGCCTGGCTCGTGATCAACCAGCAGACCGAGATCTTCGGCGTCACGATGACCGAGCGGCCGATGACCGTCCCGGGCATCATGGTCTTCTTCGGCATGCTCATCGGCGCGAGCGACCCGGTGCGGAAGCTCTCCGGCGTGCTGACCGGCGTCAACGTGGGCGTGGTCGGCGCCCAGGCGCTCTACCCGCTGATCGACACGCCCTCGAAGCTCACGGAGCCGGCCGAGCCGAAGACGATCGCCTCGCCGCACCGCGAGATCCGGCTCGAGCGCGTCTCGTTCAGCTACGACGGCATCGACACCGTGCTCAACGACGTGAATCTCAAGATCCCCTTCGGCGAACGGGTGGCGATCGTCGGCCCGAACGGCGGCGGCAAGAGCACGCTCGTGAACCTGATCTGCCGGTTCTACGACCCGACGACGGGGCAGGTGACGATCGACGGCGTGCCGCTCACTGACATCGCCCTGCACGACCTCCGCCGCCGGATCGCGATGGTCACGCAGCAGACCGAACTCTTCAACGAGTCGATCTTCTACAACATCCGCTACGGCCGCTGGGACGCGACCGAGGAGGAGATCATCGAGGCCGCCAAGAAGGCCCATGCCCACGAATTCATCTCGCTGATGCCCGAGGGCTACCGCACGATGGTGGGCCCCGGCGGTTTCCGGCTCTCCGGCGGCCAGCGGCAGCGGATCTCGCTGGCCCGGGCCTTCCTGCGAAACGCCGAGATCCTCGTGCTCGACGAAGCGACGAGCCAAATCGACGTGGAAAGCGAACGGCTGATCCACGAGGCGCTGGCTGAATATGTTGAAAACCGGACGGTGATTATGATCACGCATCGGGCCAGCACCCTGGCCCTCGCCGATGCGATCATCCAGGTGGAGCACGGCGTCGTCACGAAACGGCCGGCGGCAGCGCTTCAGGCTGCCTGATCAATCGCCATGTCTGACAGCATCACCTGCATCTGCGGCTACCGGGGACCGAGCGTTTCCGAATCAGGGAAACCCGTTTGCCCGATCTGCCGCACGCCCGCGGAGACCGGCCGCCCGCTTTTTGCTCCCGCGCCTCCGAGCGCTGCGCCGGCGGCTCCGGCTGCGACAGCCGTTCGGGCTACGCCGGCCGCTTCCCGGCCGAGCGGGCCGAAGTATTACCGCCTCGCCTGCCCCAACGGCCACAAGCTCAAGGTGGGGACGGCCATGATCGGTCAGCAGGCCGTCTGCCCGACCTGCAACGCCGTGTTCGAGCTCCGGCTCGAGGATAGCCGCGAATACCAGCAGGAGCAGGAGTTGCTGCGGCAGCAGAAGGAGGCCGAGGAGGCCGAGAAGTGGCTGAGGCGAGCCATCTGGGCGGCCGTCTTCATCGTGGCCTCGCTTATCGGCATGACGGTGCTCTACGCCGTTTTTCGGCGGTCGGGCCAACGCGTGACGCCGCCGCCGCCACCGGCCGAAGAAGTCCCGGTCGAACCGACCGCGCAACCGTAGGACAGGCTTCAGCCTGTCACAGAGCAGGCGTGACAGGCTAAAGCCGATTTCGTGACAGGCTAAAGCCTATCCTACCGGGCTCGAAGTGCGCGAGCTCGAAGCTATCGCGGACCACCTGCCGCACGCTCCGCAGATCGACGCTGCCCTCGCGGGCCAGGATCTGCACGAGCAGGTTGCCGATCGCCGTGGCCTCCACCGGGCCGGCGATCACGGGGCGGCCGGTGGCATCGGCGATCATCTGGCAGAGCAGCGCGTTTTTCACGCCGCCTCCCACCACGTGCACCCGGCCGATCCGGCGGCCGACGAGCGCGTCGAGCTCCTCGAGCGTACGACGCACCGCGGTGGCCACGCTCTCGAGCGCCGTTCGCACCACCGCGCCCGTCGATTCGGGCACCGGCTGCCCCGAAGCCTTCGCCAGCGACCGGATCGCCTCGGGCATGTCGGACGGCGCCACGAGCGACGGATGGTTGGGGTCGATGATCGTGACCTGCGGCGGCGCCTCGGCGGCCAGCGACGTGAGCTGCTCCCACGTCCAATCCTTGCCCGCCCGCTGCCAGGCGGCGCGGCACTGCTGCACGAGCCAGAGGCCGCAGACATTCTTCAAAAGCCGCGTGGTGCCGCCGATGCCGCCTTCATTGGTGAAGTTGCGGGCCAGGCAGGCGGGCGTCACGAGCGGGCGATCGAGCTCCGCTCCCACGAGGGCCCAGGTGCCGAGGCTGACATAGCACCAGTCGGGCCGCGCGCTCGGCGGATCGGCGGCGGGCACGGCTGCAACGGCGCTGGCTGTGTCATGCGTGCCAGGGACGACGATGCGGGTTCCGGAGAGCCCGGTCTCGGCCGCGACATCGGCCCGCAGGCCCCCCAGCACCGTGCCCGGTTCAACGAGCGGGCCGAAGATCCGCCGCGGCAGCCCGAACCGCTCGATGAGACCGAAGGCCCAGTCATGTTGCTGCGGGTCGTAGCACTGCGACGTGGAAGCGTTGGTGTGTTCGTTGGAGACCTCGCCCGACAGCAGCCAGTGGAAGATGTCCGGGACCATCAGCATCCGCTCGGCGGCCGCGAGCGCCGACGAGCGACGGCGCTGCATCGCCAGGAGCTGGTAGAGCGAGTTGAGATCCATGAACTGCAGGCCGGTGGCCGCGAAGATCTCGTCGTGAGGCACGGTCTGCTCGGCCACCTCGATCATGCCGCGGTTGCGTGGGTCGCGATAGCAGAGGGGATTCGCGAGCAGCGCGCCATCGGCGCCAAGAAACGCGTAATCGACGCCCCAGGTATCGACGCCCACCGTCGCCACCGCCTTGCCATGCCGCGCCGCCGCCGCCCGCAGGCCGGTGACCACCTCCTGCCAGAGCCGCACGAGATCCCAGACGAGCTCGCCGCCGAGTGCCACCGGGCCGTTTTCGAACCGGCGGATTTCCTCCAATTCGATCAGCCGACCGTCGAACGCCCCCGACACCACGCGGCCGCCAGACGCCCCAAGATCGACCGCCAACGCAACGGAACGAGCCATGCCAATCACCTCCCTGAAAACGGCCGCAAACGGGCCCAAAGCCTACCGCAGCCACGAAGCCGGGCAATTGCCGGCGAGTTTCACGGCGGGAGCGGGGGCCTTGCCCAGCCGCGATAAACGGGGTCGATAAAGCAGAGTCCTCCACCTATTGTTAATCTGATCAGCAAACGTGGAGAGGATTCGACCCGGTCGGACGGCATGGTGACTGAAACCATCGACAAAGCTGCGGCGGCGCCCCCGGCGGAACTGCTCGACGAACTGGCCCGCGCCAGCGAGCGGCTCGAATCGGCCGAGCCGCCGGAGATCATCCG
>JBIIOK010000052.1:0-16984 GCA_044336985.1 Pirellulales bacterium | reverse complement strand
CCGCCGCTGCACCGGCCACCGCGGCAGCCAGATCGTCATGATGCGCGGCATGCCACTGCCTCCGCTGCCGGCGCCGCTTGCGGCCGAAACATCCGAATGCCGCCGGATTCTTGCCCCCGGGGCTGGCCTCCCCGCGACAGACAGCATCCGCGCGACAGATCGATCCCGATCTCCACGGCACGGCCTTCCACCGACGCCTCGCCGGCCCACGGCCCTCCCACCAGCGTGAGCCGCAGCCGGCGCACGGCAAGGCTCTCTCCCGACAACGGCGACACGGCGATTCTCGCCTCCGCCCATGTCGGCTGCCGGCGCGAAGACTGTCGGCCACCGGCCTCTTGCGTCCTCACAAAAAGGCCCACGGCCTGGCTGCCACGTGCCGCCAACTGCCAGCGCCGCATCGTCGTGGGCTGGATGGATTGCGGACAGGCCAGCACGGCCGCCACACCTCGGCAACGCAACGCCTGATCGATCGCCCATGCTTCGTCGGCGGCGCTCGAAGCACGCGCCACGACCAGCTGCGGCTCCTTGCCCCCGCTGGAAGCGACAGTGGCCAGCCAGCCCATCACGGCCGGCGGATAAAACCGCCCCTGACGATCGACGACGATAATGGTCGGCGTGGCCGTCGCCCCCGCGCCAGCCACGCTCCCAGACAGCCTGCAGGCCACCGCACACGCAGCCGCCATCGCCCCGGAAGCCTCCCCGTCACCGAGCCACTCGAGCAGGCTGCCTCGGCGCACGCCACCGGCCGGAAGCAGCCGATCGAGCGGCTCGAAACCGCTCGACACCACCTCGCCGGAATGCAGCCGCGTGGCACTGAACTGATCGGCACTCAACGGTCCAAACGTCACCATGCCCGTCACCTCCAGTTAAAGTATGTACGCGCGTATACTGTACGCGCATTCACCATCGCTGTCAACGATGCGGAGCCATGGCCGCTTGGCCGCGGCTTTGCCACAGCGATGCCCATTTCCGGGTGCGACCCACCGACTTCACGGTGCCTCTTTGCGAGGCAGCGGCAGTGGCACTTTGCGCGCGATGAAGGCTTTCTCCCGGCCACTTCAAAAAACCGCTTCCGATGAAACCGCGGCAAACCGCGAAAAATGCCCAACTTGCAGTCACTGCATAGGCTTGGCACGCGGTTTGCCTTGCAATTCTGCAAGACCAGGCACTGCCACTGTTGCCCCGCCAGCCCATCCCCGCCACTTGCCCACCTCGCAATCCCGCCCACTCCAACATTGCGCCCACGACGGCTTCAAGGACGTTCCGCTGCCGCACTGGGTCGCTAGAAAGAGTTTTTCCATGCACCTGCTGCTGAAGTTTTTGGCATCGTGCGTGCCCAACCTCCTCGTGCTGGGGTCGCTGGGGCTTACGGCGCTTTATGGTCACGAGACCGATTGGACATTTCTGCCGAGTCAATGGGGCAAGCATCATGCCCATCACCACGAAGCTGGCGACAGCGACCATGGCCATGGAGCCAATCACACGGCGGAAGAGCCGACCTCTCTGGCCCACGGAGCGAGCAGCACTGCGGCTTCCCAGGCTTCGGCCGCCCTCGCGGAAGCGGACCAGCGGGAGCAGATTCACATCGACTCGGAGACGCAAGGAGATTCGTTCATCGACGTCCAGCCGGTGATCGAACGGCAGATGGAGGAACATGTCGTCGCCCCCGGCGCCATGACGTATGTTCCCAACAGCGTCGCCGCGCTGGCGGCTCGTGCGCCGGGAACAGTGTGGCGGGTCGAAAAGCGGCTGGGGGATGTCGTGCGACAAGGCGAGACCCTTGTCATTCTCGATGCCTCTGCGGTGGGCGACGCGAAGGCTGAGTTCCTCGAGTCGCTGGTCGCCGCGGAACTCAAGCAACTCACCGTCAGCCGACTTGAATCGGCCGGCGAGGCGGTGGCCGGACGTCAATTGGCGGAGGCCAGATCGGCCCTGCGGCAGGCGCTCGTCGCGCGGTTCAACGCCCAACAGGCGCTCATCAACCTTGGCTTCTCGATCCGCCACGAAGACTTCGAAGGCCTGAGCGATGTCGAGCGGAGCAGGAAAATCCACTTTCTCGGCCTGCCCGCAGGACTCGCCGGGTCTCTCGATCGTGCGTCGACCTCCGCCAACCTGATCCCGGTCGTGGCGCCATTCGACGGCGTGGTGATCAAGTGCGACGTCGTCCGTGGCGAGGTCGTGTCGCCCGAGAGTTCGGAACTTGCGATCGCCAATATCGACAAGATGCTGCTGCGGCTGAACATCAACAAAGAGGACGCGCTCCGGGTTTCCGTCGGTCAGCCGATCGAGTATGTCGCCGATGGGATTCCCGGCACACTCAACTGCAGGGTCAACTGGATCAGCACCGAGCTGGACGACAAGACCCGCACTCTGCAGGCCTTGGCCGAAGTCGACAATCCGTTGGTCGATGCCGACGGCAACGGCACGAGCCACCGGCTCTTGAAGGCCAACACCTACGGCGTCGGCAGGATTCGGGTGCGCAACCAGCCTTCGGCAATGGCCGTGCCGGCCATGGCAGTGCAATGGGACGGCGACAAACACTTTGTCTTCGTCGAAGAGCGTGCCGTTGATGACGATGACATCGACGCGATCTATTGTCAGCGCGAGGTCGTGCCCGGCACGGTGGACGATGGATATGTGGAGATCGTCAAGGGTTTGGAAAACGGTGCTCGAGTCGTCGTTGACGGCAGCCACATGCTGAAGTCGGAAATGGCGACGCGAAAGCTGACCTCCATGGCTCCCTAGAGACTGATAGGCTCTTGGGATAGGCTTCTGGGATAGGCTCCTCGCCGCCAAGCCTCCATCGCGTCTCTCGTCCTTCCGCCTCTGCTGATTCCATGCTGAACGGCATCATCACCGCCTCGATGAACAACCGCCTGGCTGTTCTGGGGGGCGTGTTGCTGTTGACGGCCGCCGGTGCTTCGGCACTGATGTCGCTGAACGTCGACGCGTTCCCCGACACGACGCCGATCCAGGTGCAGATCAACACCGTGGCGCCATCGATGGTGCCGGAGGAGGTCGAGAAGCTCATCACCTTCCCGATCGAACTTTCCCTCGGCGGCCTGCCGGGCCTGCAGAGCGTGCGATCGATTTCGCAGTTCGGCCTCTCGCAGGCGGTCGTGACGTTCGAGGACGGCACGAACATCTACTTCGCCAGGCAGCAGATCGCCGAGCGGCTGTCGGGGATCGAGATGCCTCCTGGCATCCCGCGGCCGGAAATGGGCCCCGTCTCGACCGGGCTGGGCGAGGTCTTTCACTTCACGATCAAGCCCAAAGACGCCTCCGAGCAGGCCCTCACCGAGGCCCGCACCACGCTCGACTGGCGGGTGAAGCCCGAGCTGCGCCAGGTTCCCGGTACGGCCGAGATCAACAGCTGGGGGGGGCTCAAGAAGCAGTATCAGGTGCTCTTGAATCCCGACCGGCTGTCGAAGCACGACCTCGACTTCGACGAGGTGGTGGCCGCGCTGGAGGCCAACAACCTGAACGTGGGCGGCGGCAACATCAACCGCCGCGGCGATATGCTCCTCGTGCACGGCGTCGGCCGCACGACGAACGTCGAGCAGATCAAGAAGATGATGGTCACGGCCGAAAACGGCGTGCCGATCCGGCTCGAGGACATCGGCGAGGTGATCATCGGCCACGAAATCCGTCGCGGCGCGGTGACGGCCAACGGGAAGGGGGAAGTGGCCCTGGGGCTCGGCTTCATGCGGATGGGTGAGAACAGCTACACCGTCACCCAGAGCCTGGCCGACCGATTCGAACGCTATGTTCACGACCAGCGCGACCAGGACGGCAACCTCGTCTCGGCCTCCCAGTTGCCCGAGGGGATGACGGCCGACATGGTCTACGACCGGACGAAACTCGTCGACAAGGTGATCGGAACCGTCCGCAAGAACCTGGCCGAGGGCGCGCTGCTCGTCGTCGCCATCCTGTTCATCTTCCTGGGGAACCTGCGGGCGGGCCTGATCGTGGCGAGCGCAATCCCGCTGTCGATGCTGTTCGCCTTCCTTGGCATGTCGCGGGCGGGGATCGCCGGGAGCCTGCTCAGCCTGGGTGCGCTCGACTTCGGCCTGGTGGTCGACGGGGCGGTCGTGACGATCGAAAACGTGGTGCGGCGGCTGTCGCACAACACGTCGGGCCGAGAACGGTTCGACGTGATCCGCGACGCCTGTTGCGAGGTCGCCAAGCCGGGCCTGTTCGGCGTCCTCATCATCATGATCGTCTACCTGCCGATCGTGGCGCTGGAGGGGGTCGAAGGCAAGCTCTTCCGCCCGATGGCACTGACAGTCGTGTTTGCCCTGGCGGGGTCGCTGCTGCTGACGCTGACCGTCATTCCGGTGCTGGCGAGCCTCGTGCTGCCGAAGCAGATGAGCGAGACCGAGCCTTTGCTCGTCAAGGGGCTGGCTTTCCTCTACCGCCCGCTGCTCGCGGCCTTCATGTCGCGGCCGACGATCGTGCTGGGAGCCACGGCGATCATGCTCGCGGTCGCCCTCTCGATCGCCATGCGGCTGGGAGGCGAGTTCGTCCCGCGGCTCAACGAGGGTTCGATCGTGATCGGCATCCTGCGGCCGCCGGGGACGAGCCTGGAGCAGTCGATCAAGATCAACACCGAGATGGAAAAGATGATCCTCCGGGAGTTTCCCGGCGAGGTGGAGCGGTGCTGGTCGCGGCAGGGGGCACCGGAAGTCGCCACCGATCCCGGAACGATCGAAAGCACCGACATCTTCATCATGCTGAAGCCGCGCGAGTCCTGGAAGAAAGTCGTCGAGCTCGAGCGGGTCGTCGACGGGGTGAAGACGACCGTGCAGAAGCGGGTCGAGTCGCAGGAAGAGCTCGTCGAGGCGATGAGCAGGGAGGTCGACAAGTTTCCGGGACAGATCGTCTTCTTCACTCAGCCGATCGAGATGCGGATCAATGAGATGATCTCGGGCGTGCGGGCCGACGTGGCGGTGAAGCTCTTCGGCAAGGATCTCGACACGCTCATCACCAAGGGCCGCGAGATCGAGGAGGTCTTGCGTTCCATCCCCGGCGCCGCCGATCTGACGACCGAACAGATCAAGGGGCAGCCCGTCCTGCGGGTGAAGATCGACGAAGACAAGATCGCCCGCTACGGCATCTCCCGGAAGAGCGTGCTCGACGTGGTCGAGTCGATCGGCGGGAAAGTGGTCAGCGAGATCATCGAGGACGAACTGCGGTTTCCGCTGGCGATCCGGCTGCCGCAGGAACTCCGGACCTCCCCCGAAACGATCGCCAAGCTCACGCTCACGACGGCCTCGGGCGAACGAATCCCCCTGTCCCGCGTGGCGACGGTCGAGGAGACGATCGGCGCCCGCGTGATCTCGCGCGAGTGGAGCGAGCGGCGGATCACGATCCAGTGCAACATCCGCGGCCGCGACATGGCCGGTTTCGTCCAAGACGCCCAGCGGGAGATCGCGAAGCGGGTGGAGCTCGGCAAGGGTTACCGGATCGTCTGGGGCGGGCAGTTCGAAAACCTCCAGCGGGCCACCAAGCGGCTGCAGATCGTCGTGCCCATCGCGATGGTCCTGATCATCGTCATGCTCTACATGACGTTCGGGAACCTGTTCGACTCGATGCTCGTGTTCACGAGCGTGCCGTTTGCCTGCATCGGCGGCGTGATCACGCTCGCCCTGCGGGAGATGCCGTTCTCGATCTCCGCGGCGGTGGGCTTCATCGCCCTGTCGGGGATATCGGTGCTCAATAGCCTCGTGCTGGTCGAGTTCATCCGCCACCTCAAGGACGAGGGCAAGCCGCTGCACGAGGCGATCTTCGAGGCCGCCGTGACGCGGCTCCGCCCGGTGCTCATGACGGCCACGGTCGCCAGCCTGGGATTCGTCCCGATGGCGATCTCGACCGGGATGGGCGCCGAGGTGCAGCGGCCGCTGGCATCGGTCGTGATCGGCGGTGTCATCAGCAGCACCTTCATGACGCTGCTGGTGCTGCCGACGCTGTACGAAGTCGCTTCCCTCGGCCGGATTTGGCTCGGCACGCGGATGGGCCACGACTTCGCGTCGGCGCACGCCCCGGCCGGCGGTCATGCCGGCCACTGACGGGCGGCGGCGCTGCGGATGGCTTTTCTGGTTCGGGACATCGAGCCGCGGTATGCTGCCGGGATGTCGTCGTGGTCTTTTTTCCCGCTCCTCGCCGCGGTTGTCGCCGTCGGTCTTTCGCCAGACCGCCTCTGCCGGGGCGTCGAACCGGCCGGATTCGGCGAACTCATTCGCGACCTCTCGCCAGAAGTCGCGGCCCGCCTCGACTGGCCGCCGAAGCACTACCGGCAGATCGAGCCCTCGCTCCAGCATCTCGCCGGCCGGCACGCCGACCGCATCATGCAGCTTTCTCGCGCGCAGCAGGTCGACCTGCTCGTGAAACTGGCCGGCTTCATCGACGCGAAGCGCGAAGCAACGGGCGGCATGGTCGTGATCGGCCCTGGCCGCGGCATGATCGGCCTGCTCGACCCGGCCCGCGGCCTCGACCCCAAGGAAATCACGGCGCTTGCCACGGGCTACGGCACGACCGCCACGATCTTCAAACAGATCGAGGCAGGGCAGACGATCCGGCAGGTGGCCGATGCTTTTCTCGAGGCAGTCGGCAAGGCCGTCGCGGCGGGAGCGTCAACCACGATCGTCGTGCTCGGCCACGGCGCTCCCGAGGAGATCCAGAGCTATTCCATCTCCTTCGAGCGGCTGGCCGCGTCATTCATCGACGGCGCCGCCGGCACCACCACCGCTCCGCGGGGCTCCGCGCAGAGCGTTGATCTCAGCCACATCACCCTCGTCTGCGATGACTGCTACAGTGCCGACTTTCTGATCAATCTGGGAAACGCACTCGAGGCGGAATGCCGCAAGCGGCAGCTCGTGCTCGCCTCGCCACCTGTCTGCATCGCCGGCACCAATCGCGACTGTGTCGGCCACGCCGATTTCGGTGAGAAATTCGTGCCGCACTTCTGGAAAGACGTGATCGAGCTTTTTTACGTGCGGCAGCCGCGGCCGACGCAGGTCGTGCTCCGCGACTTCTTCGAGAAGGTCGACAACATGATGTATGGCTACGGCCGAGCGCCGATCGTCGATCGCGACGGGGCCGTCACCTATCGGCTCGTCGACCCCAAGCTCTGTCAGGATCCCGTCGTCTTCGTGCCCCTCGACACAAAAGACCTCGCTCTGCTCCGCGAGATCCTGGGGCTCCCGGCCGACACCCCGCTGCCGCGGCTCTTGGACATCGGCTGAGCGGGTCTCACTCCTTCGGGATCACGACCGCCGGCGAGGCGCCGAGAATCAGGCGGTAGAGCGCCGGCAGGACGAAGAGCGTGAAGAGCGTGCTCGTGATCACGCCCCCGATCACCACCGTCGCCAGCGGCCGCTGCACCTCGGCGCCGGTGCCCTCGCTGATCGCCATCGGGATGAAGCCGAGGCTGGCGACCAAAGCGGTCATGATGATCGTCCTCAGGGATGCCGCCGACGTCTCCTCGATGGCGACGTCGCGGGCGGTGCCGCGGGCCAGCCGCTCCCGCAAAGCGCTCGCCACCACCATGCCGGCGAGCACCGATACGCCGGAGAGGGTGATGAAGCCGACGGCCGCCGAGATCGAGAGCGGCATCTCCCGCAGGGCGAGCGCCCAGATGCCGCCGACGCAGGCGAAGGGGACGCTCACGAAGAGCAGGATCGTGTCGGTCACGTTGCGATAGGTGAGGTAGAGCAGGGCGATGATCAAGAGCAGAGCCAGCGGCACCACGATCGTGAGCCGCTTCTGGGCCCGCTGCATGTTTTCGAACTGGCCGCCCCATTCGAGGCGGAACTGCCCCTGAGGCAGCTCGACCTGCTTGTCGATCTGGGCCTGGGCATCGGCCACGAAGCCGCCCACGTCGCGGCCGCGGACGTTGCACTGCACGACCACTCGCCGCTCGCTCCACTCGCGGGTGACGAACTTGGGCCCGAGCACCGTCTCGATCGAGGCAATCCGCTCGAGCGGCACGCTCTCGCCGGCGGGGCCGCGGATCGGGATCTCCGCCAGCGACTCAGGGCCCGCCCGCAGCGGCTCCGAGAGCCGCACGACGATCGGAAATCGCAGCTGCCCCTCGACGATCGTGCCGACGGCCTTGCCCCCCACGCTTTCAATGACGTCGAGCAAGGCCTGGGCAGAGATGCCGTAGCGGGCAATCTCGTCTTGCTTCACCGCGATCTTGAGGATCGGCTGGCCCGCTACCTGCTCGACGGCCACATCGGCGCCGCCGGTGACGTTCCTGAGCACAGCAGCCACCTCGTTGGCCTTCTTGACGAGCGCGTCGAGGTCGTCGCCAAAGACCTTCACGGCGATGTCGGCCCGCACACCCGACACCATCTCGTTGATCCGCTGCTCGATCGGCTGCGTGAACCAGATGATCTGCCCCGGGATTCCCTCGACCACGGTGTTCATCACTTCCACGAGGGCCGCCTGGGTGCGGGCCCGCTTCCATTCCTCGCGGGGCTTGAGCGCGATGAACATGTCGGTGGCCTCGATCGCCCCCGCGTCGGTCGCCACCTCCGGCGTGCCGGTGCGGCTCCAGACGTGGGCGATCTCCGCGGGGAATTCCTCCAGGAGCGCCTTTTCGATGCGCATGTTCATCCGACACGACTCCTCGATGCTCGTGCCCGGGGCCCGGATGATGCCCAGCACGATGTCGCCCTCCGAGAGCTTGGGCACGAATTCCGTGCCAAGCGACGCGGCCCGCAGCACCGTGATGCCGAGGATCACGCAGGCGATGAGGGCGAGCGTGCCACGGGCGGCCAGGCAGCCCCGCAGCAGCGGCCGATAGGCGGCCCGCAAAAACCGCACGAGGAGCACGTCGTGGGAGTCCATCCGCTTGGGCAGAAAGAAGCTCGACAGCACCGGCACGACCGTGAGCGAAAGGACGAGCGACCCGATGAGGATGAAGACCACCGTGAGCGCCATCGGGCGAAACATCTTTCCCTCGACCCCCTCGAGCGTGAGGATCGGGATGTAGACGATCATGATGATCAACTGGCCGAAGCAGGCCGGCTTCTTGACGGCGTTGGTCGCCTCCTGCACGAGCTTGAGCCGGGCGGCCCCGGTGGCGCCCGGATGGTGGCCGATCTTCTCCAGGATGCTCTCGATCACGACGACCGACGAATCGACCACGATCCCAAAGTCGATCGCCCCGAGCGAAAGCAGGCTCGCGGCGATGCCGGCCTGCCACATGCCGATGAAGCCGCACATCATCGAGAGCGGGATCGCCGTGGCGGCTACGAGCCCGGCCCGCAGGTTGCCGAGCATCATGTAGAGGATCACGACGACGAGGAAGGCGCCCTCGAGCAGGTTCTGCCGCACCGTGGCGATCACGCGGTCGATGAGCTTCGTGCGGTCATAGACGACCTTCGCTTCGACGCCCTCCGGCAGCGTCTCGAGCAGCTTCTCGAACCGGTCGCGGAGCCGCGTGGTCACGGCGTAGCTGTTCTCGCCCATGAGCATGAAGCCCAAGCCGAGCACCACCTCCCCCTCGCCGCCGTAGGTCACCGCCCCCTTGCGGATCTCGTGGCCGATCACCACTTCGCCGACGTCGCGGATTCGAATCGGCACCCCTTGGCTTGACGCGATCACGATCCGGCCGATCTGCTCGACATCGACGGTGCGGCCCACACCGTAGACGAGTACGGCGTCGCCCGAGCGGTCGATCGAGCCGCCGCCGACATTGAAGTTGTTGCGGGGGATCGACTCGACCACCTGGTCGAACGAGAGGTCGTATTTGCGGAGCAGGGTGGGGTCGACCCGGATCTGATACTGCTTGTTGAGGCCGCCCCAGGCGTTCACCTCGGCGACGCCCGGAACGCTGCGAAGCGCCGGCTTCAGCGTCCACTCCTGGAGCGTCTTCGCGTCCGTCAGGCTCATGCCACGGGGGACGAGCAGGTAATGAAATACCTCGCCCAGGCCGGTCGATACGGGCCCCATCTCGGGCCGCTCCACCCCCGCCGGCACGCTCACGCTGCCGAGCCGCTCGTTGATGAGCTGGCGGGCGAAGTAGATGTCGGTGCCGTCTCGAAACGTGACGATCACCACCGACAGACCGAACATGCTGGCGCTGCGGATGCCCTCGAGACCGGGCATGCCTCCCATCGCCAGCTCGACCGGAAACGTGATCTGCCGCTCGATCTCCTCGGCTACCATCCCGGGCGCGACCGTGTTGATCTGCACCTGCACGGGCGTTGTGTCGGGAAAGGCGTCGATCACGAGCCGATTGACGGCCACCCAGCCGACGAGGCACACGATCGCCGCCCCGGCGAGGACCGCGATCCGATGCGACAACGACCAGGCGATGATGGCTTCAAGCATGGTGGCTTACGCTGTCCGTGCGGCCTTTACAGCTCACCTTTCTCCATGCGCTCGAGCAGGATCTGGCTCTTCAGCACGTGGCTGCCGGCCCCCACCACATGGGTGAATTGCGGGTCGGCCGCGGCGTCACTGGCGATCTCCACGACGTCGCCAACCCGCACGCCGGGCTCCACGGGGCGTGCCGAAAACGTGGCCTCGCCCGCCGGCACGAATACGATCCACCGGCTCCCATCCCACTGCACGCTCGATCGTGGCACGACGACGGCGGTGCCACGACGGTCGATCTCGATCCGGCCGCTGCCGAATGTGTTGGCCCGCAGCGAATGGGGCGACTCCTCTTTCGCGTTGGCCAACGGCTCGCTTTGGTTGGCGACCTCGGCCCGCACCTGGAGCGTCCGGGTCTCCTCGTTCACCTCCGTGCTGATCCAGGTGATGCGGCTGTTGAATTCCTCGGTCGTTCCGTCGGGACGGAACCGCACGGGCTGCCCGAGCGCGACCTTGCCGGCGTCTTCCTTGCTCACGTTGAGCACCAGGATCATCGTCGAAACGTCGGCGACCTCGAAGATCGGCTTCGCCGCCTCGATCACCTCGCCGACGACCGCCTCACGGCCCACGACCACGCCGTCGAAGGGAGCATAGAGCGGGAGCAGGTTCGACGTCACGAGGGCGGATTCCAGTCCGGCGACCATCGCGGGCGGCAGACCGAGCGTGCGGATGCGGGCGGCGCGGGTCTCGTCGTCGAGCGGTTCGTAGTCGCGGATCGAGAGCTCGAAGCCGAGGTTCACGAGCGCCTGCTCGGCGTTGGAAAGGTGGTTGCGGGCTTCGCGCATCGCCGCCTTGGCTTCGCGAAGCTGTCGGCCCATGACCGCGCTCTTCACCTCCTCGAGGATGGAGAGCTGCTCGCGTCGCGATTCATAGCCGACCAGCGCGTTGAGGAAGTCGGCCTTCAGACGGCCCACGTCCTGGCTGTCGATGACGAGCAGCACGTCGCCCTTTCGGACGTGATCGCCAAGCCGCTTCTCCACCCGCCAGATGCTCCCCGGCACGCGGGTGGAAAGCTGGGCGATCCGCCGCTCGTCGTAGGCTACGACGCCGTTGCAGACGAGCTCGCTCACCATCGGCCGCGTCTCGACCGGCACCAGTTCGATGCCCGACCGCTCGAGTGCCTTCTGCGAGGGGAACCGCACCGTGCCCGCGGCCGCATTAGCCGTGCTGGCGTCGGTGTGGGCGGCGTCGTGCAAGGCAGTATGACCGCCGTGGTGATCGCCGAAGCCGAAACTCCAGTGGGTGGCGTGGCCATACCAACCCACCGCGGCCAGCGCCGCTGTCGTCGCGATGGAGAGGGCCCAACTGGAGAGGGAGACAAATAGAGCGGACCACGAAAACCTGGAGCGCGAGGCGGACCGGGATCGCGGTTGCATGGAGGAACTCCTTCGCGAAATTGCCCCGCCTGAGGCAAATTTCGATGGGCGTGGCCGCCGACGTCAAGAATCGTCGGCGGAGATTATCGGGGCGGGGGTCCGGAAACCCTCGAAATTATGCACCGCGCATGAAAACTGTCCAGTCCGTAAGGTCGCCAAGCCGGGCAAGTAGTCCGCTTCCTCCGGAAGCGAAACCAGATCCGCTTCGGGACGAAGCGGTCTACTTGAGGAAACGGTCTACCCGACGTAGCGGTTTACTTGAGACGGCGGTCGACGGGCAGCGATCAGGCCTTGTAGCGGTCCTGCTTGATGTCGGGCTTCACGCCCTCAGGCGTCTCGTCGCTGGCGATGTCGAACCACTCCGGCTTGAACTCGATCCGGGACTGCGTGGTCGGATTGGCCAGCGCAATGTTGCTCACCAGGGCGATCACCGCGTCGGCGATCGCCACCTCCGGCTTGCACCGGGGCTGGTTTTCGGGGGATGGGTTGCGGATGCACCATGCCCAGTGCTCCATCTCCTCGGTGTAACCGCGGGAGGGAGGGGCGGCCGCTGCGCCCCCGGCGCCGGCCGCGTAGCCGCCGCCGCCGCTCTCGGTCGTGTCGAGCGTCGGCGCGCCGTCCTTGGCCTTGGCCACGGTCACGCGGGTGTCCTTCGACGAATCCTTGTAGAGCATCACGTCGCGCTCCTGCTCGAGCACGAGCGTGCCCTTCGTGCCGAGCACCACCTCGCCGTAGCCGCCGAAGCCGTTGCCGTTGATCGACGAATAGGTGACGACGATCTTCTTGTTCTTGTCTTCGTCGTAGCCGGGGGCGGGGTATTCGTACATGCAATAGACGTGGTCGTCGATCTCGCGGTCGGCCGGGAAGATGCTCCGGTTGCCGACGGCCGTCACCGTGAGCGGCTTCACCTTCTTCCCCTCACCGTGCATCGCCGAGACGAAAATCCCGGCCGCGTCGAGCTGATGGCTGCCGAGCTCGGCCATCAGGCCGCCGCCGGTTCGGTTCCACAGCCGCCAGCGGATGAGCTCCTCCATCGGAGACCGCGGATTACCGTCGGGTAGCGTCATCTGCGTGTAGCCGTGCTTCGCGGCATCGATCGCCTTGTCGGCGATCTGCGACTCGAGCTGCGCGATCTTCTTCGTGAGCGAGTCGATGTCGCCGGGCCGGGCTGAATCCAGATCCTTCTTCCAGCGGGCAAGCTGCTTCACGAGCGATGCGTCGTCGGGCAGCGGCGGCTTCCAAGAATCCTTGCCGGGCAGATTGCCGCGATGCCACTGGGCGCGGATCGAATGCAGGTCGCCGATCAGCCGGGCCTTGCCGATCGTATGGACGGCGTTGTCGTAGAGGATGCTGTAATGCCGCTGGTGACCGGTGGCTAGGATCTTGCCGGTCTCACGGGCGACGCGGCCCATCTCCTTGCACTCGTGGACACTGTGCCCCATGAGCTTCTCGGTGAGCACGTGCTTGCCGGCCCGCATCGCCTTGATCGAGGCCTCGGCGTGGAGGTGAAGGGGCAGCGCGATGATCACCGCCTCGACATTCTTGTCTTTGAGCAGATCCTCGTAGGCCTCGTAGACCTTGACCTTCCGGCGGGCCTCGTCTTCGCTGGTCCACTTGTATTTGGCCATCAGCCCGGGCCGCGCCGTATTGGCGCTCGGGCTCGAGACGTCGCCGTGGAAGCCGCGAAAGATGTTGTAGGGGCGGATGTCCGCGATCGCGACCACGTTGAGGAAGTCGGGGTTGTGGGCGCCGAGCAGCACGCTGCCCTCGTCACCCGTGCCGAGCACGCCGACACGCAGCGGGCTCCCCACGCTCTTGCCGTAGCCGAAGTAGATCGAGCCGAGGCCCGCGCCGGTCGCCAGGCCCGCGGCGAGCGTGCCGGTGAGAAAATCACGCCGCGTGATGCCGATCGCGTCGTTGAAATTCTCCTTGCCGATCCACTTTTCAGATTCCGTCAGATTCATCGGATCACCTTTTGCAGTCGCCGGAGAACCAGCGCGACACCGGGCAGTGGAGACACAAAAAATCGCAGGGACGCAGAAAATAGTCGAGGCCGCTCCAGCCGCCCGTCGGCAGGCTGGCGATCGCGAGCAGGGCGGCGAGTTCCACCCATTGATCATAGGTGGGCTGCGCGCCGGCCACCCAGAAGGGCTGCGAGAGAATCACGCTGGCGAGGAAACAGGCACCGCCCATGGCGTTGAATTTCACGAGCAGGCCAAGCACGAGGCAGGCGCCGATCGTGACGAGCGACCAGCTCACGAACCGGTCGGCCTTCCAGAGGGCGGAAGGCTGCTGGGCTGACGCGACCCGCAGGCGGTCGGCGGACGACGTCGAACGATCCCATTCGCTGACGAGCTTGCGGCCGATCGCGGCGGCGTCGCCCATCCATCCGGAGGCCTGCGCCGAGAGTTCGCGGCGTTTCTTGGCGACGCGGTCGCGGGCGAAGGGAATCTGTCGCGATGCGGGCGATCGCTCCGTTGCCTCGAGCCGATCCCGCTCGAGCCGCCAGGCCGTCAGGTCGTCGCCGATGCCGGCGATGTAGTCGTCGAGTTCACCGCTGGCGGCCGCGAGGCTCTCCTCGGCCGCGGCCTTCGCCGCGGCGTCAAGCGGCACGAGCCGGATCCGCTCGGCGAGCAGCGTGCGCCAGCCGGCCACCACGCTCTCCTTCCAGGAAGCCGCCGCCTCGTCGGCAGAACGGCCGCCCGGGGCGCCCAGCGTCTCCGACCAGTTGCCGGTCTGGGGCAGGCCGCTGCGATACAACTCCGCCCACGGGCCAACGGCAGCCTGGCGGAAGCCCGCGCTCGACCAATCCGGATCCCGCAGGTGGCTGAGACCCTCCAAGAAGAAATGCATGCCCACGACGATCCGGAGGAACGCCAGTGCCGCCACAGCCAGGAGCGTCGCACGCATCGAAAGAGTCTCGCCGCCAGGGGGGACAAATGCTCAGGAACCGATCCCTTCGGTAATCGGTTTTTCTCACGCCACCGCATTCATTGAACCATGAATCCGCACCCAGGCAAGGTCTTTTTTCACCAGCGACGGGAATCCGCTTGTCAATTTGTTTCGGTTCCTGCGAAAAAACGGGCATGCGCATCGTCCTCTGTTACCCCGTCGAGGCCAAACACGTCCGGCAGATTCAGGCCGTGGTTCCAGACGCCACGCTCGTCGATGCCGGACAGGAGCGGGTGGCACTCGAACTGCCCTCCGCCGACATCTTCTGCGGGCACCCGAAGGTGCCGGTGCCGTGGGATGCGGTGGTGGCCGGCGGCAGGCTTCGCTGGATCCAGTCGTCGGCGGCCGGCCTCGACCACTGCCTCGTGCCCGCGGTGATCGCATCGGACATCGTCGTGACGAGCGCCTCGGGCGTCCTCGCCGACCAGGTTGCCGAGCATTCCCTCGGCCTCGCCATCGCCTGCACGCGGCGCACGAGTCTCTTTTTGGAGCAGCAGTCCCGCCGGGAATTCGTCCGCCGACCGACCCTCGACCTGACCGGGGCCACCGTGGGAATCGTGGGCCTGGGGGGCAATGGCCGCCGCCTCGTGGAGGTGCTCGCCCCATTCCGCGTGCGAATCCTCGCCACCGACTACTTCCCGGTCCGCAAGCCGCCTGCCGTGGAATTCCTCGGGCCACCGGACTCGCTGCCCACGCTGCTCGAACAATCGGACGTGCTCTTTCTCTGCCCGCCGCTGACGCCCGCGACCCACAACATGATTGATGCTGCCGCGATCGCGCGGATGAAAAAGGGCGCGATCCTCGTGAACGTCGGCCGCGGCAAACTCGTCGACGAAGACGCCTTGGCCGACGCGCTCGAGAGCGGCCACCTCGATTCCGCGGCCCTCGACGTCACTCCCGACGAGCCGCCGCGGCCGTCGAGCCGGCTCTGGACGGCGCCGCGGCTGATCATCACTCCGCATGTCGGCGGCCAGGCCGCGCGCCGAATCGATGCAATGACCGACTTCTTCTGCGATAATCTCCGTCGTCACCTCGCGGGGATGCCGCTGCGCAATCTCGTCGACAAGCGACTCGGCTTCCCCGAGCCGCCCGAGGAGACTGCCTCGATCATGACCGCGAACGATTGAGCAAAGCACCGAGCGACGACAACGACAGGCTTTCGATGACGACCACGATCTACCAGGAAGGACGCCCCACGATCTCAGTCTCCGGCGAGGTGGGGAGCCGCTGCCCCGAGGAACTGCTCGCCCGCTACGGCGAGATCATCGAGGGGGGCCGCCTCACCTGGACCGAGTATCACCAGTTGACGAAGCGGCTCGGCGCCGGCGGGCAGGGGATCGTCTTCCTCACCACCCGCCGCGGCTCCGACGGCTTCACGCTGCCGGTGGCCATCAAGATCTTCTCCCCGGAGCGCTACGATTCCGAGGCCCTCTACGACGAATCGATGGAGCGGATCGCCAAGGTCTCGGCCCGCGTCGCCCAGATCCAGCAAGACAACCTGCTCGACGTGCAAAACTTCGTCGAGCAGCGGCGGATCCGGATGATGGAGATGGAGTGGATCGACGGCTACGACCTCTCCCGGCTGCTCGCGCCGGAATTGCTCGGCCGCACGCGGGCGAGCGTCGGCGACGATCGCTGGCGGTATCTCAACAAGGTGGTCGTGACGGCCGGGCCGCAGCAGTCTCGCCTCATGCCGGGCGTGGCGATCGCGATCATGCGGGAATGCCTGGCGGCACTGGCGGCGCTCCACCGCGAGGGGATCGTGCACGGCGACATCAAGAGCTCCAACATCATGGTGAAGCGGACGGGTAACGCGAAGATCATCGACATCGGCTCCGCGCTCGCGCTCGACGACATCCCCCCCAACCGCACATGCACGCCCTCCTACGCGGCGCCCGAGGTGCTCGAAGGGCGGGAAAACTCGCCGCGATCCGACCTCGCGAGCCTCGGCTACGTGCTCATCGAAATGCTCTCCGGCCAGCCCCCGTTCGCCGGCCTGCAGTCCTACCGCGACCTGCTCGAGGCCAAGCGGACGCTCGTCCACCGGCTGCCGCAACTGCTCCCGGCCGACGTGACCTGCAACGAGCTTTTGATGAGCTTCATCCGCGGCATGATCGCCGCCGATCCCACGAAGCGTTTCCCAAGCGCCGAGGACGCCGACCTCGTCAAGGAGGGCGCCGCGAGCTTCCACCGCCAGTTGATCGTGGGCGGCCTCGCGAGCGAATACGAAAACGAGATCCGCGCCTGGCTCGAGGAGTTGGAGTAGGGCA
>JBIIOK010000051.1:0-17039 GCA_044336985.1 Pirellulales bacterium | reverse complement strand
GCAGGCGACGGCCAACTGTGCATTCGGCGGCGACGGCCGCACGCTCTACATGACGGCCGACTCCCACCTCTGCCGGGCGAAGCTCACGACCCGCGGCCCGCTGCCGGGCCCCTGACGAACCGCGTCCACCTCACTGGAAGATCTCCTGGGCGTGCCTCCCGAGAAGGTGCACACCGATCGGCGAGCGCCCACGTGAGCTGGCAGGCGAGATTCCCGGCGCCGCCCGTGACGAGGCACGTGGCCATGGGCCCGTTACCCTTCCTGTTGCGGTTCGCTGGAGGCTATCTTGACGACTGCGGACGGTCGACAGCCTTTGATGATCCGGTATCGCTCCCGGCGGCGAGGCGATTCCGGTGCCGGTTGGTGAGGACACGCTGGTCGGCGTGCGATATTGAAAGGTGCATCATGACGATCAAGACATCCATCTTGTTTCTCAGCCTGCCTGGAGTTCTGGCGTGTACGGTTTTTTGCGCGGACACCGGCGAACCTCGAGATCTGGAATCAAAGGTGCCGAAGTTCGTCTTTGCGGACACGCTCGAGGAGCAGGAGAAACAGCTGCAGGATAATGGGCTCATCAAGCGCTTTGCCGAATCCAGAAAAGAGAATCTGAAGAACCCGTACCACCCGCGCTACCATTTCGTCAGCCCGGAGGACGGGTTGATGAATGATCCAACCGGGCTCAGTTTCTGGCAGGGACGCTGGCATGTGTTCTACAACGTCTGGCCGCCCGAGGATAAGCGTGTGCACTGGGGGCACGCGGTCAGCGATGATCTGGTGCGCTGGCGCGCCTTGCCCTACGCCATCTACCCGAACCCTGAGCGTGATTGTTACTCGGGCGGTGTCATGGTGGACGACGACAAGGCCGTCGTCATGTACCCCGGCATGGGTGGAAATGGGGGCATCATGGTGGCGGTTTCAAGCGATCCCCTGTTGTTGAACTGGAAGAAGGTGACGGGCGGACCCGTGATTCCGCATGGCATACCGGGTGCGGATGGCAAGCCCATCGGCACGTATGACCCATGCATCTGGAAGAAGGACGGGATGTACTATGGGCTCACCTCGGAAGGTCCCGGCGGCTATCCGCGAGGAGTTCCCTTCAAGCGGGAATGGTGGCTGCACCGTTCCGAGGATCTGGCGAAATGGGAATACCTGCATCCGTTCGTGGAAAACGACCGTTACGCGGTGGTCGGGGACGACAGCGCCTGTCCCTATTTCTGGCCGATCGGCGACCGGCATATTCTTCTGCACTTCAGCCACCGGAGCGGTGCCAAATATCTGCTGGGGGATTACGACAAGACGCGTGACAAGTTTGTTGCCAGTTACGGTGGTGATTTCAACTTCGGACCGGCCCGGCACGGCGGATTGCATGCGCCGTCGGCCACTCCGGACGGCAAGGGCGGTGTCGTGGTGATCTTCAATATGAATGCAGGGAAGGCATGCAATCCCTGGAACAGCCTTATGACGGTGCCGCGACGGCTGACCCTGATCGGGCCGGACGAACTCGGGATCGAGCCGGTTGAGGGTCTGGAATCCTTGCGCGGTGAGCACGTGCACGTCGGTCCGATGGACCTGCCGGCCAATGAGGAAATCGTGCTCGAAGGGGTGCAGGGCAACACGATGGAACTTGTCGCCGAGATTGATCCGGCGGATGCGCCGATGGTGGAACTGCTCGTGTTGCGCTCCCCCGACAAGGAGGAATATACCCGCATTGTCTTTCAGCGGCAGAGCGGATACCCAAACCGCCACAGCACGCGGAGGCTCGACCTCCCCAACCGTCCCTCCGAGAACCTGCTCACGATTGACAATACGAGATCCTCGATCCTTCCGGATGTGCCGAGCCGAATGGCTGAAATCGCGCCGCTGGCTCTCGATGACAAGGAGCCGCTCACACTCCGCGTGTTCATCGACCGGAGCGTGCTGGAAGTCTTCGCCAATGGCCGGCAGGCTCTTGCTGTGCGCGTGTATCCCGGTCGCGAAGACAGCCTGGGCGTGTCCTTGCGCGCCCAAGGCAAACCAGCCCGGCTCAACTCGCTGGACGCCTGGCAGATGAAGAGTATTTACGAATGAACACTCCAGGAATCGGATAATCGGAGCCGCGTTGGTTCCCGCCGCGCCGACCGAACGGAGAAACCGCGGGCGGTCATTGTGAAATACGGCACAAACAGCACGTTGACGGCTTCCACATGAAGCATCTGAGATCAAACCAACCCAAGGAGAACGCCATGCGCACGAAAACCCTGACCGCACTTGTCCTCATCCTCATCCTCGGCCTCGCCGCCTTCCAGCCGGTGCGGGCCACTGAAACCGAGAACCTCGGCATTCATGTCCTACCAGCGGCCAAGCCGCCCGCGCTCGACGGCAGCCTCACTGGGTGGGACCTCTCGGGCGGCGTCTTTGCCTGCGGCGACGTGGAGAACACCCGCGAACAGTATTCCGTGTGGTTCCACGCGATGTGCGACGCCGAAAACCTCTATCTGCTGGCGCGGTGGATCGATCCGACGCCGCTGAACAACCCTGGCCAAACGATCGGCGGCTTCGGCTGGAATGGCGACTGCCTGCAGGTCCGGTTCATCACCAACCGCGGCACGGCGGACGAGCGGCAGTCCAACTGGACCTGCTGGCGCGGCGTGGACGGGGCCGACCTGATGGACCTGCACCTGGGCGGCTTCGGTAAGAAGGAAAGCTACGGGCGCGATCTGAAGGACGCCAAGGCCGAGGGCGGCAAACAGGGTTTCAGCGTCAATCCCTACGGCAAGGGCTACGTGCAGGCCGTGGCGATTCCGTGGAAGCTGCTGACGGCCGACGGTAAGAAGCCCGCCGGCGGCAAGTTTGAAATGACCATCGAGCCGAACTTCACGGTCGGCAAGACGGGGCGGCTGTCGAACAAGGACATTTTTCAGCCCGGCATAACCCCCGACCGTGTCTTCACCTTCACAAACACCTCCTGCTGGGGCCCGGCGTGGCTGGAGGCCAAAGGCAACCTGACGCCGCGCCCCGTCCGCCTGGCCGACGCGCGGGAGTTCCCCGTCAAGTTGGAGAAGGGCGTGCCCGTGGTGGACTGGACCGGCCTGATCGTGGCCAAGGAGATCAAGGGGTTCAAGCCTATCGCCTTCACCATGCCCGAGGACGGCTACCTCTCGCTGAACATCCTCGACAAGGACGGCCTGGTGGTGCGGCAGTTGCTCAACTGGGCCTTCTACACCAAGGGCCGGCACGAGGTGAAGTGGGACGGCCTGACGACGCCGAACTGGCGCACCCCGGGCAGTCCGGTGGCCGAAGGCGCCTATACCTGGGAGGCGATCTGGCATAAGGGGATCGGCCTGAAGCTGCGCGGCTGGGCGTGCAACGCGGGCACGGCGCCATGGGATTCCAGTCCGACGAGCAACTGGGGCGGTGACCAAGACGCCCCGGCGGCGGTGGCGGCCGATGGCAAGCAGGTGTATCTGGGCTGGGGTAATGCGGAGGCCGGCTCGTCCCTGATCGTATGCGACCTCGCGGGCAAGGTGGTGTGGAAGAACCATCGGGGCGGCATCGCCGGCGCGTCCCTGATCGCCATGGCCGATGGCGAAGCCTTCATTCTGGATAGTGTGGCGGCGTTCGGCGCACCCCGGAGAATCTACAAGCTCGCCTGCAAAGACGGCTCCTATATCGCCTGGAAAGGCACGGACAGCCCCGACCTGGTCATCGCATCCTTGTGGAACGACAAGGCCGCGATGCCCAAGGACGCCGAGGGCCTGCCCCTGCCCCCGGACGGCATGGCCGTCACCGGAGGCAAGCTGTATGTCTCGTTCTCCACGGCAAACACGATCATCGTCGCGGATGCCAAGGCCGGCAACGTCTTGACCACGATCAGCGTCGAGGCTCCTGGCGCACTGAAGACCGGGCCGGACGGCAAGCTCTACATCCTCTCCGCGGGCAAGACGGTGCTCGCCCTTGGCGCCGGTGCCGAGAAGCCTGTGCCGGTGCTCACCGGTCTGAGCAACGCCTCGGCCCTTGCCGTCGATCAGACCGGCCGCCTTTACGTCGGCCTGCGCGCGCCGGACAATCAGGTGGCGGTCTACGCGCCCGACGGCAAGCCGGTCGCGACGATCGGCCGCAAGGGCGGCCGGACGCTCGTGGGCAAGTGGACACCGGACGGCATGGCGTTCATCAAGGACTTGGCCATCGACGCCGAGGGCAAGCTCTGGGTCTGCGAGGCTGACAAGGCCCCCAAGCGGTTCAGCGTGTGGAACACGAAGACGGGCGCATTGGTCACCGAGTTATTCGGCTCCGCGCAATATGGAGCGTGCGGCGGGGCGATCAACCCGCGGAACCCCGATCTCATGGTGGGGCAGAGCTGCGCGTGGAAGCTCGATCCCACGACCGGGCGCGGCAGTTGCCTGGGCGTGATCACCCGCGGCATGGAGAACTCCCGCTTTGGCGAGGGCGTCAACGGTAAGCTCTACCTGACCGTGGCCGATGGGTGGATCCAAGGATCAAAGTCGATCAAGATCTTCGAGTGTGTGGGCGAGGCCGACTACCCGCTCCGCAGCGCGTTCTTCTTCGACAAGAAGACCGTGCCGCCGGACCCAACCAAGCCGGGGGCCAAGGAAACGAAGCAGCCGGTCACGACCTTCTGGGCCGACGAGAACGGCGACGGCCAGCGCCAGCCCGCCGAGGAGCAGACGTTCGACGGGACGCTCAGCTTCAGCGGTTGGTACATGAACATGGCCCCGAACCTGACGATCTACGCCGGCAAGAAGCAGTATGCGGTGACGGGCTTCACCCCCTGCGGGGCGCCGAAGTACGACCTGGCCAAGGGCGTCATGCTGCCCGATGACAACTCCCCCAGTAGTTACAACAAGGGCATGGGTTCGGCCGATGACCGGTTCATGCTCTACGGCGGAGAGTACATTGCCAACGAGAGCTGGTTCCGCTGCTACGACGTCGCCACGGGCAAACTGCTGTGGCGCTACCCCGACAACTTCGTCGGCGTGCACGGGTCCCACGGCGCCTGTCCGCCGGAAGCGGGGATGATCCGCGGCAGCTTCGGCCCCTGCGGCGTGGTCAGGCTCCCCGAGCCCATTGGCAACCTCTGGGCGATCGTCTCCAACTTGGGCGAGTGGCACCTCCTGACCGAGAAGGGCTTCTACCTGACGCGGCTGTTCCAGCCCGACGCGTTGAAGGTCCAGTGGCCCGCCGAGGCGACCCCCGGCGTGAGCATGGACAACTGCCCCCCCGGATTGGGCGCCGAGGATTTCGGCGGCTCGATGACGAAGACCGACGACGGGCGGCTGTTCGTCCAGTCCGGCAAGACCGCCTTCTGGAACCTGGAGGTGGTGGGCCTGGAGACCGTCAAGGCCATGAAGGGCGAGGCGGTCACGATCTCGGCGGCCGACGTGAAGGAGGCGCAGTCCTACCGCGACCAGTTCGCCCAGGCCGCCACCGGCAAGCAGCAGCTCACCATCGCGCTGGCGACGCCGACCTTCACGGGCGACCTGGCCAACGACTTCAAGGGCGCCCAGATCATCACCTACAAGAAGGGCGAAGACGCGGTCGTCCGCGCCGCCGCCGCCTACGACGCCCAGCACCTCTACCTCGCCTGGGAGGTCAAGGACGCCACCCCCTGGGTGAACGGCGCCAACGATGCCACCCTGATGTATATCGGCGGCGACACGGTGGACTTCCAGCTCGCCACCGATCCCAAGGCCGACGCCAAGCGCAGCGAAGCGGTGCTGGGCGACCTGCGGCTGTCCATCGGCAACTTCAAGGGCACGCCGACGGCCGTCGTGTATCGCAAGGTGGCCACCGAGAAGCGCCCGAAGGTCTTCAGCTCCGGCGTGGTCGCGAACTACCCGATGGATTCGGTCGTCACGCTCACCGATGCAAGGATCACCGTCAAACCCGGCCCCAAGGGCTATGTCGTGGAGGCCGCCATCCCGCTGGCCGGCCTGGGCCTCAAGCCCGAGGCCCAGACGCTCCGCGGCGACTTTGGCGCGACCTACGGCAACCCGGCCGGCCGCACCCGCCTGCGCGTGCATTGGAACAACCAGACCACCGGCCTGGTGGACGACGCCGTTTACGAGCTGATGATGGCGCCCAACACCTGGGGCGAGTTGATGTTCAAGTAGAAGCAGGGCACCGCCTCCACCAGCCGTTGCCGGTGGCGGCGGGACTGTATCTGATTTCGCGCGGGCGAAGCCATCATGGCCTTCTCCCGCGGGCGAACCTCCGGTTCGAAGTGAGCCGGCTCCTGCCGGCCGTCGCCCTCGCGGGGAGCCCGCGCCGGACCGCGATTCACCCGGGCCCGTCAGCGACGGCGGAACTGGTCGACGAGCACCGCCGCGAGGATCACGAGTCCGAGCACCACCTTCTGCGTGTAGCTCTCGATGCCGACGAGGTTCATGCCGTTCTGGATCACGGCGATGATCAACGCGCCCACGAGCGTGCCTAGAATCCGGCCCTCGCCCCCGGCCAGCGCCGTGCCCCCCACGACCACCGCCGCGATCACGTAGAGCTCGTACATCGCCCCGTAGGTGGGTGAGCCGCTCTTGAGCTGTGACGCGAGAATGACGCCCCCGAGCCCAGCGAGGAGGCCGCAGGCCACGTAGGCGAAGAGCAGCACGCGGCGCACGGGCACGCCGGAGAGCCGGGCCGCCTCGGCGTTGCCACCCACCGCGTAGAGCGCGCGGCCGAGCGTCGTGCGGGTCATGAGCACGTGCGCCGCCGCGTAGAGCGCGAGCATGAGCGTCACCGCGTGCGGCACGCCGAAAAGCCCCGTGCCGCGGCCAAGCCACACGAACGACTCCGGGATCTGGTAGATCGACTGGCCGGCCGCGGCGAGGTAGGCCAGGCCGCTGGCCACGAGCATCATCGCGAGCGTGACGATGAAGGGGGGCACCCGGAAGAGCGTGATCACCGCGCCGGACACGCCACCGAGCAGCCCGCAGGCCGTGATCGCGGCCGTCGAGGCGAGCGTCATGCCGGCCGGCGAGGCAGCGACGCCCCCGACGGTGTCACGGATCAGCCGCGCGGCGGTCACGGCCGCCAGCGCCGCCAGGCTGCCCACCGAAAGGTCGATGCCGCCGGTAATGATCACCATCGTCATTCCGATCGCCATGATCGCGATCACGGCGATCTGGCTGGCGATGTTGAGCAGGTTGTCGGCCTGGAGAAACACGGGCCACATGACCGTGTCGGGCACCACGACCGGCGGCTGCCCGAGCGCGGGAAACAGCTCCCCCATCTCCCGGAGCACGAGCCACGACCCGACCCGCTCGCCGGCCGCGACGGCATCGATTGTTTCACCTTTTGCCGCGATCTTCTCGAGCGCCGCCCGCAGCGCTTGCGGCTCACCGCGGACGACGTCGGCCACCTCAAGCCCCGCGGCTGCGATCTCGCCGCGGAGCGACGCGGCGAGCAGGTCGTCCGCCGAAGTCGGGCGAATCGCCACGAGCACGCGTTTGGCGGCCGGGGCCCGCCCACGGATCGCCGCCACCATCCGCCGGGCCGCCGCGGCGTCGGTGGCGGGCTGCTCCTGGAGCGTGAGCCCGCTGAACACGGCTCCGAGGAGCGCGAGGACGAGCAGCATCCCGTAGCCGGAGAGCAGCGTGCGAGCGTGTTTCATGCCGATGGCATCCCTGAGTCTGGAGTCTGGGTCTGGAGTCTGCGTCAGGCCATCGCCAGCCGCATCACGTCGGCCTGCGTAGCGCCCTGGTGGTTGTCGAGTTCGCCTGTGATCCGGCCGTCGTGCATCACGACGATCCGGTCGGCCATGCCGATCACCTCGGGCAGGTCGGAAGAGACCATCACGATGGCCTTGCCGCGGGCGACGAGGTCGTTCATGAGCTGGTAAATCTCGTGGCGGGCGCCGACGTCGATACCGCGGGTGGGCTCGTCGAAAAAGAGCACGTCGCAGTCGCGCTCGAGCCACTTCGCGAGCACCACCTTCTGCTGGTTGCCCCCGGAGAGGTTGCGGGCGGCCTCCTCCTGGTGCGGCACCTTGATCCGCAGGGCGGCCACGTGGCGGCCGAAGGACTCGCTCTCGCGGCGGCCGTCCATCAATCCCAGCCGCGAGAGCCGCGCGAGGTTTGGCAGTGAGAAATTCTCGCGCACGGACCTCGTGAGCACGAGGCCCTGCAGTTTGCGATCTTCGGTGAGCAGGCCGATGCCGGCCGCGATCGCGTCGCGCGGAGACCGGATGGCGAGCGGGCGGCCGTCGAGGAGGATCTCGCCCGCGTCCTTCCGGTCGGCCCCGAAGATGAGCCGCAGCGTCTCGGTGCGGCCGGCCCCCACGAGGCCGGCGAGCGCGAGGATCTCGCCACGGCGCACCGTGAACGACACGTCGCGCACGGCCCGCGCGCGGGCGAGCCCCGAGACGGCGAGCTTCACCGGCCCGGGCGTCGTCGCGCGGCGGGGATACTCCTCGGCCAGCTCGCGGCCCACCATCAGTTCGATCAGCTCGGTGCGGCCGAGCCCAGCCCGGGGGCGGGAGCCCACGTGGCGGCCGTCGCGCAGCACCACCACCCGGTCGGCGAGCGCGAAGATCTCGTCGAGCCGGTGGCTGATGTACACCACGGCGATGCCGCGGGCCTTCAGATCACGGACGATCTCGAACAGCCGTCCGGCCTCGGCCTCGCTGAGGGCGGCGGTGGGCTCGTCCATCACGATCACGCGAGCGTCGCAGGCGAGCGCGCGGGCGATCTCGACGAGCTGCTGCTGGGCCATCGAGAGCCACTTGCAGGGCAGATCGAGGTCGATCGTCGCTCCGAGCCTGCGAAAGAGCTCCTCCGCCTGGCCGCGTTCCTCGGCCTGGCGGATGAACCCGGCCCGGGCCCGCTCCTGCCCGAGGAAGATGTTTTCCACGGCCGTGAGCCCGGGCACGAGGTTGAACTCCTGGTGAATCACGGCGATCCCCGCAGCCCGGGCCTCCTGCGGCGTGCGGAAGGCCACCGGACAGCCGTCGAGCACGAGAGACCCGGCGTCGGGGCGATGGGCCCCGCCGAGCACCTTCATGAGCGTGCTCTTGCCCGCGCCGTTTTCGCCGAGGAGCGCGAGCACCTCGCCGCCGACGATGTCGAGGTCCACGCCGCGGAGCGCCTGCACCCCCGGAAACGCCTTGGCGATCCCCCGCATCTCGAACAGCGGCGCACGCTCGACGCTCACCGGGCGGTCTCCGGCGGCAGCGTGGGGTCCTGCCTGGCATCGGCCTGCCGGTAGAGGCTCGTTGGGATCAACGTCTTGGGGGCGAGCGTCTCACCGCGCGACCAGCGCACGATCGCGGCCACGGTCTCGACTCCCATCCGGTCGGGAAACTGGATCGGATCGGCGTAGATCTTGCCGGCGCGGATCGCCTCCTTGCCCTCGGGCTGGCCGTCGAAGCCGATGATTCCCACTCGATCTGTCTTGCCTGCCTTCTCGAGTGCCGCGCAGGCCCCGAGCGCGGCCGGGTCGTTGATCGCAAACACGCCGCGGAGATCCGGAAACGCCTGCAGGGCGTCGTCCATCGCCTTCGCGCCGCCGTCCTTGGCGCCGCTACTTTCGAGTTCCGTGACGATCTCGATCTTCGGCCCGCCTGCGGCATTGTGGGCATCGATCACCTCGCGAAAACCCTTCACGCGCAGCTGGCAGGATTCGGCCTGCTTGAAGTGGAGCACGGCCACCTTGCCGCCGCCGCTGCCGCTGCCGAGCATCTCGACCATCGCCTGGCCGGCCTCGCGGCCACCCCCGAAGTTGTCGGTGGCCACCTGTGTGGCGATCGTCACGCCCGGCTCGTCGCAGGGGATGTCGACGGTGAACACCGGGATCCCCGCGTCGTTGGCCTCGCGGATCACCGGGATGATCGACTTCGAGTCGCAGGGCGAGAGCACGATCGCCGCCACCTTGGCGACGACGAAATCCTTCACCTGGTTGCCCTGACGGGCCACGTCCTTGTCGGCACTCACGAGGATCGTGTCGAAGCCCTGCTTGCTGCCCTCGGCGGTGATCGTGTCGCCGATCACCTTGAAGAACGGATTGTCGAGCGCCAGGAGCGAGACGCCGATCGTGCCACGCGGGGCGCTCGCAGCAGGCCCGCTTGCCGTCGGCCGGCAGCCGGCGAGCGTGGGCAGGACGGCCAGCGCGGCACAGGCAGCGACACGGCTGACGATGTGAAGGTTCAGCATCCGGCAACAAACCTTGTGTGAGGGCATGCCAGTCAGGAACGGGAGTGGATAAATCGATCGACCGCATTGAGTCGAATCCGGCAGGCACGCGGACGGCGGCCGTCCAGGCCGGGCCGCCGCCGACCTTGGCTTCGTCGGCGACGAGGTCGAGATCGGCAAACGTCTGCCCGCTCGGTGATCGCCAACTCCACGTCGTCGGGGGAGGCGGCGAGCGATGTGGGCAGTGCCGTCGCCACGACGCACATGCCGTCAGCGACTCTTTTCATGATAAGACTGAACCTCATGCTCAGGCCTTCAAGGCCGGTCTGCGCCAACGAGAAACAATCGGCCCTGAGCGTGGAAAGGAAGTTCCTCGGCACCTCCATGATCGGATCGCATCCAGCCCGCCACACTCCGGCTGTTGCTCCTCATGATCCGCCCCACTCGGACGACGCTTGCCGAAGTGCCATTGGCCGACCTAGCCTTCGATAGCCACCTTCAACGCCTCGCGATTCTTCATCATCTCCACGCCGCGTGCGACTTCGGAAAGTGGAAGTCGCCCACCGATGATCTTGTCGGGATCGACCACGCGTGTGTGCAGAAGATGCAGCGCTTCGACGTATTGAGGCTGCTTGAAACTCGATGAACCGGTGATCGTGATCTCCTCGTAGTGAATGCGGTTCGCATCGGCTTGCAGGGTGTGTTCCCCGGCAGGGATGCTGGCGTGGATGAGGATCCGTCCACGAAAACGTACCAATGAAACCGCCAGCTTCAACGCGTCGCCGCTCGATGCGGAGACGAGGACGACGGATGCACCTTCGCCATCAGTCCGCTTCTTGACGACGTCCGGCACGAAGCATTCCTCGGAAAACAACAACTCGTCCATTCCCGTGGCGCATTGACGCACCACTTCACTGCGCTTTCGTGAGCGCATCACGCCGAACACTCGCCGCGCGCCGCGTTGCTTGGCGATCTGCGCCTGCATCACCCCCTGCGCGCCGAGCCCGATGATCACCACGTCATCTCCGGGGCCGACACCGGCCATCTCGACGCCGTTGAGCGCGCACGCCATCGGTTCACTGAGCGCGGCGGCTTCGAACGTCATGTCGTCGGGGATTTTCACAAGGCAGGTGTCCGTGGCGATACCGGGAGGAACGGCGCAGAATTCGGCGAAGCCACCGGGGATGTGCCAGCCCACGCCGCGCGCATTGCGGCAGTGATTGGTGTGGCCCATCCGGCACGGCCCGCATTGACCGCAGAAGACGCGGGCCGAAAACGCCACGCGATCGCCGGGTTTCCATTTCGACACGTTCTTCCCGACGGCAGCCACGGTGCCAGCGAGTTCCTCACCGAGGATGTACGGACGCGGTTGGGCAAGATCGTTGCGTACCGAGCGCTTCAGGTCAGACGCGCAAATGGTGGTCGCGCCGACACGGAGCAGCACGCCGTCGTCGTGGCAGACGGGTGTCGGCACCTCGCGAATCTCAAACGTGCCCGGCTCGGCGATGACGGCGGCTTTCATGATGCGGCGTTCCACAGTGTCCCGACTCGCCGTCCAAGCTCTTCGCTCGGTTGAATGCCGGTGACGTCGATCAATGTTCTCTCGAATCCACTCTCTTGCAGCATTCGCTGAATCTCCTGCGATTCCTTGTCTTGTACCACATCGTAACGAAGCCCGTCGACAATACCTTGAATCAGATGATCGCAGGGCAGGTTGTTCTCGATGGCAAGCCGGGCGGGACGAATGATGCGCTCCTTCAACGCGAGCTTGCGCTTTGGATCGCGTCCGACGCGTGCGATGGGATCTGAAAACCGCAAATCGCAGAAGCGTCCGACCAGCGGCGCAAAATAACGCGTCATTTCGGCTGGCGTGAAGCCATGCTTCCACTGCAACACGGCATTGATCTCTGTGATGCCGCCGTCGAGCGCCTTTCGCGGCTCGGGTGCCTGCATCGCTTTGCTGTACACGTCGAAGCCGTGCCGGTGGCCCGCCCACGCGCCGATGGCGTGCACGCCGGCGACGAACATTTTGCGGTCTTCGTAACGCGGAAGATCGTCGGCCATGATGATCTCGGCAAGCGACGGCACCGGGGCGATGAATCCCGCTTTGTCGGCGACGATCTCGCGATCCTCGGGGCGATCGATGCCCACGATCAGCCCGGTCGGGTCGTTCACCGTCACGTCGAACGCCGTGACCGTGATCGTCGTGTCGGGGAATCCGACCAGCGGCGCAAACCGTTCTCGTTCGCTCTCGGTGAGATTCTCGAAGACGAGTTTCCGAAGCAGCTTTCCATTGTCGTACGTGTTCTCGAACGGAATGATGTTGAGCGATTTTCTGTTGCCGCCGTTGAACCGAATCCGCAGCCCGGTGGCGATCAACGGAGCGACATCCGGTAATTGAAGTGGTCCCACCGAGGTGGAAACGAGGTCGCATGCCGCGACTGCGTGCGCGATGTGTTCATGCTGATCGAAATGAATCGCCGTCACGCGATCAATATCGATTGTCGTCTCGGCGTCGGGTGCGACGACGCGGAGCGGGTAGTGCTTCAGTTCGTTGAGCGAGTCCACCAGCGGCTCCGACACGTCCACGAACAGGATCTGGTAGCCGGATTGGTGGAGGATGTTGCCGACGAGTGCACGCCCGATGCGACCCGCGCCGAAATGGAGCGCCTTATTCAAGGTTGGCGTGCCTCACCATGAGCTTCTCGATTGTGATCCCGCGCTTCTTTGCGAGCCGCAGCGAGATGGCTTCCAGCAACAAAAACATCCCTTGCTCGAACCAGTTTGTGCCGAACTGAATCGTCCGTTTCGGAGCGGGGATGATCAACGTGCCTGTCGCGATCCGTATCAGCGGCGAATCGGGATTGCTTGTGATGGCAAAAACCCGTCCACCCAAAGCACGTGCTTCCTCGGCGCGGCGAATCACGCCCACCGTCGCGCCGCGTGCCGAGGCGGCGAGGAGCAGGTCGTTCTTGTTCATGCGCGGCGTCGTGGTTTCACCGACGATGTGGCTGTTGAATCCATACTGCATCAGCCGCATGGCGAACGGTCGCATGAGAATGAATGTCCGTCCCGCGCCGGTGGTGAAGATGGAGCCGCGCCGTTGGATCTCGCGTTCGAGCGATTTCACGTCTTCGTCGCGCACGCCTCGCAGGACGCCCTTCAGTTCATCGCTCAAGCCATCGGTGAGCTGGTGCAGTTTCATCGAATGCTTTCCTTCATCTGCTTGGCCACCGCTGCCGGATCTTTTGCCGAAGTGATCGCGCCGCCGACCACGATCACAGAGGCGCCCGCGTCGCGAACGGACTTGACCGTTTTCAAATCGATGCCACCGGCGACCGACAAGGGAATGGCGATGCTGGATCGGCAATCGGAAATCAGGTCGATGCGTAAGTCCACACCGCCCTGCATGGCGTCGGTCGAGCGATGCAGGTTGAAGTAATCCGGTTTGAGAGCAGCAAGTTGTCTTGCCCGCGCAACCGGGTCGGGTTGGCCGATCAAGTCCACCACGACCTTGATGCCGCGTTCCCGGGCGCGCGCGATCGAAGCCCGCACCGTGGCATCGGAAGCGGCGGCGAGGACGGTCATGACGTGCGCACCGGCATCGGCAGCGAGATCGACCTCGAACGGACCGCCGTCGGCGGTTTTCATGTCGGCGAGAATCGTGTGCTCGGGAAACTCCTTGCAAGTCCGGGCCACGAGCGCGGTGCCGTGTTGCTTGATCAACGGCGTGCCAACTTCGATCCAGTCCACGTGCACGCCGACCGTGTGCGCGAGCGCGAACAGGTCGTCGATCTTGCCCCAGTCGAGTGCGAGTTGCAGAAGCATCGGGAGAGAGTTCGCGAGGGGAGAAACAAGTCTACAAAGCCTGAACTGGCTGGGACGCGTTGGCGAGGACGAGCTCCACCGCGACTGCCGGGAGCGGGAGCATAGCCCGGCCAATGGCACGTCGGCAACCGTTTCCGAACTGATGAGTGGCGAGTGAGGTCGAGGGCCCAAGGAAAGGATAGCCCGGTCAATGGCACCTCCGCACCGGTCTTCCGGCTGACGGACGACTCGTGAGCTGCGCGATCGGTCGTTTCGGCCGTCCGGATGCGGTTCGCCAAAACGCCGTGCATTACCCTGCGGTGGCGTTTTTCTCTCGTCGGCGCAGACCGCCTCCCAGTCTGCCGTTCCCGGGGCTTCGACGCCTCGTGTCCGACGCCGGTCAGAGGCTGTGGATGTCGATCGGGGGCAGCTCGTCGGGCGAGGGTTGAAAGACGTCGCGGTTGTCATGGATCTGCACAAACTCGCCCCAGTCGGTGGGCGGGCTGCGGGCGGGAGAGACGGGCGGAGGCTCGAGCGGCTCGCCGATCTCGTGCCGGTCACCGCCTCTTGGCGCTTTCCGACGTTCCCGATCGCCAGCGACGTGACGGCCCGCCTGAGCTTGTGGTTGGGTGCAAACACCCCGTGATACCTGTGCCGATGCTTGCGCGGCGGCGGCACGAGATCGGCGAGCCGGTCGAGAAACTCAAAAGGCGAGAGGTCGACGACGCCGTTGGCCCCCGGCCGCGTGGACTTGCGGCTGCGACTGGGTCCGACCCAGTTGGCCGCCCAAATGGTGACCCAGCGTCTCGGCAGCACGTAGCGGATGCGAGCGATCTGGCCGTCTGCACCGCGGCTCACAGAGAGCCGCTCGAGCGCAAAGGGTGGCCGGGCGCAGTATCGCAGCAGGTGCTCCAAGCTCTGAAAATAGCTCGGCACGTCGCGGTCGATGAGTGTAATCCGGACGCTGGCGTCCATCGAGAACCCGCTGTTCTCCCAGCGGAGCATATCGCTGGCCGCATCGGCGTCGATGAGCGGAACTCCGCGGGTATCTCGAGTGCGGCATCCTCTGCTTCTCACTTCGGCCGTGCCCTCTGCACGGGCTGCGGACAGGGGTTTGTCATCGCGTTCTCGTGCAAGGGGCGCGGGGTTTGCCCGTCCTGCAATGGCAGGCACATGGCGCAGACCGCCGCGCACCTTGTCGATCACGTGATTCCACCGGTGCCCGTGCGACAGTGGGTGATCTCCGTGCCGAAGCGATTACGGGGTTTTCTCGCCGATCGGCCTGCGGCCGTCGCCGCTCTCACGAAGATCTTTCTTGCTGAGATCGAGCGACTGCTGGGCGCTGCCGCAGGCGTGACGAGTGACGCCGCCCCCGCAGCCGCCCGCCCGCGGCTCGGCGCCATCTCCTTCTTGCACCGCTTCGGCTCGGCGCTGAACCACCACGTGCACCTGCACGTGTGCGCAACCGAAGGCGTCTTCGTGCCGGCTGCTGACGGAGCAGGGTGCGACGCCTCACCGGCGTTCCTGCCGGCCCGACCAATCAACCAGGCCGATCTGGCCGCGCTCACCGAGCGGGTCCGCCGCCGCGTGATCCGCTGGTTCAGGCTCACTCGCCTGCTCGACACCGCTGCCGCCGCCGACATGCACACGTGGGAGAACAGCGGTTTTTCAGTCGATGCCAGTGTTCGGATCACGCTCAATAGACCGCGACGTGCCCAGCTATTTTCGGAGCTTGGAGCACCTGCTGCGATACTGTGCCCGGCCACCGTTCGCGGTCGAGCGGCTCTCTGTGAGCCGCGGTGCAGACGGCCAGATCGCTCGCATCCGCTACGTGCTGCCGAGACGCTGGGTCACCATTTGGGCGGCCAACTGGGTCGGACCCAGTCGCAGCCACAAGTCCACGCGGCCAGGGGCAAACGGCGTCGTCGACCTCTCGCCGTTTGAGTTTCTCGACCGGCTCGCCGATCTCGTCCCGCCGCCGCGCAAGCACCGGCACAGGTATCACGGAGTGTTTGCACCGAATCACAAGCTCAGGCGGGCCGTTACGTCGCTGGCGATCGGGAACGTCGGAAAACGCCAAGAGGCGGTGACCGGCGGGCATGGGGGCGACGGTCACGCTACGGAAGGCTGCTGCGACGCGCATCAAAAGCCCCGCTCGCACGACACCGCGCGGATTGCGTGGGCGAAACTCATGGCGCGGGTGGGCGAGGAGTTTCCACTTGCGTGCCCCACCTGTGGCGGCGACATCCGGCTCATTGCCTTCATCACGGAGCCGGGGCCGATCCGGAAGATCCTGACACACCTCGGCGAACCGCTCGAACCGCCGCCCATCTCGCCAGCTCGTGGCCCGCCCACCGACTGGGGCGAGCTCATCCAGGCGCATGATGACCGCGACATCTTTCAGGCGTCGCCCGACGAGTTGCCCGTGATCGATATTCACAGCCTCTGACCGGCGTCGGACGCGAGGCGTCGAAGCCCCGGGAACGGCCGACTGGGACACGGTCTGCTAGAGACGCCAGAAAAACGCCACCGAAGCGGGGGCGGGGCGTTTCGAGAAACCCGCTCCGCAAGCCCGGGCCGCTCCTCCCGAGGCTCACGAGTCGCTCATCAGCCGGAAGACCGGTGCGGAGGTGCCATTGACCGGGCTATCCTTGTGACCGGCCGGGGATATTTCTATCTTTATCTGCGCCTCCACCCCCTTTCCGCCCATGCCCTCCTCTATATCCCTGCTCATCGCCTACCCCAAGGAACTCATCCGGGCGGGCCTAAGTGCGATGCTGGCTGGCTCCTCCGTGCAGATCGTCGCCGAGGCTGATAGCGCCCCCAGCACCCTCACGCTCACCAAGAAGCACAAGCCGGCCGTCGTGCTTCTGGACGCAGCTATTCCCGGAGGGGACGCATTCGAGTTGGTCACGAAACTCGCCAAGGCGATACCCGCTACCCGATTCATCCTGCTCTCGGCCATCGACAATCCGCCCGACCTGCTCCCCACGCTCGGCTCGATCGAGCGGCGCGACCCGCGGTTCGACGCGCTCGTGCCCCGCGACTCCGTGATCGAGGTGCTGGCGAGCGGGTTTGTCTGGGCCGAAGGACCGGTGTGGCTCAAGGGCG